>JBGTMR010000167.1:0-83442 GCA_041743485.1 Pyrinomonadaceae bacterium
GAGGTTTAGCAATCTCCGGCATCTGGTTTAGTATCTGTGTGACTACGGTCATCAGCCAACTTCCTTTGGTTGTATGTTTGGTCACACACATCTAAACGGAAGTTGGCTTTTTCTGTCAAAATTTGTCCACAGTATTGATAAGGTTAAGACATGAACAGAACAGGAATTCTGCACGACGACGAATTGCAACTTCTGAAACAGCGAGTCAACTGCTCCGTGACGACGCACGGGGACAAGGAATATGACGAGCAGCGGACACCGTGGCTTGAGGTTGTTGAACAACTTCCATCAGCAATTGTGAACGCTAAAATCGTGCAGGATATCGTGGAGACGATTCGCTTTGCCCGCGAAAGGAATCTGTCTTTGGGAGTGCAAAATACAGGTCATGGCATCGCCCGCCCGTGTAACGGAGGCATCCTTCTGCGTCTCTCGGAGATGAAGGCTATCAAGGTGGACGCGGCAGCGCGAACCGCAACAGTTGAGCCTGGGGTGCAGTCCAGCGATTTGCTGGCGGCGGTCGAGCCGGAAGGATTCGCTTTTCCTGCCGGTCAGGTGTCCAACGTCGGAGTCATCGGCTACACGCTGGGCGGCGGAATCGGATGGCTGGTGCGCAAATTCGGTGCGGCTTGTCATACGGTAAAAGCGGCAACTGTCGTGTTAGCGGATGGGTCGGTCGTCGAAACGACGGCAACTGAAAATCCCGAACTCTTCTGGGCGCTGCGCGGCGGCGGGGGGAATTTCGGAGTCGTCGCGTCCTTGACGGTCGGACTTTTCCCGCTCGGCAAGATTTTCGGCGGGCGGGCTTTTTACCGTATGAAAGACGCGCCGGAAGTGCTGCGCTTTTACCGGGAATGGTCGTCGAATCTGACGGACGATACTTCGACGGTGCTTCGACTTATGCAGGTTCCCCCGACTCCGAAGAATTTGTTGAACCTGCTGCACCTGCGCGGCACGCAAACTTGCGTGATTGGCATCTGTCACACCGACGAATTGACGGCTGATGCGCTGCATCAACAGATTCTCTCGTTCAAAGCACCTGCGATTGACGACTTAGACCTGCGACCGTATTCCGAGATGGCGCAGTTTGAAGAGGCTTCAAGTCTGCAAGGAGCCGCTACTTTCAGTAATTTGGAATGCCTGCAAGGGTTAAGCGATTCCGTGCTTGACGGGCTGGCGGAGGTTGCGCGGGATTATCTTCCGCCACTAGGGATGATAGAACTCCAGCAGCTTGGCGGCGCGTTGAGCGCGGCTGAGGAGTCTGCGTCCTACACAGCCCCCAAAGCACCGTTCGCTCTCCATCTTGTGTCGCCCACAATTAGCGCCCCGCTCAAAGAACTCGCCCGCGACACACGAAAGGCTTATGACTCATTGGGCGCGGTTTACACCGGCGAGACCTCTTATAATTTTTTGCGCGGAGACCAGCAACACCGCGTAAGGGACGCATTCAGCAAAACAAAGTATACGCGTTTGCAGGCAATCAAGCAGAACTACGATGCAACCAATTTTTTCTCGCTTAACATAAACATTCCCCCGACTGAGGAAGAGCGAGGGGAACGTCAACAAACATCGCATAGGAGTAGAACCATGAAAATTCTAGTCGTCGGAGCCGGCGGCAGAACCGGCAGAGCCGTCGTCGAACAGGCTGTGGCAGCCGGTCACGAGGTTACGGCTTTCGTTCACAAAGCAGACGAATACGACGTTGCAAATGTTCGTGTCATAGAAGGCGACGCCGCTGACAGTGCCGCAATGGACGCGGCGGTTCTCGGTCAAGACGCCGTTCTCGACACGATTGGCGGCAAAACACCTTACAAAACAACGACCCTCGAATCGAGTGCCGCCAGCACAATCATCGCTGCCATGCAGCGAAACGGTGTGCGCCGTCTCGTGGTCACGTCTATGCTCGGCGAAGGAGAGAGCAAGGCGAACGCTCCCATTTATGAACGCTTACTTCTTGCGACCTTCTTGCGCGGCGCGGACAAGGACAAAGCGGCAATGGAGTCCGCTGTCGAATCGAGCGGTCTGGACTGGGTGATTCTACGCCCAGCCATCCTCACCGACGACTCCGCCACAGGTAATGTTCGGGTCTTCGATGCCGAAACGGGCGAGAAAGCCCATAAGATCACACGCGCCGACCTCGCCTCCTTTATGATTGCCCAACTTTCGAATGACGAATACCTCCATCAAGCCGTTACTATCGCAAATGGCTAGGAACTCTTCGGGGGGTACGGCGACATGCCTGTTGGAGATGAGAAGGGGCTGCGCCGCCACTCAAGCTCCAGCTCGGCTGCTATCGGTTGAACTGGATGCATCGATAGATGAACCGCTTAGTTAAAATATCCGCTCGAACATAGGAGTTACAATCAACGACCGTGTGTCGTTTACTCAAACCCACTCAGAAATGTTTGTGTCCGCTCCAATAGTCTCGCGCCAAATGAAATGACTGATGAAGTATTGCGTATTCCGGAGCAACGTGACCGCAGATTCCGCACTGATGGCTCTCCCGATCTTTTGATGATACGGATTTCGATTCTCCTGCCAGCTTGTTATAACGAGCGGTATGGAAGTCTCATCTTTACTTGCCGATCCCGCCGCGATTCGTTTAACGCACATCGTTTCCGCTGACAAGTCGTTGACGCTCGTGGTCTGTGCCAGCCGACGAAGTGCCGCGTGCTCGCAGTGCGGTTGTGCCTCAACCCGCGTTCACAGCCGTTATATACGTTGCGTTGCAGATCTGCCGTGGCACGGCGTCAGCGTCCGTCTTGAACTCCATACTCGCCGCTTCTTTTGTGTCAACGAACTTTGCCAGCCAGCGTCGCGTCTTCTGCGAGCGACTGCCGTCGGTGGTCGCTGTTTACGCGAGGAAAACGGCGCGCCTCACGACCGTGCTTGAACTTATCGGCTTCGCCCTCGGTGGTGAAGCCGGAGCGCGTCTCGCCCGCGAACTTGGCTTAGGCGTCAGTCCCGACACGCTGCTTGAGCGCATCAGGCGCGCGGCGAAGCCGGAAGTCGCCACGCCGCGCGTTCTCGGCGTTGATGATTGGGCGAAACGTAAAGGCGCAACCTACGGCACGATCCTCATTGACCATGAGAAGCATCGCCCCGTTGACCTGCTACCCGACCGCGAAGCCGGAACTCTCGCCGCATGGCTCACAGCACATCCCGGAGTGGAGATCATCACGCGCGACCGCGCCGGAGCATACGCTGATGGTGCGCGCAAAGGTGCGCCCAACGCTATCCAAGTCGCCGACCGCTGGCACCTACTCAAGAACATCAGTGAAGTTTTAGAGCGTCTCCTGAACCGCCATCGCAAGGTTTTGCGCCGAGCTGCAAACGAGGTTGCTGCAACGTCAAATGAGGTAGGCTAGAAAAAGTGGACGCCATCACGGGAAAGATTTTAATCTTTCCACCGACGAAAGATGGAGGTTCACCAATGAAGCAGCAGTTACCAAAACAAGTTTATACCAGCGAGTATCGTGCTCAAGCCGTGGAGATGATTACCCGCGACCGTTTGAGCGTCGCCGAAGTCGCACGCAAGCTGGCGATGTCACAGAAGACGTTGGCGAACTGGGTCAAGCGTGCGGAGGCTGGCACGCTTGCCGTAGCGAGCGGCAGCGCACGCCGCGAAGCGAGTGTCGAGGAAGCCGAGAACTCGCGCTTGCGCCGCGAAGTAGCAGAGCTTCGCATGGAGCGCGACATTTTAAAAAAAGCGACGGCGTTCTTCGCCAAAGAACACTTGCCCGGTGGGCGTTCATAAAACGGTGGTGCGGCGTGTATCCGGTGAGAGTGTTGTGCCGGGTCTTGGAAGTCTCAGTTAGCGGCTATCACGCATGGTTGGTAAGAGAACCGTCGAAGCGTGCCGCTCACCGGGAACGCTTGAAAGTAGCGATTGCCGCCGCCCACACTCGCACCCGTCAAACGTATGGCAGTCGGCGGTTGCAGCACGAATTGATGCGCGATGGGTTTCGGGCGAGTCTGGGAGTCATCAAGGGGTTGCGGCGCGAGTTGGGTTTGAGTTGCGTGCAACACAAGAAGCGGTTTCGCGTGATGACGACCGATTCCAAACACGCCTTGCCGATTGCCCCGAACTTGGTAGCACAAGACTTTAGCGTCGAGCGTCCCGATGCCGTCTGGACGGTAGACATCACCTACGTGCCGACACAAGAAGGGTGGTTGTACGTGGCGGCGATCAAGGATTTGTTTGCGGGCGAGATTGTCGGACGAGCGTGTGGTGAGCGGATGACTGCGGAGTTGGTGATTGGCGCATTACGACAAGCAGTCGAGACACGCCGACCGGGGGCAGGTTTGATTCATCATTCGGATCACGGTTCACAGTATGCCAGCGCGGAGTACCAAAGATTGTTGACAAGTTACGGGATGCGCTCTTCGATGAGCCGCAAGGGTAACTGTTATGACAACGCACCGATTGAGAGTTTTTGGGGAAGTTTGAAAACCGAACTCGTGCATCATCGCCGATACGCGATGCGGCGCGAAGCCGAACGTGAAGTTCTTGAGTACATAGACATGTTTTACAACCGCCAACGACGCCAAGCACGCTTAGGATATTTGTCACCGGCAGCGTTCATGCAGCGGTACGTCGGCGAAGCGCAACAGCAACGGGCGGCGTGAAAGGTCGCCCACAATCCGCAACTTATGGCGTCCACTTTTGACGTACCCCCTCAAAATGAAGCCGTGGTCGCTGTGGAGTCCGATGAGCGCGCGAAGGTAAATGACGATGCTGTGCTTGGTCAGCAAATGGCTGTGGTGTCGGAGACTGAAGAGCGAGATGTTGCCGGTGAACAACACGACACCGAGCAAAGAGCATTGTATGTGACGACTCAGGAGTTGAAGCGGCGAGGGTTCACCATCAATCAGATCAGGCTGCAAGTCGGTCGTCATCATTCGACTATCGCGCGACTTTTCGGTGCTGACATTTATCCAAACCGCGCGCCGCGCCGCCGGGGGCGCAAACAGGCGATGAGGTTCGATGCTTATCTGCGGCAGCGGTGGGACGAAGGTTGTCACAACGCGAAGCACCTGTTCCGTGAAATCAAAGCGCAAGGTTATGGCGGCAGCTCGGTGACCATCCGCCGTTATGTTCACCTTTGGCGCGAACCCGTTCCAGATGTCTTCAAAACGCCGTTGCCGAAAACACCATCGCCACGCGCCGTCGTGTGGTTGCTGCTCAAGCCGACGCCACGCCTGAGTGATGAGGAACAGAAACTGATCGCCGGCATCACGACTTTGAGTCCGACGATCAAAAGGGGGTGTGAGTTGGTGCAAGAGTTCCGGCGCATCGTGCGTGAGCGAGCCAGCGAGTCGCTGACAAGTTGGATAAACTCAGCAGCGGAAAGCGGGATGGTTGAGTTCGAGAACTTCGTGACGAACTTGCGCCGTGACGAGGCGGCGGTGCGTGCCGGACTAACTCACAAATGGAGTAACGGGCAAACGGAAGGACAAGTCAACCGGCTGAAGTACATCAAAAGGCAGATGTTCGGACGCGCGAACTTCGATCTTCTGAAAGCCAGAGTTCTTCACGTGAACTAAAAGTAGCAACGACCTCCGCCGTCAGGACAAACGCGAATCATCAAAAGTCCGGGACAGCCAACTGCGCGGAATCACTGATCACAAACATCGGAATACGCAAAGTATGACTCTGGACCTTTCAGAAGTCATGATTCATGCTATGAGCGGCGGGTTAAATCGAAAAAAGATTTTCAGCGGCAAATAGAAGCTCCACCAAAAAATAGCAATCAGACCCTTGACAGATAGTCCTTGCAAGGAGTATTCTCACGTCATGCCGGGTAAACTACAAACACAGCTGAAGCAATCCAAGCCGTTCGCGTCGCGTGAGGAAGAGGTTTACCTAAACCTCCAGCGCACGGCGGAGGCGCTATTGTGGAAGGCGACGGAGCTACTCAAACCCTACGATCTGACTCCGACGCAGTATAACGTGCTGCGGATACTGCGCGGCGCAGACGGCGGCGGGCTGATTTGTCGCGAGGTCGGCGAGCGAATGGTGTCGCGCGACCCGGACGTAACGAAGATGCTCGACCGTCTGGAGTCGCGCGGGCTGATCGTGCGTGAGCGCGACACAAAGGATCGCCGCGTCATCATCACGCGCATTACGGAGGACGGGCTAAAGTTGCTGAAAGAACTCGACCAACCCGTGAGCGAGAGCACGCGCGCGATGCTCGGACACCTCGGCGCTAAACGACTCGATACGCTCAACGAATTACTGGAGCAGGCGCGCGAGAACGCCAGCTAAAAAATTTAGCCAGATAGTCGTTATAACGACTATCTGAATGAGTACAATCCGACTTGGAATAGCCGCGAGATTTCACATCAAAGAGGAGAAGAAAATTATGAATTCCTATCTGCATCCGCTGTCGCGCTTGCTCGTTGCGCTCATTTTCATCATGTCAGCCGTCGGCAAGCTGTTCGGCTTCGCGGCTACTTCTGGGATGATGGCGAGCGTCGGCTTCCCAGCGCCGTCGCTCTTTCTGACGGCGGCGATCCTGATCGAACTTATAGGTGGGACGATGCTGCTCGTCGGCTACAAGACGCGGTGGGCTGCCATCGCGCTGATCGTCTTTCTTATCCCGGCAACGCTCATCTTCCACGCTGCTAACCTCGCCGACCCGGCGCAAACTCAACAACAGATGATCGAGGTCTTGAAGAATCTCGCGATTCTCGGCGCGCTCGTCAAGTTCGCGGCTGACGGCGGGGGAGCGTTTGGGTTCGACAATTTGCTCGCCGCACGCGCACGAAGAGATAGGGTTGACGGACGCAGACTGGGCGGCGGCTGAAACGGCGTTCTGATTACGCGCTTGAAATCTGTGCTGCACGGCGCGTAAGGCAGAGACGAACAAGCAGCGCAAGAAGAGAAGCACACACCGGAGGAAGAGTTGTGAAGAACATGCTATACGGAATCTTCGACTGGGTCACGATGCTCTTCTCGCCGCTCGTCGAGAACATCTTCGATTATGCGGAAGTGTCGAACGCACGGCGCGAGGTGCGGAAGCGCAGGCGGCGCATAGAAAAAGCGTCCGCCGCAGAGACTTTACGAGACGCGGGCGCGACGATGGGCACCCGAGGTGGAGAGTCGTTAGGCTGGTGAGCGCGCGGGGCGTATGAATTGATCTATCTACGACAGCGCACGCGCGGCAAAATCATTTTGCGTGTAGGTGCGTGAGCAAGGAAATGATAAAGGTGTTTCGATGCACCAAAGAATTAGAGAGAAGGAAACAAAGATGAACATCTTACACATAGATTCAAGCCCGCGCGGCGCGGCTTCTCATTCGCGGCGCATGACCGCTGAACTCGTCGGCTTACTCAAGCAAACGCACCCGGAGGCAGTCGTCGCGTATCGCGATGTAGGGCATGAGCCACCGCCCTCCTTGACGGAAGATTGGCAGCAGGGCGCGTACACGCCGGAAGCCGAGCGCACGCCCGCCCAGCGCGAAACTCTTCGCTACTCGGACGAGGTAATCGCTGAGTTGCTGCGCGCCGATACACTCGTCGTCGGTGCGCCGATGTACAACTTCGGCATCCCGGCGATGCTCAAGGCATGGCTCGACCAAGTCATTCGCGTCAACAAAACATTTCTTCCGACCTACGAAGGTTTAGCGAAAGGGAAGAAGGTTTTTGTCGTCACGAGCAGAGGCGGCGGCGGCTACGGTGCGGGCGAGGCGATGGAGAAATTAAACTTTCAGGATTCATACTTTAAGACGGTCTTCGGCTTCATCGGCATCACCGATGTCAACTTGATCCACATCAACAACACGGCGAAAGGCGAAGAAGCCGTGCGCGAAGCGGTCGCGGGCGCGCGGCAAGAAATCCAGCACGCGCTCGCTGCTTGATGAACCGGTTGAGACTTCCTGCGTGCCTCGTGAAAAACGACGACCGTTCGCTTGGGTTGGTAGTCATGCCGACGCGGCGGGACAGCGCGGAATCAGTTCCTTCTGAATGCATTAGGAATTGATGCGTGTGCCGACAAGTCCGAGCGACGAACGGCGGTTGGAAGTTTCACCCGCAGCGCGTATCGCCTTGTCGTAGAAGACCGGTTTTCTCGTGAGCTTTGAAAGAGTTCCGAACTCAATAAGCAGCCTTTCCGTTTCGGCAGGGTTATGTGGCACGCTTGCGCCGGGAAACGTGTGTCCCATCTTCTGCGCCCCGATGAGTGGATTGACATTGAGAATAAAATTCGATTTGTGTTGAGCGGTCACATTCGTTTGCGAATACAACAAAACGAAGCCGACTACTACTCTTTCATTGTTTGATTCCCCAAAGTTCTGTAGAGCCTGTGATGGTCAAAATACTCCCGAAAAACCTTTGGCTACGGCGCCCGCTTCTCGCGGGCGGCGCGGTTGTAGTCGGCGGCATGGCAATCTTCTTTGTCATTGACCGAATGCTCGCCGCGCCGCGCTACAGCGGCGCAATCACGGATCACTTCGACGGCGAAGTTTTCGACAACTCCGTGCCGACGAAAGACAAAGGCTTGTTCGACATTCTGCGCTGGCAATTGTCATCGGGTGAGCGCGGCGCGTGGATGGATTACCGCGAGGTTGCGCCCGGCGCCGCGCCGCCGCGAGAGGTTGAGCGCGGCGAGTTGCGCGTGACGTTCATCAATCACGCGACCGTGCTGATTCAGATTGACGGCGTGAACATACTGACCGACCCCATGTGGTCGGAGCGCGCGAGTCCGTTCGCCTTCGTCGGTCCGAAGCGCGTGCGCCCGCCAGGTCTGCAGTTCGATGACTTGCCACCGATTCATGCTGTTGTCGTCAGTCACAATCACTACGACCATATGGACGTGCCAACCTTGCGGCGGCTGGCAGAGAGGCACAAAGCCCCTGTGTATGTCGGACTCGGTAACAGCGCGCTACTTGAAAGAGAAGGGGTCGCGGGTGGCGTTGACCTTGATTGGTGGCAGACGGTTGAACTCGAAGGTGGCGTGCGCTTGACGAGCGTGCCCGTGCGGCACTGGACGTCGCGCGCGACGAGCGACCGCAGGCGCACGCTGTGGTGCGGTTTCGTCATCGAAGGCGCGGCGGGCAACGTCTATTTCGCTGGAGACACAGGCTATGGCGACCACTTTGCACAGGCGCGTGAAAAATTCAAATCATTCCAACTCGCGCTGCTGCCTATCGGCGCGTATCGTCCCGTGTGGTTTATGTCAGACTTCCATATGTCACCCCAAGAAGCCATACGCGCGCACGATGATCTGCGAGCCGCGACAAGCATCGGGATACACTTCGGCACGTTCCCGCTCGCGGATGACGGCGAGATGGAAGCTCCCGATGAGTTGCGGCGTCTGCTTGAACAAAGAGAGGCAGCCGCAGGGGGCAACGACGGACGGCGCTTTGTGGTGCTCGGTTTCGGCGAGAACCTAGACATATCGTCAGCTGCGCGGTAAACGTCAAACAGGAATAACCAAAGAGCACCCGCTACACAATGAAAATGGCTCTTTACCACAATCGAAATGATTAAAGAGAGCCACTAACGCGCACTTTACTAACAGACGTAGAACACTTGAGCGGTAGTCTGCTCGGTGCGTGTAACACTGGCTTTTACCTAAATCTCCATTTGACAATCCTAACTGTATCTAATACAGTAACCGTTATGGCGACCAACACCCAATTCTCAATCGCGGTTCATTTGATGATCGCGCTCGGCTTTGGTGGCGGGCGGCAAGCGACATCAAGCGAACTGGCGGGAAGCATCAATACGAGTCCGAGTTTTGTGAGAAGGATTTTGGCGAAACTGTCGAAAGCGGGTCTCGTCAGCACGACGACCGGAAAATCCGGCTCATGCGTGCTGGCTAAAAGAGCTGAAGACGTTTCGCTGCTGGAAATTTACAAAGCGGTTGACGCTCCGCAGACTTTTGCGATTCACGACTATCCGGTACAAGGCAGTTGCCGTGTGAGCTGCAATATCGAATCGGTAATGAATAAAGTTTTAGACAAAGCGCAGAATTCGTTTGAAGGCAATTTGGGAGATACGAGTCTGGCGGAAGTAATCGCAGATATTAGTTGCGGCTAAATTTTTTTGGATGTAACTGTTACTACTTCGGTAACAATTCGGAGACATAAAGAGAGAGATTAAGAGGAAAAATTATGAGCGAAAACAAAGTTTGGTTTATTACGGGAACGTCGAGCGGCTTCGGACGCATTCTGGCGGAAGAAGTTTTGGCGAAGGGCGAAAGGGTGGTGGCGACGGCGCGAAAGCCGGAAGTTTTACAGGACTTGGTGGAAAAATATCCCGACACGGCTCGTGCGGTAAAACTCGACGTGACGAATCTTGAAGACGTAAAAAATGCGGTTTCTGAAGCTGTCAAGGAATTCGGGCGCATTGACGTGCTGGTTAATAACGCCGGTTACGCACTAGCCGGTGCGATTGAAGAAACGAGCAATGAACAAATCCGGCAGCAGTTTGACACGAATCTGTTCGGCGTTTTGAATGTCACGCGCGAAGCTCTGCCCGTTTTGCGCCGGCAAAAAAGCGGTCATATCGTTAATATCAGTTCGGTGGTCGGGTTTTCGGCGTTTCCGTCGTTGGGCATTTATTCGGCATCGAAATTTGCGCTCGAAGGCATCTCCGAAGCGTTGGCGGCGGAAGTCGCGCCGCTCGGAATAAAGACGACGCTGGTCGAGCCGGGACCTTTTTACACGGGCGGTGTCGAGCGCGCGATTTTCGCCGACAATCTTCTGCCGGAGGCTTATCCAGTGACCACGCAGCTTCCCGAGGCTTTTCGAGAATTTAGCCGCACGGCGGGCGATCCGGTGAAAGCCGTGCGCGTCATCATCGAAGCGGTCGAAGCGGACGATCCGCCGTTTCGCCTGCCGCTGGGATTGCCTGCGTTTGAAGCCATCGAAGCCAAGCTCGAACAGGTGAAACAGGAAATTTCGATCTGGCGGACGCGGGCGATTGACACGAATTTTGATACCGCCGCAACCGCTTGATAATGAAATCAATAAATTCACACAAGAAGAGGAAGTAGTGATGAGCGAACAAAATAAAAAAGTAGCATTGATTACCGGAGCCAATCGCGGCATCGGTTTTGAAACGGCGCGGCAACTCGCGAAAAAGGGAATCAAGGTTTTAGTCGGGGCGAGAACCGAAGAAAACGGCAGGGAAGCTGAAGCCAAATTGAAGGCTGAAGGCTTCGACGCGGAATTCATTTTGCTCGACGTTGATGACGCGAAAACGCATAAATCGGCGGCAAAGCACGTTGAAAAAAATTACGGCAAACTCGATATTTTAATCAACAACGCCGGAGTTTTGCTCGAGGACAACACCGGCGCGGCACATCAAGCGAGCGAGACTTCACCGGATGTTTTTCGCAAAACTTTTGATACGAATTTTTTCAACACGATCGCCGTCACGCAGGAATTTGTTCCGTTAATAAAGAAATCGGACGCTGGCAGAATAGTCTTTTTATCAAGTGGGTTGGGTTCGCTCTCTCTGCACAGCGACCCGAATTCGCCGATTTATAATTACAAACGTCCGGCTTACGACATCTCGAAGACTGCGATCAACGGTTACGCCGTGCATCTCGCGCACGAATTAAAAGACACCTCAATTAAAGTCAACGCGGCGCATCCGGGTTCGGTCGTCACCGATATGAACCGAACTGGCGACATTCCGGTCGAAGAAGGCGCGAAAACTTCGGTTGATTTGGCGACGCTTCCGGCGGACGGTTACACCGGTAAATTCATTCATCTCGGTCATGAATTGCCCTGGTAAAACCTTGCCGATCAAGATCGTCGAAATGATTTTGAACGGGTTTTGCCCGGACACAGCAGCTTCGCGCGTTTTTCATAACCGGACACAGCAGCTTCGCGCGTTTTTCATAACCGGAGACGCGCGAACGGCTGCTTGTGACGAATGGATATAGACGGTTTGGTTTTATTTCGTTGACCCGAAAGAGAAGCTGACGGTGGTTTGCTTGTCCGACACCGCCATTGCTGGAATGGTCGGAGAATTTCCGACAGCTTTAGTGGGCGCGATTTACGGCAATGGAAAACCTTTGCGGTGATTTGAGTCGGCTCACGGGTCGCCCGTCAACGACTCAGGCAAATGCCGTCGTCCGCTCTCAAGAAATGAAAGTTCTCAAAATCGAAAAATGAGTTCAACAAAACGAAGTAATTTCTTCATCATCTTAATTCTCGGCGCGTTATCAACCGTCACGCCTTTTGCCATTGATATGTATCTGCCCGCGTTTGGGCAGATTGCGACTGATTTAGATACGAGCGCGCCGAAAATCGCTTTTTCGTTGTCGAGTTATCTAGTCGGAATGGCAATCGGACAGATTTTCTACGGACCGCTGCTGGATCGTTTCGGAAGAAAACCTCCGCTCTACTTCGGTCTTTTATTATTCATCGCGGCGTCAATCGGCTGCATCGCTTCCGGCACAATCGAATCGCTAATCGTCTTCCGTTTCCTTCAGGCGTTAGGCGGATGCGCGGCGCAGGTCGCGGCGGTAACAATGGTGCGGGATTTCTTCCCGGCGGAAGAAAGAATGAAAGTTTTCTCCTTGCTCGTATTGATTCTCGGAGCCGCGCCGCTGCTCGCGCCGACGGTCGGCAGTTTTGTCGCCGCGAATTTGGGCTGGCAAGCGGTGTTCATCGTTTTGGCGGGAATGATCGCGGTGCTGCTCGCCGTCGTGTTTTTCTTTTTGCCGGAAGGTCACGAGCCGGACGAATCGGTTTCGTTGAAACTCAAACCTATTCTGGTTAATTTCGCTGCGATCTTAAAAGAGCCGCAATTTTACACTTATGCTTTCGCGGGCGCGTTTTCCTTTGCCGGACTGCTCGTTTACGTCGCCGCTTCGCCGATTATTTTTATGAACATTTTCAGAGTCGGCGCGAAAACATTCGGCGGCATATTCGCGCTTCTTTCAATCGGGATTATCGGCGGCAGCCAAGTGAATCTTCTCTTGACGCGATGGTTCGAGAGCGAGCGCATTTTTCATGTCGCGCTCATTTGCCAGTGCGTCGTGAGCGTTATTTTTCTTGCCGGAACATTTACAGGATTCTTCGGACTCACCGCCACGACGATTCTTTTTTTCGCGTTTCTTTCGTGTCTCGGCATTCTGTCTCCGAATGCGACTGCTCTCGCGCTCGCTCCTTTCGGCAAAAACGCCGGCAGCGCTTCGGCTTTACTCGGATTTCTGCAAATCGGCACGGGCGCACTTGCGTCATCGGGAGTCGGGCTTTTCAGCTCCGGCAACAGTCTTCCCGCCATTAGTATTTTGGCGGCGACCGCCCTGCTAGCCTTATTAATCCTGATTGCCGGAAAACGAACAATCGTTCGCGGAAACGAAGTCGAAGAGATTGAACCGACGCTTTTGCCTCAGGCGAGTTAAATACAATTATAAATTCAAGGAAAAATTGTTATGAAGATCAGCAAGGAAGTGAAAAGTTTGAATATGCCGTGGGAACAAGAATACGGCTACTCGCAGGCGGTCAAAGTCGGCGACACCGTTTATCTGTCCGGGCAGGTCAGCCACGACGAGACGGGAGAAATCGTCGGTATCAATGATATGGAAGCGCAGATGCGGCGGGCTTATGCCAACGTGCAAAAACTACTGGCGGACTACGGTGCGGGTGTGGAGAGCATCGTTGACGAGACACTGTTTGTCACTGATATAGAAGCGGCTTACGCGGCGGCGGTCAAATGCCGCAAGGAAATCTTTTCCGGCAGTCCGGTTCTGGCAAGCACCATCGTTCAAATCGAGCGGCTCGCGTTTCCCGAACTGATGATTGAAATCAAATGCGTCGCTAAGGTGTGAAACCCGTCGAAAAATGCAGGAGCAAAAATGAGATACAAACTTTTGGGCACAAGCAGTCTGCGCGTTTCCGAACAGCTTTTTCGCTAATGAGTTCGTCCACAATGTTGTCTATGGCGGGATGCGCGATTCGATTGACGCATAGGCGGATGAGCCGCGAACAAATACGAAAAGTATTCTCGTGTTCGCGTCAAAAATAGATTCGATTCCGCTTAATACAAAGTTTGGCAGCTATCGTTTACAACGGATGCGCCGGTAGAAAAACAACTTCGTTAAAGCATCCACTTGAACACAAGGAGAGATTCAGATGTCAGAGACAAATAAAGCAATCTTAGAAGAGGCAAATGCGGCTGTCGCTGAAGGCAACTATGAAGGATTTTTGTCGTTCTGCGCCGACGACACCCAATGGACGTTTGTCGGCGACAGAACCCTTAAAGGAAAAGAAGCCGTTCGCCAGTATATGGCAACGACATACATAGAGCCGCCAAAGTTCACGGTCGATAACACAATCGCTGAGGGTGAATTCCTCACGGTACTCGGCGACATAACCATAAAGGACGAGGACGGGAAGGCGGTTCATCACTCATATTGCGATGTCTGGCGCTTTCGCGAGGGTAAGATTGTCGAATTAAGGGCTTTCGTTATCAAAACCGAGGTCAAGGATGAAACCAACAGTGCGGCGTATTGATGTCAAGCCTCTTTTTGTGATTGATGATTTTTCTGGCTATAACGCGCCGCCGAACAATTCAAAGGAATGATTTATGTATCACGCAATCGTCAAGCGGATCGCCAAAAAGAATTTCGAGCGAGTTAATCAAAAGGATTTCGATGCGTTATTGAAGGATTGTGTTCCGAACGTCCACCATCGGTTTGGAGGGCGGCACGCGCTGGGCGGTGAGCGTCATGATCGCGAGACGTTGCGCCTCTGGTTTGAACGGTTAGGTCGTCTTGTCCCTAAACTCACGCTGACGGTGCATGATATTTGGGTAAAGGGTCTGCCTCACAACACCACCGTTATCATCCGTTGGTCGGCTGCCGACACACTTCCAGACGGTTCCCCTTACCGCAATCACGGCGTTCATATCGTTCGGATGCGTTGGGGAAAGATCGTGGAGATTGACGCGAACGAAGATTCGCAAGCTGTCGCAGAGAACTTGAAGATGCAGGCTGCATATGGAGTTGAGGAAGCAGTGGCACCGCAGATCGTAAGCTAATCGCACTTTTGGCATACGCCAACTTGGTTATTTTAGGAGAAAAATTATGTATGTTGTTTTCGGCGCGACCGGACAAACCGGTTCCGCGGTTGCCGACACCTTGCTTGAGCGCAAACTTCCCGTTCGCGTCGTGCTGCGCTCGGATAAAGCCGCCGACGCCTGGCGGGCGAAAGGCGCAGACGTTGCTTTTGCCGACTTGACGGACGCGAGTGCGATGATCACCGCGTTAACGGGAGCGACAGGCGTTTACGCGATGAATCCGCCCGCTTACGACGCCTCTGATATATAGGTTTTCTAAATAGATTGTGTATTTGAAATCTCAAATTTGAAATGTCAGATAGAAGAACAAAATCAGAATCACTACAAATCATTTCGGAAAGCTATATTTGCGATTGCAAAAGAGGTCGGCGCGCATTACGTGGAAGCGATAAGGAGATCCGGCGTGCGTAAAGCCGTTTTGCTGTCATCCGTCGGCTCGCAGCACGCATCCGGCACGGGCAATATCCTGACGACGCATTATCTGGAAAACATCTTCGGCGAGCTAGAGATTCCGGTGACTTTCTTGCGCGCGGCGGGGTTTATGGACAACTGGAACGGCGTGGTTTCGGTTGTCGCTGAAAAAGGCGTTTTGCCGGGCTTCTATCAGCCGCTTGATCGCAAGCTGCCGATGGCGGCGGCGAAAGACATCGGGCGCGCTGCCGCCGTTGCCTTAACCGAAGAGTGGACGGGCAAGCGCACCATCGAACTCTACGGCGCGGCGGATTATTCGCCAAATGATGTCGCCGCCGCTTTCACTGCTGCATTGAAGCGCGATGTGCAAGCCGTCGCCCTTCCTGAAAGCGAGTGGCAGCGGACGATTGAAGGTTTCGGGTTTTCGCCCGAAACTGCGAACAGTTACGTCGAGATGATGCGCGGCTTTAACTCCGGTCATATAGTTTTTGAAAATAACGCGGCAACCGAAACTCGCAGAGGTGCGACGACCATTGAAGATTACGCTCGCGAAGCCGTCTGAAATATTCGATTAACCCGATGAAGAAACTTTCCGACATTCCGTTTTCGGTTCTCGACCTCTCGCCGATCAATCAGGGTTCGACGGCGGCAGAGTCGTTCCGCAACTCTTTGAATTTAGCGCAGCACGCCGAGCGTCTGGGATTTCATCGTTACTGGCTCGCCGAACACCACAACATGACGGGCATCGCAAGCGCGGCGACATCGGTTGTGATCGGCTACATCGCAAGCGGAACATCAAAAATCCGCGTCGGCGCGGGCGGCATCATGCTGCCGAATCACGCGCCGCTCGTCATCGCCGAACAATTCGGGACGCTCAAATCGTTGTTCCCTAATCGGATTGATTTAGGTTTGGGACGCGCTCCCGGTTCAGACCAAATGACGGCGCGTGCGCTGCGTCGCACACTGCATAGTGACGGCGACGATTTCCCGGAGTTGCTCGAAGAGTTGCGATTCTTCTTTCGCGCGCCAACGGAAAATCAAAGAGTGCGAGCCGTACCGGGCGCGGGGTTGAACATCCCCGTTTGGCTTCTTGGTTCGAGCGATTTTTCAGCACGGCTTGCCGGACAGCTTGGATTACCCTTCGCCTTCGCAGGGCATTTTTCGCCCGAATACATCTTGCCCGCGCTCGAACTTTATCGAAAGAGCTTCAAAGCATCGGAGAAATTAGAAAAACCATACGCGATGCTGGCGATGAATATGGTCGCCGCCGAGACGGACGCGCAAGCGCAGTTTCTAGCAACGACACAGTTCCAAGCTTTTCTCCGACTATCGCGCGGAACGCCGGGCGAAATGCAGCCGCCAATTGAAAACATGAACGAGGTTTGGACGGCACGGGAAAAGGCGGCTATTGAGTCTCGTTTAGGCGGTTCGGTAATCGGTAGCACCGCCACTGTGAAAAGGGGTTTAGAGAAGATTCTGGCAGAAACAGACGCCGATGAGTTGATGCTTAACTCGATGATTTACGACCATACGGCAAGGCTTCATTCTTATGAAATCGTGGCTGATGTGTGGAAGGAAAATCTTGCTTAACGCGCAAAAGCGAACCGCCAGTTCGCATCCTCGGCGGACGGTTCGCGGTGCTCCCGACTTGCGACGGGCGGCGGCGCGGCGTTCGACTTTTCCCCGGATGCTTAACCTGAGTTCGAGCGGTTAAGAACGTCCAAGAAGTTGCTCATATTTCTTCCGAAGCTTCGGTTGCTTAAGATGCAGATCGCAAACCGAAGTGGTGCGCGCCGCTTCGACACCCGTGCAGGTGCGCGGCGTCGCCACAAGGAAGTTAATGTAATCTTCGCAACTGACTTTCGGCGCGTTCATTCAACCTTTTTACGCTACCGTAGTTCAATTGCGTAACCCCTAAATAATTTGTCAATGCCTGTCAGCTAATACGTTACCGCCCTTTGAGCGTAGTCACCGACGACTGAATATCAAACCGAGATAATCGTCGTTCTTCTTCTTTAATAATGGCGTAGCAAGGGCAGGCGACGGCTTCCAAACCCGCCGGATCAATGATTTCAAGATTGCCGTGTTGATAACCTATCAATTGCCGGCGAGAAAGACTGCAGGCTGATTTGCTGACCGCTTCGCGCCGCACGCCGAGCATATTCGATATGAAGTTGTGCGTAACCGGGAATTTGTTGTCTTCCATCCGGTCACGCATCATCAACAGCCAGCGTGCGAGTCGCGCTTCTATACGATGAAGATTGTTGCACACCATTGCTTGGGTTATTTGATTAACAAACCTGTAAGTGTAGAGTTTCAAAAGGCGCGGCAACGCGCCGCCCATCTCGCAGAAGTTGTGTAAGTCAGCCGCATTTATTCTCATCGCGCTACCCGCGCCCTGCACAATTACGCGACCAAACGCCCGGGGGTCGCCGAGAAAAATAGGAAGCCCGAAGACGCCTTCTTTTCCGATCATCCCGATTTCCAGAACCGTTTGTTTTCCCTCTACTGCATTCATTGAAACGATTCCGCTATTCGGGAAATAGAGATACTCCATCACCTGCTTAGGTTCGTGAATAACCTCGGTGTAATTTAAGTTGAACAGTTCCAGTTTGGGAAAAAGGAGTTGATACTCCTTTGCCGGAAGTGCACCGAGCAGTTGATTGGTTATCGGTAAGTTTTGAACTGTATTTTTGACATCAAAAGACTTCATCATAAAACACGAAAGAAGCACGAAAGCTCGGTCTCATGCAGGAGCGTTATCCGAAAGTTCTGGACATGCCTCTGCCGAGAAGGCGATTGTATTCGTCGTTGACGACTTGATAACACTCGCAAACCGCTTCTTCCAGTCCTTGCCGGTTAACTACCGTAATCGTCCCGCGCACGTTTTTAATTAACTTTTGCTTCGCCAGTTTTTGGGCAGCCAGCGTGATCCCTTCACGCCGCACGCCGAGCATGTTGGAAATAAGATCGTGTGTCATAACCAGTTTGTCCGAATCAAGACGGTCGTGGCTCAGCAACAGCCAACGACAAAGCTGCTGTTCGATTGGATGTAGCCGATTGCAAACAGCGGTTTGTGAAATCTGCGTCATTAATGCCTGCGTGTAGCGCAATAGAAGCTGTTGAAATATTCCGCCCTTTGAAAACTCCTCTTTCAAATCCTTCGCCTTCATTCTGACCACGTTGCCCGCGCTCTGAATTATCGCCCGGCTGGTGGTCGTGTCGCCGCCCATAAACAGCGCGTTACCGATTAATCCGTCGTTGCCGACGATGCCGATTTCGGCGGTCGCGCCGTTTTTCATGATGTAGAGCATCGATACGATTGCCGAGGTAGGGAAATAGAGGTAATTCATTTTATCGCCCGATTCGTAGAGAACTTTACCGAGCGTACAAGAAACCGGCTCCAACTTAGACTTGATGTTGGCGAAGTCTTCCTCCGGCAAAGCGCGGAGCAAATGATTTTTCAACGCATCGTTGATATTGGCAGTTGCGGGCATATTCCATTTGCATCTCTAGAAAATTACAAAGCCATATCGGCAAAACGATAACCGACACAGTATATAACAACAAGACAAGCTTTCTGTGCGCTAACGCACAGGGGCAGAAATATAAGAAAAGTTGGTTTCAGATACTGCTTCGATCTCAAGTTTACACACCCAATGAACACAACCAACCTTAAATCTCAGTGATTCCTTTATTCTTTCGATCTATCCTTGCAACCTCGAAGCATTTTTATTGAAGCCGAAAGCGTTGCAACTGAATTTCCCCAACTGTGTGATAACACACTGACATGAGTTGTTTGGCTGTGTAAATTTATACCTTCAGCCAGACAACTCAAGAAAATTCAAATGCCGATTCAAAGTGGCATTCGGATAACGAGTTAGTGTCAGCCGCGCTTAACCGGCGAAACTTCGATGCTGCATTTAACCAATTTTATAAAGTTGTACAAACGGGCAGAGAAAATGAATAAATCAGCTATCAAAATTATCAAACGATTTGAAGAAGACGTCACCGAAAAAATCGCCATTGCGCCGCAGGTTTTGGGCAGCCGCGCAAAAGCTGAAGATATTACCGAGCGCAGAATGGCTGGCGTTGTTGCTGTGTGGGTTTCCGAGTGCCGTGAAAACAAGAGAGCAGAAGAAGTAACCGCGCTTAACAATATCTCCGCGTGGAAAAACAATTCCGAAATTCTACAGCAGTCATCATTCAATTTAACAAGTTAGGATCGGGCGAAACGCGCTGTCGGCTGACATGAAGTTCGACCAAGTTTAGTCTTAACGACACGTGTTGACATACGGGGAGGTTGGCATATGAAAGGTTTGAGAATAGGAGCGTGGATCATCACTCTTGTTGCGCTGATTACGATCTTCGGACCATACCTTGCGGACTGGAACGAGACGCACATCTACAATCCACGTTGGACGCCGCACGCCAAGTTCCACAACGCGCAGACAATGGCATTCGGTCCGCTGCTCGGTGCGCTCTCGCTCTATTTTCTCTGGGGGCAGGCGCAGGGGCGATGAACAATTGAATATCAGTATCGCCGTTGTGTTCGCGGCGCTTTACTGGGTGGCTCAGGCACTCGCCTTCCTGTTTCCCGGCGTTGCGGCATTCAATCCTGAATTTGCCGCCGCTGCTCCGACGTTGCTTGGTCTTCCCGGTCAGTTAGGACTTGGCATCATAATTTTCGCTCTGCTTGGCGGGGCGTACTTGCTGGAGCGAAAACGAATTACCGGACACGTCGGCGGGGTGCGGGATGCCACGGCAGCTGCGCCTTCTCCGCAACAACCCCATCCAAAACTTAGTTGATGGTGGAAAGAACGAGCGAGGGTTTGTTGTGTTCCAAGTTAAGTAAGTGCTTGCATGGCTTGTTCATCTTCTTCCGCAGAATCGAAGAAAGTAAGCCTGCTTTACTTGTCAGTTGTCACAGGTTCACATGTCACAGGTTCACATATAGACAGGTTCACAGAAAGATAAGGAATCGCAATGAAAGTTGCCACATTGATCGCTCGCTACCTGCTCGGACTGATGTTTCTAGTCTTCGGGTTGAACGGGTTTTTTCACTTCATTCCCCAACCGCCGCCGCCTGCCGGGTTAGCCAGTCAATACCTCGGTGCGCTTGCCGCTTCGCACTACATGACGCCGGTGTTTTCGTTACAGCTGATCGGAGGTGCGCTGCTGCTGGCTAATCGTTTCGTTCCGCTCGCGCTCGTGCTACTTGGTCCGGTGATCGTGAACATTCTTTTGTATCACCTCCTGATGGCACCGGCAGGTTTGCTGCCCGGATTGGTGGCGCTGGTGCTCTGGCTGGTCGTCTTTTACGGCGTGCGTTCTGCGTTCGCGGGCGTGTTTGCGATGCGGACTGAAACTCCGGAGGAAGAACCAACTCGGCATTGACAACCTCGGAGCCGAATTGCCGGACAACATCGCCAATCAAGCCCGAACCCAAAATGGCTGGAACCGCCGGTGGTAAGTAAATATCGCTATACCGCCAACTCTTGCGGAAGTCCTCTTTGTCCATAAATTCAATGAAAGATAACGCCGAAGTAAAAATATCAGCCGGAAAACGTAACGGATTGCTGCTCGAAAAATACGAGTATTCGTCGGGCGCGGTTGTGCCCTTGCCGCATCACGCGCACCCGGAATATCAGTTTACGATCAGCCAGAATGCGGTCGGCGAATATTTTTGCCGCGGCGGCAAGTTTCAGTTTGCGCCGCTGACTCTGGCGGCGATTCATTCGGGCGAGGGACACGCGCCGGGCAGATTCTGGTTTGATAAACCGAAATCTTACTGCGTGATGTATGTCGCTCCCGAAGAGATGTTGAGCGCGGCGAAGGAAATCGGGTGGCGAAAAAGTGAACTGCCGTATTTCAAAAATCTTTTCATTACGGATCAAAACTTGACGGCGAAATTCCTCCGATTTTTTGCCGGTCCGCGAGAGGGAACGGATTTATCGGAAGACATCGCCAAACTTTATTTTCTGACTTATCTAATCGGAAATTTCGCGCAAAATAAAACTTTCGATGACAGCCGCGGGCAAAATCCGGAATGCGTCAAACTCGCCCGCGAATATCTGGAGGCGAATTTCGCCGGTGCCGTTTCTTTGAAGGAATTAGCGCGAATTGCGAAGGTCGGAAAATATTATCTCTGCCGCGAATTCCACCGCATCGTCGGCTTCTCACCGCATCAATACCAAAATCATCTGCGGATAAATTTCGCTCGCCAATTACTTTTGCAAAACAAAACTCTGAGCGAAATCTCTCAAGAACTCGGATATTGCGATCAAAGTCACTTCGGCAGAAACTTTAAACGGCACGTCGGCATCCCTCCTAAGTTTTATCCGGCAGGTGCAACTTTATTCTAGACGCCCCTTCACTAAATTTGCTAACTCCATAACAAATTATTGCTAACTCAATAACAAATAAAGAATTAACCGCCAACAAGTGCTTGGGAGGGTGAAAATGTTTTTACATTCAGTTGTCTTCGCTAAAGAGATTTGAACGACAGTAATTTTTGATTTATTGCGGATGAGCGGTAGTTGCGTGTTCAGCGCATTTTATTTCAAAACTTTTTGTTGTGTTGTCGAAGCGAGCCGGATTTTCCGGCGCAGAATTCTGCTGTGCAAGACTACGGAGAAATCAAAGATGAACGAAGAAATCGAAGAAACGGATTTGACCGCCGACGAAAGAGAATTGTTGGCGGAACTCACAGCAGAAGATGCTGCGAATGCGCTGTCTGTGTCCGGTGATGCCAGACGGCAGTTTTTGAAACAAATGTCGGTGGCGGGCGGCGCGGTTCTCGCGGCACAGATGCTCGACGCTCCTACGATTTTCGCTCTTTCAAACGAGGCGGCAGTTTATCAGGCGGCGGGAACTGAAAACGCGCTCAAGGTCGTGATGAAAATTAACGGCGCAGAAAAGAGTTTGAGCGTGGATTCAAGAATGACGCTACTCGATGCACTGCGCGAACGCTTGGCGTTGACCGGCTCGAAGAAAGGTTGCGATCACGGACAGTGCGGAGCTTGCACGGTGATCGTTGACGGGCAGCGCGTCTTGTCGTGTCTGACGCTGGCAGCGACGTGCGAAGGCAAATCGGTGACGACTGTCGAAGGCTTGGCTAAGGGCGACGACCTTCACCAGATGCAGGCGGCATTCATCAAACACGACGGTTTTCAGTGCGGGTACTGCACGCCGGGACAGATTTGTTCGGCAGTCGCGCTGATGAACGAAGCGAAAAACGGCGAAGCGAGTTATGTGACTGCTGATGTTCGCTCGAAGGCGCGCGCTCTACAACTATCGGACGACGAAATCAGAGAGCGCATGTCAGGCAATATCTGTCGGTGCGGCGCATATCCGAACATCGTCGCGGCGATTCGTGAAGTTCACAGCGGACGAGATGTCGCTCAGACGTGGCAGTTCGCGGGCGATGGTTCTCAGGCGATCTTCGACGTGAAAGAGCAAACCCAAAAGGAGAGTGCAACCGATGCGACCGTTTAAGTATTCGAGAGCGAGCACGACGAGTTCCGCGACACAGATGTTGACAACGAACAGGAGCGCGCAGTTTCTAGCGGGCGGCACCAACATTCTGGATTTGATGAAAGAAGATGTCGAACGCCCAACCGAACTCGTTGACATCACGCGGCTGAATCTAACGCAGGTCAAAAAGATCTCCGATGGCGCGAACAAGGGCGGCGTGTCTATCGGCGCATTGGGCAAGAACACCGACACGGCGAATCATCCGCTTGTGCGGCAGAACTATCCGCTGTTGACGCAGGCGATATTGGCAGGCGCATCCCAACAGATTCGCAACATGGCAACCAACGGCGGCAATCTCAATCAGCGCACGCGGTGTTCATACTTCTACGACGTGGCGATGCCGTGCAACAAGCGCGAACCCGGCACGGGCTGCGGTGCGCTCGAAGGCATCAACCGGATGCACGCGCTGTTCGGCTGGTCAGAGCAGTGCGTCGCCGTGCATCCGTCGGACATGTGCGTTGCGCTCGTTGCGCTCGATGCAGTGGTCAAAGTGCGGGGCATAAATGGTCAGGAGCGAAGCATTCCGTTCGCGGATTATCACCGTTTGCCGGGCGACACGCCGCAAAAAGATAACACTCTCGTTCAAGGCGAACTGATCACCGCGATTGAACTGCCGAAGAATAATTTCGCGGATAAATCTTATTACCTGAAAGTCCGCGACCGTGCGAGTTACGCCTTCGCGCTCGTGTCGGCCGCCGCTGCTCTGGAGGTGGACGGCAATCGAATCAAGCAAGCTCGACTCGCAATGGGCGGCGTTTCGCATAAACCCTGGCGGGCAATGGAAGCAGAGAAATTCCTCGTTGGAAAAGAGGCGACGGAAGCGAGTTTCAAGGAAGCCGCCGAAGCAGAGATGAGAGGCGCGCGCCCGCTCGAACACAACAAATTCAAAGTCGAATTGGGAACGCGGGCGATTGTGCGTGCTATGACGCAGGCGATGAACGGCGGAAAGAATGCGTAATCCACACCGATTGCAAGATTGCAGGTTTGAGAAAGACGCTGATGACTAAATATCTCGGAAAAGAAATGAGCCGCGTGGACGGCGCGGCGAAAGTAACCGGCGCGGCGAAGTATGCCGCCGAGTTTCAGGTGAACAATTTGGCTCACGGATTTTTGGTGATGAGTACCGTCGCCAAAGGCAGGATAACGGCGATTGACACGAAAGAAGCGGAGCAACAAACGGGTGTAATTCGGGTCTTCACTCATCTGAACGCGCCGAAGCTGGCTTTCGCGGCGGCAAAAACTATAGACCCGTTGGCTCCTCCCGACGGACAGCCTTTCCATGCCTTAACCGGAGATAAAATCTATTTCAGCAATCAGCCAATCGCGCTCGTCGTCGCCGAAACTTACGAGGGGGCGCGATATGCCTCGCGGCTGGTCAAAGTTTCCTATCAAGAGGAAAAGCCGGTGACGGACATTGAAAATTCCGGTGCCAAAGCGTATGCGGCGAAAAGCTCCGACCCGCCGGCAATTGCCGAGCAGAAGATCAATCCGCGCGGCGACGCGAGTCGAGCTTTTCGATCCGCGCCCGTCAAAATTGAAGCCGAATACACGATTCCAATCGAGCATCACAACCCGATTGAGCCGCTCGCGTCAATCGCCCTTTGGCAAAACGGCAAGCTCGTCATCTTCGATAAAACGCAGGCGGTAATGACCCTCCGCAATTATCTGGCGGCAGCTTTCGGGATTGCGGCAACGGATGTCTCAGTCGTTTCGCCGTTTGTCGGCGGCGCTTTCGGTAACTCTTTGCGCCCGAATCAAACCCCGGCACTGGCGGCGATGGCGGCGCGTGAGTTGAAACGTCCGGTGAAACTTGTCCTGACCCGCCGGCAGTCGTTTACCACCAGCGGCTATCGTCCCGCCACCTGGCAAAAAGTCAGTCTGGGCGCGGACAATAAAGGCAAGCTGAGCGCGATAATCCACGAAAATATTACGAATACTTCGAGCTATGAAGACTACTCGGAAAATACCGTGTCGGTCGCCCGAATGACTTACGCCTGTCCAAATGTGAGTCTCGATTACAAGGTCGCCAAAACGGATTTACCGACTCCTTCGTCAATGCGTGCGCCGGGCGCGGTCTCCAAAATGTTTGCGCTTGAATCGGCGATGGACGAACTCGCTTACAAATTAAAAATCGATCCGATTGAGCTGCGCCTGATTAATTACGCCGAAACCGAGCCTGACAGCGGCAAGCCTTGGTCGAGCAAGGAACTGCGCGAAGCCTACCGGCAAGCGGCGGAAAAATTCGGCTGGAGCAAACGGAATCCCGAACCGCGCTCGATGCGCGACGGCAACTTACTCGTCGGTTGGGGAATGGCGACGGCAATCTGGGGCGCGTTTCAGATGCCCTCTTCAATCAGGATGACTCTGAAAAGCGACGGCACGGCACTGGTTCAATCCGCCGCCAGCGACATCGGTCCCGGAACATACACGGTCATCACGATGATCGCCGCCGAATATCTCGGACTGCCGATGGAAAAAGTGAAATTTGAACTCGGTCTCTCGGATTTTCCGACCGCCCCGCACCAGGGCGGTTCGTGGACGACGGCGAGCGTCGGATCGGCGGCGGTCGGCGCGGCAAAAGAGATTCAGAAAAAACTCCTCGAACTGGCAAATAAGGATGCGAATTCGCCGTTCAAAAACGCGACCGCAGAACAACTGCAATTTGATAACGGAAAGGTTTTCCTGAAAAACAATCCCGCTCAAACTTTAAGTTACAGCGAGATTTTGCGCGGCAACAACTTATCGGAAATAGTCGAAACTTATGAATCGAAGCCTTCTCCCGAACGCGAAAAGTATGGAACCGCCACGCACGGCGCGCAATTCGCCGAAGTCAAAGTTGACCCGGATTTGGGAACTGTGCGCGTCACCCGCATCGTCGAAGCGACGGCGTGCGGCAAGGTGATGAATCTAAAGACTTCGCACTCGCAGGAAATGGGCGGAGCGGTCTGGGGAATCGGGATGGCTTTGCATGAAGCGACCGAAATTGACCACCGCTACGGGCGGATGGTGAACGCGAGTCTGGCGGATTATCACGTTCCCGTGAACGCCGACGTTCACGATATTGAAACTGATTTTGTCGAAGAAGAAGACAAAATTGTTAACGAACTAGGCGTGAAAGGAATGGGCGAAGTTGGAATGATCGGCATACCGGCGGCAATCGCCAACGCAGTATTTCACGCGACTGGAAGGCGCATCAGAGATTTGCCGATCACGCCTGACAAACTTTTGTAGAAACTGATTGTAAATCTGTCTCGACTGTTTGAATTTAATCATTATCAGTTTGGATTGCGTATTGTTGGTGGCGGTCGAACAGGATGTGCTTTTACTGTTAATTCATTTGAAAAGGAGAAAATATGACGCGAAGAAATCAGGAATTTAACAAGAGCAATTACACATTGAAAGTCGTCTTGCTTACAACGACGGCAATCGTCTTATCCTGCTATTTTGTGTGGCAATTTACGCCCGCGCCGACGCAAGCGCAGGAAGCGAAATCTAATAATACGAATCAATCGGAGAGAAAACAAAAGGGATTGCAGGTGATTTCCGAGCTTTCGGGCGGTGCGGGGCAGCCTGCTCTGGAAGCACTGCAAAAAGACTTTCCGTTTCTGGCGGACGCGACGCTGGAGTATTCGCTCGGCGACGTTTGGGGTCGAAAGGTACTTGATCCGAAAACCCGCCAACTTGTAGCGGTCTCGGCTTTCGCCGCCCAAGGAACTCTGCCGCAAATGAAGATCCACGCGGTTTATGCATTAAATCTCGGAGTGACGCGCGACGAATTGAAAGAGATTATTTACCTGACAACAGTTCATTCGGGATTTCCGAGAGCTTTGAACGCGGCGACGGCACTCAAAGAAGTTTTCGACGAACAGGACAAAAAAGCGGCGACAAAAAAATGAAGTGTTTATCGAAAAATCTGTTTCAAGGCAAAACGCCGTTTCTTTTAGCCGTGTTTTTGAGTGCTGGAATTTTGAATATCCAATGCTCGGCAAGCAATTATCAAAATATGAAAGCGAATCAATTGGAGTTAGAAGTTCCCGCGCAAAAGGATCAATACGTCGGGATGTGGGTGACCAAGGACGGATTCATTCGTCAGGAACTGCTTCCCAATGATCGTTACGACGAGGCGCGCGGTGACAAAAAGAGCGCGTATCAGGGACGTTATAAAATTACCGGAAACCACATTGATTATTGGGACGACACAGGGTTTACCGCCGACGGTGAGTTTCGAGACGGCGTTTTGTATCACGGTGGCTATGTTTTTTATAGAGAAAGGAAGAAATGATTTTTCTTGGTCGCTCGCTTTAATCCCTAATTCTAAAATTGTTTTAAGCCGCCCTGAGCGACCGATCAAAACCGGGAGCGCGGTTAATCCTGAATTATCTGGATCATCAATCGAAGTAAAAAGCCTTTTCCATGATTGATTGCTGCGCTGCACAATAATGGCGGTTAACGCAGGATTGTTTTGAACGCCAAGGAGACGAATAAAATGGCAGTAGTTGGCAAACCGATTGACCGCGTTGACGGGCGACTGAAAGTGACCGGCGCGGCGAAATACTCCGCCGAATACAATCAGCCGGAAATGGTTTATGTCGTTCCCGTGTGCGCGACTGTGGCGAACGGCGCGATCACCCGCATTGATGCGAGCGCGGCGCAAGGCAGTCCGGGCGTGATCGCCGTTTTGACGCACGAAAACGCTCCGCGCCTGAAAGTTCCGAACTTTGATGAATTGAGAAAGTTCATCGCGATACCGCACGAAACGACGATCCCGCTGCAAGATAATCGGGTGCATTATTTCGGGCAGTTCGTCGCCTCCGTAGTCGCCGAAACTTACGAGCAAGCGCGTCACGCCGCCCGGCTCGTTAACATCACCTATGCGGCGGAGAAACCCGCGATTGATCTGAAAACCGAATTGCCGAAAGGCATTCGCCCGGAAAAAATCCCCCAACAGCACGACGCGCAGCTCAACGCCGGACGAGCCGCCGCGCCGCTAGCCGCCGCGCCAATCAAGATTGAGCAAATTTACACGACCCCGACTGAGGTTCACAACGCGCTCGAATCGCACTCCGGCATCGTCGTCTGGGACGCGCCGGACAAAATGACGGTTTACGAGGGGACTCAAGGGACGGTCAACACGAGCGTTATCATCTCTTATTTTTTCGATCTCCCGCGCGAAAACGTGCGCGTCATCTGCCGCTATCTCGGTGGCGCATTTGGCTCGAAAGGTGCGATTTTGCATTATTTGATCACGGCGATGGCGGCGCGCGTCGTGAAGCGTCCGGTCAAAATGTATCTGACGCGCCAGATGATGCAGACCAATGTCGGGCGACGCGGCGAGACGATTCAAACAATCGCCCTCGGCGCTGGGTCTGACGGAAAACTGCTCGTCATCCGCCACCACACCGACACTTACGTCAATCCGGCGAGTCAATTTTTTGAATCGTGCGGTCTGGCGACTGAAGTTTTATACGGCGCGCCGCTCAGGGAAATAACTTACCACGTCGCCAAATTGAACGTCGGCGCGCCGCGCTACATGCGCGCGCCCGGAGAAACGCCGGGCAGTTTCGCGCTCGAGTCGGCGATGGACGAACTCGCCTTTGAGCTAAAAATTGACCCGCTGGAGTTACGCCGGCTGAATCACACGACGGTTGACCCGCTGAAAAAAATTCCGTTTTCGAGTGAACATCTGCTGGAATGTTACCGAACCGGTGCCGAA
The DNA here is from genome assembly GCA_041743485.1 of Pyrinomonadaceae bacterium. GTDB lineage: Bacteria > Acidobacteriota > Blastocatellia > Pyrinomonadales > Pyrinomonadaceae > JANDLT01. The sequence goes on from JBGTMR010000167.1 coordinate 28,703, forward strand.
AAATTCGGCTGGGCGCGCCGGAAGCCGGAGCCGCGCCAGGTGAGAAATGGTAATTATCTCGTCGGGATGGGAATGGCGACCGCAACTTATCCGGGCTATCGCAGCAAGGCTTCAGTCCGCGTGCGAATGACGGCAGACGGCGCGGTCAAAGTCCTGTGTGCGACGCAAGACCTCGGTACGGGAACTTATACTATTTGCGCGCAAACTGCGGCGGACGCGCTCGGTCTTCCGATGGAGAAAATCGCGGTCGAGATCGGCGATTCAAACTTACCTCCGGGTAACAATTCCGTCGGTTCGCAAACGACGGCGAGCATTCTCCCGGCGATTTTAGAGACGTGCGAGAAGCTCAGAAAAGACTTGATGCAATTAGCTTTTGCCGACCCGCAATCAAAAATAAATGGCAGGCGAGCTGAAGAAATAGAGTTTGCCGACGCGCAATTTTTCGTGCGCGGCGATCCGTCGAAATCCGATTCCTACTCTTCGATTTTGCGCCGCAGCAGCAGACCGATGATGGAAGCCTGCGTGACGACGCTGCCCCTTTCCGGCGATGGTCTAACCATTCCCGGCGCGCCGTGCGAACCCGCCAACGTGCCGACGGAAACAAACAGCGATAATAAGAAATATTCCTTTCATTCGTTCGGCGCGCAGTTTGCCGAAGTGTGGGTGGACGAGAGCTTGGGAATCGTGCGCGTCAAACGCTTTACGAGCGTGATGGATGTCGGGCGCATCATGAACGAGAAAACCGCCCGGTCGCAAACCATCGGCGGCATCGTCTGGGGTATCGGAGCGGCGTTGATGGAAGAAACGCAATATGACCGGCGATATGCGAATCCGGTGCAGCGCACGCTTGGCGATTATCACGTCCCCGTCAATTTGGACGTTCCCGAAATTGAGGTGCATTACATCAATAAACCCGACCCGCACGTCTCGCCCATCGGCGCGCGGGGAGCCGGGGAGATTCCCATCGTCGGCGTGTCGGCGGCAATCGCCAATGCAGTATTTAACGCGACCGGCAAACGCATGAGAAATTTGCCGCTCACACCAGACAAATTACTTTAGTTTTTGCCTTCGATTGAGACGGCAGACGAAACATCAACGATAAACGGAAGTTTTAACTTCAGTCAGAAAGTAAGGAGGAAAGAATGACACCACTAAACAAACACGAAGTTCGGGGCGGCGCAACTACGGCTATTTTCAACGATCAGTCTTACACGGTGACGGCGAGAATCGAAGATGAAGTTCTGAACAGCGATGACATCCTCAATATGGAAATGGTTCGTGCGCGACGCTCACTAGCTTTTCTGAAACAAAAGATCGGCAACGATGCAATGCGCGTGCTGCTCAAGGAGGAACTCGACGCGACCACCGCTCGCGCAGGCGAATGGATGGAGGCTTCGGGCGGCGAATGGATTTCGGGCGCGCTGCTGATGGAAACGCCCGGTCCCAGCGCGGCGTACTTATCTAACTGGTTAGTGACGAAAATGAAGAATCGTGAGGAGGCTGTTTTGCGCGCGGGTCATCCGGATCACTGCGTTAATCATCCGGTCGAGGGCGGGGTGGAAGTCATCACCAACGTCGGCGGGGACGACAAACCCTGGCACGTTTTCTGGAAGATGGTAGGTGAGGAAACGGCGTTCCCAACAGCTTGGGATTCGTCGTACACGGAGCGGTTCGGTGTTTTTCTCACTGATCGTAATCACCGCCGAATCGGGTCGGCAATGTACGAATTTAGAGACTTGCCAAACGGACTCGGAGTCAAACTGACGATACATTTGCCGTCGGCGGCACCCGCGCAGCTCGTCCGCGGGCATCTGCACCATTTCTCAATAGAGTACAGAAACTGGACGATGGCTGCGTTGGCGGAGTCCTTAGCTTGAACAATCGGGGTTTTAACGCACGGTTATTTTGCGGCGGAAAGCAACCTCGACAACGAAATACTTTTTCTAGCCGTGGGTAATAAGACTACAAAGAACGAACAAAGAGATGGGTTTGCCGCTCGTCTTTTCACCAAAAAGTTCTGGTGTTTCCGAACACCCGGCAACTTTACCGGCAATTAGACCGGCAGCGCAGCGAAAGTGTTGCCGACACAAACAGATAAAGTTTAAGGAGAAAATATATGAAAAACAAATTCACAACGGAAAACGCGGCGATGCTCTTGATTGATCATCAGGTCGGCACCATCGAATTGGCGAAAAATATTCCGCACGCCGAAATCATAATGAATATGCGCGCGCTGGCTCGCATTGCGGTGGAAACCGGGATGCCGCTCGTATTGACCAGCAGCATGGAAACCGAGTTTCAAGGTTCGCTGCTCGACGATTTAAAGACAATCGCGCCGGAAGCCTACGAACAGCGCGTCAAACGCCCCGGCGTAGTGGACGCTTGGGAATACGCGGATTACAAAAACGCTGTTTTGGCGACGGGCAGGAAAAAGCTGATTATGGCGGGTCTCACCAACGACGTGTGCATTGTGTTTCCGTCAATCAGCGCGGTTGAAGACGGTTTTGAAGTGCAGGTCGTGATTGACGCGGGCGGCTCGCCGACGCAGGTTGCCGACGACATTTCCATCCAAAGAATGAAAGATCACGGCGTGACGCTGACCGTCACCACGCAGCTTATGGCGGAACTCGCCGGCTCTTGGGCAGAGGGCGCGGGAGCAAAGATTCAAACAATTATGACCGAAGAAATTTTTTCTCAATCAAATAGTGGTCAGGCTTCAGCCGCAGGCGCGGGTTAAAGCGGAGACGAATTCGCCGCGCGAAGTTAATTAAAACGATTGAGATACAAAGAATCAGGCGTTCGTAATGACCGTCAATGTGTTCTGAAGAAAGGTAGACAGACTGCCGGAGAAGCAGCAGCAACTTCTCCGGCAACCGTCCTCCATCCTTGAGCTTTTATATGAATGCAATGATACAACAATCCGTTGACCTTAGGACTGTAGTCTCCGACACGATTGTCCGTGACGGCTCGATTTTTTCGGCGAGAGTCAATTCATTTGCCGTCAACCGCCGCACTCTGATCTTCGCTGCAATTGGTTCTGCCTTAGCCGTTGCGTATTCGTCCGTAACTTCGGCGCAGACCGCTCCTCCTGTTCTTCCACCGGCGGACGTTCCAGCCGGAGCCGGAGAGCGCATCGCTATTCCCGGCGCGCGCGCCATTGACCACGCCGGATTTACCGTTCCCGATCTCGAACAAGCCGTCGCCTTTTTTACCGACGTGTTCGGTGCCGCCGTCTTGTGGCGTTCCGCCCCGTTTACTGCTGACGGGCGCGGTCCCAAAGCTCCCGCCGGTCTCAACGCCGACCCGCGCGCGTTATCGCGTTTGGCGATGCTGCGTCTGGGACCGAATCTAAATGTTGAACTGATGGAATATCGAATTCCCGGCGTGTCGCAGAAGATGCCGCTTGCCAGCGGCTTGAATGTCGGTCACTTCGCCTTCGACGTGGACGACATCAACAGGGCGGGCGACTATCTGCGCTCTAAAAAAGTGCAAATGCTGGAAGGTCCGCGCCACAACACCGAGGGTCCGAACACCGGACAAGACAGTTGGTTTTTTTTGACTCAGTGGGGAATGACAATCGAACTGGTTCAGCGACCCGCTCAGATGCCTTACGAGCAGGAAACTTCCGCCCGCCTGTTCAAAGCGCCCGCCCGCTCTGATCAGACAATCAATTCCGTTTCGGCGCAAAACTCGTCCTCTGCCGTCGAAAAAGAAATTCTACGGCTCGATAACGAACGGATACAGGCGATGCTTCGGCGCGATTATGCAGTGCTGGAACGCTTGATGGCACCCGAATGCGTCTTTATCGAAAGCGGCGGCACGGTGCAAACCACCGCAGAATTTCTGGCTAACTTCAAAACGGGAGACTCGACCTTCGATACCTTTGTCATTGACGAAAACCAGGTGCGTATCTACGGCGTAACGGCGGTAGTGACGGGTCGCTACCACAATGCCGTCCGCACGAAGGGTCAACTCCAGCCGGTCAAACGCGCCCGGCACACCCGCGTGTGGAATCAGCAGGCGAGCGGGCAATGGCGGATGGTGTCGCATCAAGCCACTGAAATCCCATCCGTTGCGTGATAGCGACCACACAAAGACCGTTCGGCGAATAACTTTAACTTCAATTAAAAATACGCGCCGGATTAACGAGATAAAACTATGTCAAAACATTCATCCGACGCGATTCTTCCGCCGCGAAATGAGATCGAACGTCAGTCGCGTCCAACACCGACCCCTCCGCCCGAAGGCTCCGTCTCCGGGATGGATGAATTCTCTCATCGTTACGCCGATGTTAATGGCACGCGGCTCCACTATGTGATCGGCGGGACGGGTCCGGCGGTCGTGCTTCTGCACGGATTCCCGTATACGTGGGCTGCGTGGCGGAAGCTGATGCCGCTGCTGCGCGATGCCGGTTTCACCGTGATCGCGCCCGACCTCCGCGGACTCGGCGATTCCGCCAAAGCCGATACTGGATTTGCAAAGGTCAACGTCGCCGAGGACGTGCGGCAAGTCGTGAGGTCTCTCGGATTCGAGGCGATCAACTTAGTCGGGACGGACATCGGCACGATGGTCGCATATCCTTACGCCGCGTCTCACCCGGACGAAATCCGCCGGTTGGTTCTCGCCGAATCTGTGATTCCGGGTTTTGGTCTTGAGGAACTGATGAACCCGGCGACCGGCGGCTACTGGCATTTCGGTTTCCATATGCAGGTCGATACCGCCGAGATGCTGACGGCGGGGAAAGAGTCAGACTATCTGATGATTTATTGGAAAACGATGTCCGGCTCGAAGGACGCGGCGGAGGTGGCGAAGACCTTCTACCTTCCGCACTATGCCGCACCCGGCGGAATGCGTGGCGGCTTCCAGCATTACGAGACGCTGCTCGAAGACGGCAAGGAGAATCGCACTGCCTTCCGCTCGAAGCTGACTATGCCCGTGCTGGTCTTAAACGGCGAGAAAGGCATCCCGCAGGCACAGACGCTTGGATGCGTGCGTCAGGTCGCTGAGAACATCGAGGCTGAACTCATCCCCAACAGTGCCCATACCTTCGCAGACGACAACCCCGCGTGGGTCGCCGAGCGGCTGATCCGATTTTTCGAGTGATAAAATAAGAAGATTAAATAAAATAACGTGAGTTCGACGTAAGAAAACAGCTAAATTGTTGAGAACAAAGAACCAAAGCAAAAGCTGAAAGTTACATCCAAGTTAAATGCCGATGGTTTTTGCAAATCCCACACATTCCACCGTTGTTTCGCTCCAAAATACGGTCCTTTACAAGCTAAGTGGTTGATTCTGTTCAACTATTACGTCGAACTCCGGTAAAATATGATTTTACTTACCCACGCCAAAAACAATCGCAGGCAAATACATTCGCTTTCGATGATTGTGTCATTCATCTTATTGGTCTGCGCTGTTTTGGCGGGCAGTCCGTCATTGGCTCAAAGCCCATCCTCGGCGGGCAAGCGTTCTTCAGGAGACCTTGTTTCGTCAACGCCCTACAAGACTCCCGCCGCCTTCAAGTCTAATGCGAGGTTGCTAATCCACTATATGCCCAGCGTCCAAGGCAGCATGACACGGGCATCAACCCTTCTTTTCGTTCCCAAAGGAAAAGCCCCGGTAGGCGGGTGGACGGTCGTCGCTTGGGCGCACGGCGCAACGACCTTAGGTCAGAAGATGCGTGCGCCTAGCTTGTCACCGGAACTAGACGGCGGTCTCACGGCGGACGGGTTGACCAGCGATTATGTGTATATGATTGCATCGCTCGTGAACGCCGGCTACGCCGTCGTCGCCCCTGACCTTGAGGGACTTGGGGCGATTGCAAGCGTGCCGCATCCCCATTTCAACGCAATCAGTTCGGCGCGTTCGCTCATCGCCGGTGTCCGCGCCGCTCGCCACGCCAATCCGCAACTGTCAAGCCGTTTAGCACTCGTCGGTCACTCGGACGGCGGGCGCGCGGTGCTTGCTGTCGAAGCCTTCGCCGCCGAAGCCCCCGAACTGAGTTTGAAGGGAACAATCGCTCTCGCGCCGTTTACATCTATCGACGCCACTGTTTCCGCATTAGGCGAACTGGCATTAAAGACCCCGGACAAAGCCACCGCTTTAGCGGCTCAGCAAAACTTATATGTAGCTGCGATGGCGACGGGACTTCTCGCTCAATCCCCGTCCTACAACCTCGGTTCGGTAATGGATGCCGACCTGCAAAAGCTCTTACCTACTCTCAAGACCAAAGGTATAGTCGAAGCAACAGCCCTCGTCACGCAAGCAGTAACGACGAAGACACCGGAGGGATTTTTAGGCTTCAAGGCTCAATGGAGTACAACCCCGGAGATGAAGGCGTTTCTTGCCGCGAACGATCCCGCAGTGACACCCGGATTCACGTTGCGACTGCCAACGCTTATCGTTCAAGGAACGAAGGACGGCTCCGTTTTGGAGCCGCTTACAGCGGCGTTCTCGTCCAAGCTGATTGCGACGGGCGCACCCGTCACCTACCGCACATACGAAGGTGCAGATCATTTCACCGTCATCAGAAAAGCGAACACCGATATGCTTGTCTTCCTGAAGGGAATTCTTGCTTAAGACGGTGAAGCACGAGGAACTGGGAATTGAGTTTGATGAATGGCGAAGTTCTGCGCGGGTTGTATTTGCGATCACTGATCTCCTTGATCATTGAGCTTCGGCGGTATTGTCAGGTTAACCAGCCAAAGGTCAAAACAAATGCACATGCGGCATCATCCGCTGATGAACAGTTACGCTTCCCTCTATCGCGCTAAGAGATTCTAGATTATCGGCGGCGTGATTTTCGGGTTGGGACAGGCTTTAATGGAATCAACTGAACACGATCATCGCTGGGCAAATCCGGTGACGCGCCCGCCCGCCGATTACCACGTTCCGGTGCAGTTGGACGTTCCCGTGATCGACGCGCAGTTCATCGGCAAACCCGACCCGCACATTTCTTCAATCGGGGCGCGCGGAGTTGGCGAAATCGGCATCACGGGCGTGGCGGCGGCGATTGCCAACGCAATTTTCAACGCGACGGGGAAACGCATCAGAGATTTGCCGATGACGCCGGATAAGCTGCTTTGATACAAGCGCTGGGAGTTTGAGAGTGTGGACGAATGGGGTCTCCGTGTTTCGAGGCGAGGTGAATTAAATGAACGAAATGCAGGCACTAATCGAAGCGTTCGATGAGTCTCAGGTGAAGGGCGGCGCTTCGGCTTTAGCGACCGTTGTGAGCATCGAAGGTTCAGCTTACAGGCGTCCGGGCGCGCGGATGCTGATCACAAAGAGCGGCGCGAGTACGGGGACGATCAGCGCCGGTTGTTTGGAAAGCGATGTCATCGAACATGCACAACAGGTCATCAAAACTAACGTGGCGAAACTCGTTGAATACGACACGACCTCAACGAACGAAGAGATTGTCTGGGGCTTAGGTCTCGGCTGTAATGGCGTCGTGCGCGTGCTCGTCGAACCACTCACAGAGCAATCAAGCTATCTCGCCGCGCTGCGGCGCACGCTTGCGGCACGATCAAACAGCGCACCCATCGTCGTTGCCACCGTGTTTCATCATTCGTCAACACGACCAGCGACGACGACGGCGCGCATAGAGATCGGCTCGCGCTTGTGCTTAGCCGAAGGCGGAGAGCTGGTTTGCGACTCCCTGGGCGGCGAGTTAGCCCAACAGATTAAAGACGACGCGCGCTCTTTCTTACTCGATGAAATGTCCGGCGTTCGCGTTTACGAGCGGGGCGGCGTCACGAGTAAGGTTTTCATCGAAACGATCATGCCGCCCGTGCCGCTTGTCGTGTTCGGAGCGGGACATGACGTACTGCCGATCATCGAGTTGGCGCGCGGGTTGGGTTGGCACATGGAAGTCGTTGACCCGCAGGCGCGCCCCGTCAGCCGCGACCGATTCGCGCAAGCCGACAGAGTCACGCTCACGTATCCTGAAACTATCAGTGAACAAGTTACGATCACGCCGCGCACTATGACGCTCGTGATGACGCACAACTACGCTCACGACCAAGCGGTGCTCAAGTTTTTGCTCCTGTCACGGGCGCGTTACATCGGCGTGATGGGTCCGCGCAAACGCACCGAGCGGATGTTAAATGAGTTGGCGGAAAGCGACAGCAGTTTCCAGCTTCAAGAAACAGATCGGTCGCGCATTTACGCACCCGTGGGTTTGGATATCGGGGCGAACACTCCAATAGAGATCGCTTTATCAATCATTGCGGAGATGCGCGCCGTCGTCGCCACCCGCTGCGGCGGTTCTCTGCGCGACCGGCAATCACCTATTCATGAGACGGAGGCAACGCACGCGACGGAGAGGATGTCGCTTCATGTGAAGGAGCCGAGCGTGGCGGTCATGGTATGACGAGCATTCAACATCATTCTTCGTCAATCGAAATGATGGAGCCTCTCCGCGACAATCACCGCCGCGTCATCTCGTACCTGCGCGTCTCCGTCACCGACCGCTGTAACTTCCGCTGCACATACTGTATGCCGGCGAGAGGCGTGTCGTTCGTGGACAGGGATGCGTTGCTCACATTTGAGGAGATCGAGCGCGTGGCGCGGGTCGGCATGGGGTTGGGACTGACCAAGATTCGCTTGACCGGCGGCGAGCCCTGTGTGAGACGCGACCTGCCGCGACTCGTCGGAATGCTGGCGTCCTTAAACGGCCTCCGCGAGTTGGCGATGACGACGAACGCTTCGCGCCTCGGAGAACTAGCCGAGCCTCTGAAACACGCGGGTCTTGGTCGCGTTAACATCTCGCTCGACACGTTACGGCGGGAACGCGCGCTAAAGATCGCGCGTCGCGATGTATTCGATGACGTGATGCGCGGCGTCGAAGAAGTGGTGAGAGTTGGGTTGATGCCGCTCAAGTTCAACTGCGTCGCGATGCGCGGGGTGAACGACGACGAGTTGTGTGAGCTTGCCTTATTCGCACATCAAGCGGGAGGCGAGATGCGTTTCATCGAATACATGCCGATGGGACAGGCGCGCCTCGACGAAAGAAATAAGACGATTACGGCGGCGGAGATGCTCGCCCGCCTGCGGGAACGCTTCGACTTCGTGCCCGACACCGAAGGCTCGTGCGCGGGCGACCCGGCGCGCGGCTATGTGTGCCGTCGCACGGCGGCGCGCGTCGGCTTCATCACGTCGATGTCGGATCACTTCTGCGGCGGTTGTAATCGTATGCGATTAACGGCGGAAGGGGCTTTGCGCCCGTGTCTGCACCAGAACGCGGAGGTCGATGTAAGAAGCGTCTTGCGCGGCGGCGGGACAGACGATGACGTGGCTGACGCCTTCTACCGGGCGGCGCAACTCAAATGGGCTGGGCACCATATGAATGCGTTCGTGCCGATCTACAGCCGCAGGGAGATGGTCAGCTTAGGCGGTTGATACGCGAGTCGGAGGAGAACGAGATGGACAAGATAAGAACTTACGGAGCGGATTGGTGTCACCACACAACGACCGTGAAATCGCACGCTACGTCATTCAACCGCTTGAAGCGCACAGTGCTGAATTGAAAACAGCTTATAGGCAGATCGCGAAGTTCAGGTTGAAGGCGCGAGCACGCCTTCGCCTTTCGCGGGTGCCGGGTAGGTCAGTCCGTCCCGATCATTACATCGCTCGCTTTGACGACCGCATAAACATCTTTGCCTTCCGTCAGCCCGAGTCGCTCGGCTGATTCTTTGGTGATGATCGAGACGACTTCCACGCCGTTGGCTACTTCGACCACGACCTCGGTGTTGACCGCGCCGACCGTGACTTGTTTGATTCGACCCTTAAGTGAGTTGCGCGCACTGATGTTCATACCTGCCATTGATCTTCCCGGCAGTGTTGCAAAGATTGATTTAGGGAAGCGAAGGCTCTAACTTGCCCGGTGCTAGGCAGCGATCTGGAAGAGTGATGCGAGGAACTTTGCCTGACCCTTTGCATCCTCACCGCTTAATCTTTTGACCTGACCTTTACGAACCATGTTCATCGCTTCTATGCCGTCTATCGTTCTTTGCGCAGTGCCGAACGTCTTGAAGCACTGTGCTGCTCGCGTACGCTTTTTAACGAAGCGGTGATCTTGTTCGATGATGTTATTGAGATATTTGACTCCCCTCAACTTGCAATCGAAGGGCAAGATTTTATCGTGCTGTGAAGCAGCGAAAGCATCGGGGTAAGATGCGTTCTTGTCTGTGTTGATCGAGAATGGCAAGCGACGATGATCTGCTCTCATCATCTTCTTGAAGAAGCGTTTTGCTGCACAAACATCACGCTTTGCCGAAAGCATGAATTCAATTGTATTACCTTCTTTATCAACTGCACGGTACAGAAACTTACAAATCTTACCAACCTTTATATATGTCTCATCAACTCTGTATGATGTGCCGCTCATCTTCAGGTAAGGTCGGATGCGCTTATTAATTTCGGGGGCATACCGCTGCACCCATCTGAAGATCGTTGAATGATGAACAGATAGTCCGCGCTCACTCATCATCTCTGCGAGGTCACGATAGGAAAGTTGATACCTGCAGTACCAGCGCACACAGAGCAAGATGATCTCGGGTTCAAAATGTCGCCACTTGAAGAGGTTGGTAGTGCGCTTCATTGATCAAGACCTCGAGTTGAAAGTTGAACCAAGGAGACGCGATTTTAGCTGAAATCAATTGTTGCAACACAACCGGTGGTGCCGCCTTTCTCAATCACAGAAAGTTCGCGTCGCTTCCAATCGACATCCGCCAAGTTCAAATGACACACGGCAGCACGTCGCATCCCCGTTTCGATCAGCGCATAGACGACGGCGCGATTGCGAAACGGGCGGTACGTCTTATTCATGGGACGTTCCGCATTCTTGTAACGACTACGGTCGCGCGAGCGTCCGCCCGTCTCCACCAACAGGCGGCGGGCGGTGTCAGGAATTTTGTGTAATTGGTTTGCTAAGTATTTGATTCTATTGAGCCGAGATTTTGATTTACACAAAATTCCTGACACCCTCCAGCGGCGTCGAGCATCTTCCGTCGCTCTGCCGGTGTCAGCGCGCGTTCAATCTCTAATCCGATGCCGACGGGCTGCAACTTAATCTTCGCCATCGGGTCACCGAGCGGAAACGGTCTTATCCTATGCACCCACTTGGCAAACGTCTTCAGGTGCGACATGACGCGGTTGATCGTGCGGTCGTTCCATCGCCGCTCACCTTCAACCTTCGTCCGCCTGAGATAGTCCTGAAAACTCTTCGACAAGCGCGGCGACCACCTGACACGCTCGTTCGAACCTTCTTGCTCCATCAAATAGTCAAGGAAGAGTTGCAGGTCGCGGTGTTGCACCTTACGGGAAGATTCTCCGGTCGTAACCTCGAAACGAAAGTATTGCTCCAGCCACCACAGCACGGTGTCCGGCAAGCCCGCCTCGATGCGAATCAACGCTTTTTCACCCTCTGTATTCTTTCGCGCAACGATTTGCCGTGTTTCACGCGCACGTTTTCCTGCCATTTACCTACACCTCATTTCTCAATCTCCACAAATCAATGCACGAAAGATACCTTTCAAGTAATGATTTGCGGATGGTCATCGCTGGATTGTCGCGCATTCTTTACATTCGTCCGAGTAGTTGGATAAGCGGAAAATTATTCAGCTACTTGCCAACGGAATCTTTTCCGCACGAGAGGCAATCCTCAAGCGGCGCGTTCTGTGCATTCGGCTGTCAACAAGTGGTAGGCGTTATTGATCTCGGACATTTTGCGAGTATCACCGCCCGCATCCGGGTGATACATCTTCGCCAACGCTCGGTAAGCCGCCCGGACGAGTGGTAGCGGGGCTCCGGGTCGTAAGTACAAAGTGTCGTAAGCCTCCGCAATCAATATCTCGATAGCGGGGGCGAGGTCACGAGGTCTATGACCCCGGTGACGTTCTTGCCGGTGATGTTTCTTCTGATGGGGGTTTGTTTGAGACGCTTCGTTCGTCTTTTCGGCTTCATCAGCCGTCGTCCGCTCACCGCCCGGAGGCACTTGCGTGTCGAAGCTGACATCGGCTTTATACAGGTTTCGCATCGCCGCGAGGTAACGCTCCAAGTGTTCGTTGCCGCCACCGTTAATCACCCAGCATCTTTGGACAAAGTCGAACTTGCGATGGAGGGAGGGAATCGCTGCTTTGAAAGCGGCGAGCGTGGCGGCGAAGGTCTCCTCATCAACGCACTTGATCTTGAGTGCCCAATCGTCGTCGCTTTGCCGGGTCAAATGGATGTTGAGATGCACGCCGATCACCCTCCACTTAGTAGATCGCAGGGATACTGCCAAGTGCTAATCATCTTACCGTTTGGCGGTGTGTCATGCCAACAAATTTATATCAGGTGATTTAGATTAGAGCGGACACCGTCTGTTCTCACTTGGACGCAGGCAGCTTTCAATCCAAGCGCAACGAATTAAACCGCTTCTGGTTGCGGTGTGAAATTGAATGCTTTCAGTTTGAAAGCAAATAGTGATGAAGCGTTCTCCGCGTTGCCGACGCGCTCGGCGGCTCCGGTCATCTCGACGTTGCCGGGCGCGCCAGCATGTTGATGAATGGGCAACCTCCGAGACGTTCGACGCTCTTCCGCCGTGATCTTGCACACCGATGCGGAGCAACTCGAGACCTTTCATCATCACAACTCTTGGGTACTTGGATTCAGTAATTGGACGCTTGGGAACTTCTCGGTCGCCGTCGGTAGATTTCGCCGATGCGCTGTGTGATCCAGCGCAGCTTGCGTTCGAGTTCGGCGACACTCGCCTTTTCCGAACGACTGCCGCCCTGCACGTTGATCCATTCGTTATGAATGATGAACGGGCGCACACCGCTTAATCCGGCGAGACGCGATGTGGCTTTCTGAATTAGTTGCCGTAACTCACGCCGCTGTTGATAAACGGGTAAGTCGCTCAAGTGCGGCATTGTCGGAGCAGAGCTTTGATCGTCCGCCCCGGAAACTTCCAAACTCGAGAACAGCGGCAACACACCGAGTCGTCCCGCCTCGTCACGCAGCAACACGGCGAGCTGTTCGGGCGCAACCCTGATGTCGTGCCGGCGCGCGAGTTCGGCGGCGTGGGCGAGTTCTTCGGGCGGCAGTTGCGCTCCGTCGTAGATGACTTCGCCTAGGTGCGGCACGGCGGAAATCGGTAGGAAGACACCGTCCGCCCGCTCGACTTCGCGCTTCCCGTCGCCGCCCAAAGCGACATCGTTGAGCGCATCATTCGCGTCGTTGGCAGCGAGACTCCGTTCGCGCAACTCAGCCGCTTGCGAGAGCACATGCGCGCGCTCTTCCTTGATGCGCCGGGCGTACTCAAGTAACGAATCGAACGCCGGAATGTAGAGCGCGGCAGGTTGGTCTTCAATACCGGGTATCATGCGGATAAACCGCCCGCAAACCTGCAAGAAAAACAGATCGCTGTTGACGATCCCCGATGCCCAGACGCCGACGCGCAATCGCGGGATGTCCACACCTTCGGAGATCATCTTAACGGCGATGATCCAACGGGCATTCCCAACGGCGAACCCGCGCAGCTTACTGGCAGCCGCCGGGTCATTCGAGATCACCAGCACAGGGACGCTGCCTGTCACTTCCTCGACGACACGGACAAGGCTTTCGGCGTGACGCTGGTCGAGGGCGAGCAGCAAGCCGCCAGCGTCGGCGTGCCCTTCGTCACGCATTTGTGTTAGGCGACGGTCGGCTTGGCGGATGACGCCGCGCAGCCACTCTGTGGTCGGCGTGTAGGCGGTGTACATTCGTTCGCGTGCTTTGCCGCCACCGAGTTGATCGGTAATGTTTCTGGTTTCACGCTCGCCGTCCCGGCTGTACCACTCGCAAAGCCCGCTGACGGAGGCGAAGTACAACGGTCGGCAGATGCCGTCACGCAAGGCTTCCGTGTAGGAATAAGAGAAGTCACCGACCGACTCGCCCGCTTCGTAACGCACGAATGGAATCAGCGAGTTGTCGAGGCGAAACGGCGTGCCGGAGATGAGTAACCGGCGGTAGGCGCGCTTGAAGGCTTCCTTGAGTGCTCTGCCCCACCGTAGTTCCTCAGCCGCGTGATGCACTTCGTCGAAGATGACGAGGGTGCGTTCCTCGGCGCACATCAAGGCGAAGACGAGCGGGGCGGAAGCGACCTGCGCGTAGGTGACAACCGCGCCGTGAAAGTCAGATGCGAGCCGACAAGCACTGTTCTCGAAGTGTGGGTCGAGGTGCAAGCCGACGATGTTGGCGGCATCGGCGATCTGTTGTCGCAGAGGCTCGGTCGGAACGACGATCAGGATGCGTGTCGCCCGCCCCGTCCTAACCTCTTCGTGTGCACACCGCAGTGCCATCATGGTTTTGCCGGTGGCGGGGAAGGCGACGACGAGAAAGTTTTCGACATCGGAGGCGAGCCACGCTTCAAAAGCACGTTGCTGCCACGGACGTAGGATGACATGCTCTCTCCAAGGCGCGATGGTACAGGGAGTTTGCGCGGCACTCAGCTTCTTTTGTACTGCCGGTGCGCTAACGCCGCGGGTGGCGGAAGAGGTCTCATCGCGTTTATTATTGCGCGCATAAGATTCCGCGCCAGATGGTAATGAATTGAGGTTTGTGTCTTGGTACACTTTAACTCCCTTTTTTCGGTTACATGGTGGGCAGAGTGCCTGCCCGTTCTCGATAGTGGTTTCGCCGCCGCGCGAACGCGGGTATTTGTGATCGCCGTGCCAGCCGGGCGCGAGTTGTTTGTCGCAAAGACGGCAACAACCGTTTGCGTAAGCGAACATCGCGACGCGTTCCTCTGTTGTAAAGTTCCTGCTCATGAGTACTGAGTAGTCGCAGTCAACATCGAGTATCAGAATAAGACTATAACAATATGACTACTACGTGGGGAATATACAGAAGTGCATAGCAGTATGCAAGTCGCCTAAAAATTAAGGCAGAAAGATTTGTAGAATGGCGAAGATTAGACTTACTGTGCGGGAAGTAATGGAGCAAAAAGGAGTGAAAAATCCCTTCGATCTCTCTAATAGAACCGGACTGAATTATGCTGTTTGTTACAGAATGTGGCAGGGTGAGCAACAAAGAGTTGACCTAAAAATTCTTGCGCGCTTGTGTGAGGTGTTTAATGTAAAGCCGGCACAATTTCTTGAGTATTTACCCGAATAACCTTTCGAGGATTTGAGCTAAGGAATGAAACTAAATTAATCCCGCTTTGGATTTGGGGAATGCTTAGGCGCAGGGTTTTGTGTGGCTTTTATCCCACTATGTTTAGATTTACAAGGCAGTTTCTCTGGCAGGTCTAAAGAGTCATCGATGAGTACGTCGACATAGACACCTGCGGCATTGGCTATCAATAGCAACTGAGGCAGCGTCGGTTCTAAAATACCCCGTTCCCATTTAGACACGTAATCACGCTCGATCGTAGTATCTAATCCAAGATGCTTGATGAAGCCTCCTTGAGATAGTTCAAGCGTAGTCCGTACTTCACGCAGCTTGCTCGCTAATCTTTTTGGTTTTTCCCTCTTAAACTCGCCTTTAGATTCAGCCTGCATATCCGAGATGCCCTCCGGATAAACAGACTGAACGATTTTCACCCTTGTCTTTAGGGACGTACTTCCCTAAAATCCTACTGCTTGAACCAACTGCCAGGAGTGCATTGTTCGCGATCTCCCAAGCGACACCCATCATTTGAGATGTAGGGCGGCTACGCGCATTTACAGAAACGACGAATTATCAAAACTTACGAAACCAAAGCATAACAGGGGAGCGAACCGTAGGGTAATGCACCACGCTCCGAATTCTCTTTCTATTTCACCATGGAGAACACGATGACTACATCTGACCATCGCCGGGTGCTCGGCATCCTCCACTTAATTTACGGCACCGTCGCCGCACTCGCCATACTCGCTGGAGGGGTCGTGATAATCGCGAGCGTCGGTGTAACAGTCGCACTGCGCTACCTGCTGCCCGCGAGTGGTGGGTCGTGGTTCGCGGGCAGCGTACTGGTGCTGGAGATCGTACTTACCTTACTCATTATGCTGCTGACCGCCGTGCTCGCGCTGCCGTCATTGCTGACCGGCTACGCCTTGCTAAAAGGAAAGTCGTGGGCGCGCGGCAGTGCCTTCGTCGCGCTCGTCGTATTGTTTCTGACCGCTCCGGTCGGCACGTTAATCAATTTGTTGTTCATCGGCTACACATTATGGTTTCTCTTTGGCGGCGGCATGCGAAGTAAAGAAATCGCCGCCGCGCCGTAGTTTGATTCGTGAGGTATTGACGGTGTACGCATGCGCGCTCGCTTCGCATGCGCTCCCCGCTACGCTTATACAAAGTCCGAGATGTAAATCTTAGCTGTTACAGGTTGCAGTGGTCTGCTTAAAGAGCCGTGCCGGGTAGACTCGTCGTGCTTGCGAATCCTAGCTATTGATTAAACAGCGCATCAGGATTTGAATTCGAGGCAGATTATTGCTCTCTCCCCATCGGGTAATAACGCTTTTAAGTTTATGCAAAGCCCAATCGGGAGGAGCAGCAACATGTTTTTCTTCGGCAACAGATTTTTGTCCGGCTTTCGTCGCAGCCCAACCTGCACCATCGTCGTTTCGGTTGTCGCTTCCATCATCAGTGTTTTATGCACGCCGATGCTCGTTCGGGCACAGCAAACGATGCGACGGCGAACACCACCGTCCTCGTCGTCACCTCAAAGTAAACCCGCTACCCGTGAGTTGTCAGCGGCGCAAGTCGCCCATCACACCAAGCACGCTCTCGTGCTTGTCGAGACAGCGGACGTGCAAGGTCGTCCTCTCAAATACGGCTCGGGTTTCTTCGTGCTTCCTGACGTGATTGCGACCAATTTTCATGTCATCGAAGGAGCGACCTTCATCTCAATCAAGCCGCTTGGCTCCGAACGTATATTCCGCGACATTCTTGTAATCGAGACCGACCACGACGCCGACCTCGCGCTGGTTAAGATTTCAGGCGCGAGAATCGCCCCGCTGACTTTGGGAACGAGTCCGCCGACGCTCGGCGAGCGTGTCTATGCGCTTGGCAACCCGCGCGGCTTTGAAGGCACGATCACCGAAGGAATCGTATCGGGGCTGCGTAGCGAAGCTCGCATCGGCTACTTGCAGTTCAGTGCTTCGATAGCAACCGGCAGCTCCGGCGGACCCGTCGTCGACGCGAGCGGTACGGTAGTCGGAGTCGTGACGCTCATGCTTAACGACGCGCAAAACCTTAACTTCGCAGTGTGTGTTTCGCACTTGCAAGCATTGCTCAAGCAAGTCGCAGCAAACCGGAAACAAGATGTCTCACGCACAGTACGACAAAATGAAACTGTGATGCCCAAAGCCAAAGCCAGTGCAAGTGCGCGGGTTAGAAGTGTGACCCCGCCACTGAATGTCCCCGCCAAAAAACCGGCACAGGATGAGATGTCCCGGTCATCGCGTGACGGGAATGAGGAGTTTCGACGGCTGGCGGATGAGTTGGTGCCACTGACGCGCGGTTTTCATCGAGCTTTTGTGTGGTGCGATGCCGATGCACTTGAGCCTTTACTCGCCAATGGTTTCGCCGTAGACGGGTTGGGCAGAGCCGAATTTCTAAGGCAGATTAAAGTTGGGAAGGCAGCGGCGGAAGTCGCCGGTTACGAGGTCGAGGAAATCAAAATCGAGAGCGGCGGAGACGCTCCGGTATTGACTAGCGTCGTAGTTTATCAGGGGCACGACGGGGCAAGAGCGCGCTACCGCAACCGCTTCGTGTTCGGGCGTGAAGGGGGCGGATGGCGGATAAAAACACAGACGGCGGAACGAATGATTGGTTTGTTCGGCGGGTAATCGAGGGTGTTCGGGGGCGTTTGGTAGAAACAACGAGTCGATAGCAGAAAAGAAAAATTAGAAGCGGATGGCGAGTAACGAATGTCAGCGGAGAAGAATTTATGACAGTTAAAGAGTGTCGCTGATATGAGGGAAACTGAAACGACGGCGCGCACGGATCGCATGGATGAGACCGCGAGAGTGTTCCGGCTTCGCCCCAGTGACTTGCCAGCAAAGCGATACACAAACTTTTAAAATCGCAAGATGTGCGATGCAGATTTGATGGTGAGAAGAGAAGTAAATGCTGCGGTCAGTTCAGGCATTTGAGGTCATGCTCAACCCAGCAGATGCAAACGTTCATCCCTGCTCGAAGCCCGATAACAACAGTCGCGGAACTCCTCGCGCACATCGGAAATAACAAGTTCGATTACGATTTATCCGCCGCGGCGATGGTCGATTAGCGAGTTGACCGGTGCGATTGCGGCGGATAAATTTAAGCGGATGTGCAGTCGAGCGTTTGATTATTAGAGCGTCACAGAGGGCAGTGCGGTGATGACGGGAGGTAATATAAGCATCACCGACAAATTACTTTTCTGACTCGGAATCAAGGGAATCATGCCTTTTGAGACTGCTTCGGAAGTCACTATTTCACTTGCGGCGGGGATGAAAAGAATCAGTAATGTTGCCTGTTAAAGACGTATTTTCACTGCTCGTCAACCGTTGCGGCGTGCAAAAATTGTCGCGGCTAAGCCTTCGCCAGCCTTGCTAACAAGCTTTCCGTTCGCACCGCGAAGCAAGTTTTATCTAACCGGTTTGAGCGCAAAAAAGGACAAAATTCACTGGCAAAAGCTTTCTTCTTCGGGCAAGAACGCCGGCTACTACTAAACCGTGAAGAACAACTGATGCGCTTGCTTACAGCCGCCGGAATGAATACGGAAGCTTGTGATGTCGCGGTTGATCTTGGTGAAAAACTGAGCACAACCAAAGCTCAAACCGATGCCTACGCCAAAGATTTTTTCATTCCTTTCCGTCACCGTAAATGACCGTCGAGAGCGAATGCAGAAGGAGCAATCCCGAATCCAGAAGAGGGTTCGAGCGCAGGTCGATGAACAACTTCGCTTCGCCCACACCAACTATTATTACCTTCACGCACACCACTAAAAACTCACCAAAGGGTTGGAAAAAACGCCGCCGAATCGTGACCGGAGCAGATAAATTCAGCAATGGATTTTGTTCTTTTCTACGATCCGGCGGCGTTTTTTTGAGGCTGTTTCTACTTTAATTCGCTCTATTCCATCTGATTTCCTGACTGTTTTCCTGCTACTTCTTGGCTGCTTTCCTGTTATTTCTTAGCTGTTTTCCTACTGCTTTCTGGTATTTTCTTAGCTACTTTCTGGCTGCTTTGCTGATGATTTCTTGGCTGCTTATTGAGTCTGCTACTTCGATTCAGCTGCTAAAATATACCTCTTAATTCTGCTCATGCTACCCTCTCCACCGTTCTTTTTGAGTTGCCCCGGACTCGAATTTCCCTACTTACAACAACCAAAAATTACCACAAACTACTCGAAAAATAAGCTGGAAAAGACTAAGATTTTGGGTTTTTTATCACAAGCAGGATAGCGGTTGTAATATATGAGTTAAACCTGTTAGATACAATACTTTAAGACTGTAGAAAATCAGAAAGTGGTATACAAACCACTATAATGCCTATGTTCTAAGTAAGTTAGGGTTACAGAATGGTACTCAAAATAGAGTTTCCTTCTTAACATAACCAATGCGAATGGTTTACGAGTATAGAACCCAAATCAGTGGTTGTAGAATCTACAAAAAGGTGTTAATTATCATAGAGTTACTGGTACAAGTGAAGTTTTACCACTATCACTGCCCGAAATCCAAAAATTCTGTTCAGAAAAAAGATAACGAATGCCTGTCAATCCTAACAAATCGCTGACTCTAAAAAAGCTTTCGACGGCTTCTATATCCGGAAATTTGTGGCACGAAGATTATCGCAATTTCGATGCGGATTGTCGCGCCCTCAAGAAAAAACCGGCGGAACTTTTACGGGATATAGTCGCTGCCTACTACAAAAATGACCGCTTCAAAAATATCACTTTGGATACCCTGGAATCAGGCATCTGGAGAATACATAAGAAGGCAATCAGTGAGGGAACGGAACCTCTGAAAAAGCAGATCGCCGGGCTGGACGATGTGATCGGTGGTGTCTTCCGGTTGGTTGAAAACATCAGAGACAAGGCACTCGAGAAGCAAGAAACAACAGACAACAATGAGCGGGAAGAACTGCTTAACGCCATGGCACAGCTTATCGAAATCGTCACCGATTTGAAGCAAGCCATTACTCACCCGGATGCCGGAACGGCGGGGGAGACGGTGCCCAAAACAAGCGAAGCGGTCGAGCATATCAAACAAACCATGCAACTGATCGCCGAGTACGTCGTGCTTAACTACAAAGCCGGTGAGCGAGCTCGGGAACAAATCTTGCAGTTACTTGTCGCCCCTCATCTAATGAGCGAGGGAAGGAGCGACGAAGAGATAAACAGCGTCGCCAATCGGATTGGCGACGCGGCTGAGAAGGTTGCTATGCAGCGGGTCAATGAAACCAGAAAACAGATGAGTCAGGCGATCAAAAAAGTAAAAGTCGGAGACGGTTAGTGCCGCCGCGAAACATGGCGGAGAACGCCGCATCTGTAAAGAAACCGGGGCAAGAATATGGCGTCAAAACATTTCAACTTCGATTTGATACCGTTTGACCAAAACGACAAAAACAATATTACCGCGAATGGGATTGGTACCAATGCGCGGAATGAAGAACTCAGCGTTTCGATACCGCTCAATAGACAAGAAAGCAAGTGGTTTAATCGGATGGTTGAGTCAATCAGGAAGCGGGCACTCCCGATTGATTGGGAAGTCGACGAGTAGCCGGCGAAAAGAATATTCAAAAAGAATATTGACGGCAATCAGCAGCAGGAAAGGTTTAGCCGGAAATGCAAATAATGAAAGTGGTGAGCGGCGCGCGGCAGGGGAGCGGAGGGTCAGGTTCGCACTCCGGCAACCGTTATGTCGCCGAGCGCGAGCGAGATGAAGAACGCGAAGGCAAGAGTCCACGTCCGCTGTTCACCGACCGCGAAGACGGCTTGACGTGGCAGGACGCCGACCGCCAATTAACCGGCGGGCGGGGTGAGCCGCAATCTGATGAATTACTACCACATCGTTCACTCGCTCGAAGCCGAGGATTACATTCGACTGGGAGATACGGAAGCTGAACGGCGGGACGAATTCCGTGACGCGGTGAGAGAAACGATGGAGGATTTCGCCCGGGCGTTGAACATCAAAACATTAGAATGGACGGGAGGCATTCATCGCAATACGGAACACCCGCATGCCCACGTCTTGATCAACAAGGACGTGATTGGACACTTCGGAAAAGCCGAAACATTGAATCTTTTGCCGATGAATATGCTCAATCGTTCGGAAGAAAACCAACGCGGTGAACAAGTGACAATTACGGGCACACTGTCGCGTGACCTTGACCGGGCGGCGAAGAGCCGAGGGCGGGACATCACGGCGATACGTTTGACCGACGTACGCTCGGGAATTGAGTATGTACGACCCATCATCGATGAGCGGAGTCAACCGGGAGACACTACCGCCGAGCGTCAGATTGGAATGGAAGAAGCTTTGGTGGTCGGGAAATGGCTTGTGCTTGAAGCTGGATTTGCCCACGAAGAAGCAAACTCACGTGCTTTGTCTACGACGCAATCGCCGGGTAATGATGTTATCAAGTCGAGAAGGGCTGAACCTGAAAGTGCCGTCTCTGCGAAACACTTACTGCTAACCAATTTGCGGAAAGAGGTGGAAGCAATGGATGCCCGTTCCCTCGCCGCGAATGGCAAGCGCGCCGCCGCCTTTCTCACCAACAAGCAGATACGGGAGATGGAAAGCTCTCGCTCAAAAACTCTCAAATTCGAATTCAAAACCGACCCGAAACATCTCGACGCCCCGGAGAAAGCACCCGGACGCACACCTGCACAGATCGAGCATGACCGTGCGATTCTCGCCGACGAGTGGCGCGGTCGCGCCCGTGTCGAAGAGTTGACCGGACGACGGCAAAGCTTGATCGCGAGCGGCGAATACGCGCGCTACGCCGTTAACGACCCGTCGCGCTCAGGGCGTGAGGAGACGGGAGAAAACGGAAACGGTGACAAGCGAAAACTCTCAATCGCCGACATCACCCGCCGGGCGGAGGCGCGCGCCGAACGCCGTGTCGGTGAGGAAGAAGCCCGCGCCGGAATCGTCGACCCACACAGCGGAAGACCCACCAGAACACGGTTGCCGAAGGATTACTGGGAAGGGCGTCGTGAGCGCAAGGAAAAGTTCGCCGCCACCGACCTTGAACGTCACCGCACGGTGATCGATGAACTGAAAACCGCCGGTGCCGGATCACTGGCGAAACTCGAGCGCGGACTCGCGAAAGAACAAAGGAATCTGACTAAAACCGAGCACGAAGCGACAAAAATCCGAATCGATTACCGCCGGCGCGGTGAGGAATTGCCTGTTCCCTCGCTCGGCCGCAACGATCTGTCCAAACTTCAGGAGCGGGCATACTCGTCGGGCGACGCGGTGCGGTGGCGTGAACTGGAATCTATCCGCGAAGCCCGCGCCGCAGAGACCGGACGCCCGACTCGCATGGACCGGGAAGTCGGCAGGCTCGGTGAACAACTCTACGTCGCGCGCGCGGCTCTGCGGGTCGAGGAAGATCGGCGTGAGCAGTTCCGCCACACGCGGCATTTGACTCCGTGGCGGATAACTTCGGAATCAGGAAAGTCAGATGCTGGTAGCAATGATAAACCGGACACCAAGGCGGTTGAGGCGCACGAGCGCGGCGTCTCGATTGGCGAACTCGACCGCCGCATCGAACAAGCCCATGACCGCTCGCTGCTGTTCGGACGCCGCGTAATGCACTACTCGCCTGCCGACCGGGCGGCAGCCGCGGCTGAGAAAACACAACTGCTCGAGCAGCGAGCGAAAATTGAAGTCCTCGTTGCCGCGCGCGAAGCCGAGATGGATAAACGACTCGCCGGGGCAGGAAAACTCGTCGAAGAATTGGGCAAAGCCTACGAGCGCGAAGCGATTGAATACCGCTCGACGGGCACTCCCCTTCCGGAACGCACTCATACGAAAGAAGACATCATCCGCCTCGCGACGTGCGCCGAAAACTTGCGCGACGCCGACCTGCGCCGTGAAGTGTTCCGGCTTGACCAAGAGCGCGAAGAAAGATTGCCGGAGCACGCGCGCACCGATCAGGGCGAGCGTTTGTCGCGTATTCGCGGGCACGAAATCGCCAGTGAGATCTATGCCGGCGAAGCCGACAAACGACGCGAGCAGACTCTCGAACGCCTTGACCGCGTGCGCTTGAGTGTCGGAGGGCAAGTGGTTGGTGATGGCAGCGCGGGAGAAACGACGCCGATCGGTGTGCCGCGCACCACGACCCTGCGTGCCGAAGAGAGAGGGACTGAGATCGCGCGCTTGCTGCGGTACGTGATTGAACCCGCCGAGCGTCGGGAGATGCGGCTCGCAGCGCGTGCTGCGACCGAAGCCTTAGCCGCCCGCGTCGTCGAACAAGCCGAGCAGGCGCGAGAATACCTCGACGCGGTTAAAGCCGAAGCCAAGATTCTCGCAGACAATCTGGGACAAAACTCTGAAAAGACAGCACCGCGTTTCTCGGCGCGCGAGGAAATCGGTGTCGAGATATATGCCGCCCGCCAGCTCGACCCGGAGGTTCGCGCCCGTTACGAAAAGGTTCTACAGGGAGAAGACGCGTCGGCAAAATTAGCTTCGATTCCCGAACACATCATCGGGCAGGTTCAGCCGGAGCAGGCTCAAGGACGCGACTTCTATGAGCCGTCCGGTCCCGGAAATCTCGAAGTAGATGCCGACCAATCTCGTGCAACCCAAGCGTCGCTGAACGAGAGCGGTTCGTTTTCGATAATCAAGAACCTGATTACGGGGTCGTTGGTGAGAGGGGTGCCGAGCCTGATAAAGAAGTGATTAAAGAATCGGATTCGCGCTCGGATCCGGGATTTATCTACGAGCGTTAAAAGGGCTGCAATAGTTGACTTCGGGTTAAGGTACAGAATGTCAGGTTTGCTTGACATTCTAGGCACGAATGTCAAGCAAACCTGACATTTGAGGCAGCTTTTCGGTGTTTTTTATGTACAGAATGTCAACCAAACGTGACATTCCGGTTTGAACCCGGTTATGTGAAAATATATCCGACGGGGCAGCCCACGCTTGTCACACACCTCCCGAAAATGCCCCCGTCACTATCGTCACGGGGGCATTTAGATTAACCAGCAGATCAAATGATATAAAACCTCAAGTCGCTGTTAGCATCCGATAATATAATTTATATAGCAACTGGCTTTGCCCGACGATTAATCAACGGCTACCACATATTGATGCAGTCTCCGTTATTTTGCCCAAGATGAAGAGGTAATTTTGTATTGTTGGGCAAAGCCCCTCAGGCTTTGGCGCAAAATCAGAAATCAAGCTAAATTTAAGGGGTAAAACCTCTATCATGGTACATCTTGAGCCTCAGTCAGACTTTTGCATCAAAGCCTCTATGCTACTTAGTGTCTGCTGTCAACCGTGCGAGGCTTATACGTGCTGTTGCCGATACATCTAAATCTGAGCTTTCAATAGCAGAATACAAAACCTCTTTAGCTTTAAGTTGAGGAAAGCAGCCGAGAGATTCTAGTGCTTCGTGGCGTACTACTATAGAAGTATCATTGAGAGCCACATGGCAGAGTGATTCGAGTGCGACACATCCAAGTATGCAGCCCTGCGAGTATAACTTGCCGAGGCTAAATGCCGCTTCGTGGCGCACCACCGGGTCGTTATCGTAGATAAGCGTGCGAGATAATCTCGCTTCTATGAGATTAGCCTGATGTGGCTCAGCACCGCGTCCGAGTTCCTCCACGAAGTCCATGCGAAGGTGCGAAGCCACATCAGGCGCGAGCCGTCGATCCATAATACTTTCGAGATCATCATTCATGTGTTCGCTTTACGTGCGGAACAAAACGAGTAACCTTACTCTATCTAATCAGACATTAGCCATGCGTCATATGACCGTGCATTGCCGGTAACAATCTCGCCAACTTACCCACTCGCCGGAGATCAACTGATAGCTGTAACAATCTACTGCGGCATCGTCAATCATCTCCGTGCCAGCCCTACAGCATCCGACAAATCTTCCGCCCCTGCGGTTTGCCGCCTCGAGCATCGTGCGCGTGTAATTCGCCGCAACTTCGCTCCACCTCGAATTACACACGCCAGCGGGGTTATTCCTGTACTCGTAGCCGACCTGATTCAGAAAGAAGACCTGATCAGTAGCGACTGCCTCGGTCGCGCGTAGCAGAATATCTTGATCCTCGCCAATGCGCAGTGCCGGATTATACCCGCCGATCTCATTGAGCAAACTTCGTCGAGTTATGATCCCATGATAGTAGAAATCGAACCACAAGAAAGGATCGCGCGTCGTTCCGCCATACATTTGAAAAAGCCGCTCATAACGGGTAATTGGTCTATGCTCCGCCATACACTCGTCAAAGTAATTCACCTCGACACAGACGACCTGAGCAAAGTCGGGAAGGTTTGCCAGAGCAGAGATAATGTCAGGGGTGAGCCGATCATCCGAATCCAACACAATAATCCATTGTCCGCTTGCACTTTCTAAGGCATGGTTTCTGGCGTCGGCAATCCCGATGTTTTCGGGCAACTCGATAAGTCTAACCTTTGTGTTTGGGGCGTCACTATCTATAACGCGGCGATGAACTCGCTTCGCATCAGGGCAAGACCCATCATCCACGACGATCCATTCGATGTCGGAACCTTGTTGCGCGACAGATTGTGCACACTGCTGAAGGTATTCCTCGCGCTGGTTGAAGATGCAAGTGATGACGGAAGCAAGCATAACTCAGTCACTCGGAGGATCGTCTTGTGTACGCCCATCGTGTGATTGCCGCCACTCGGTAATGATGTGACTTAACTGAATAGTCTTGCTTGGAATTGTCGCGGTGCCATTCATCTCAACATTGAATTTCAACAGGCAGAAGAAGTCAGGGCAATTAGGTTCAGCCTCGCTGGCGCACCCATTGTGTAGTATATGATCGTGCAAGTCGAGGAAGTGCTGGTTGTGAGTGCCACTGAAGGCGCGCACGACCCTGGAGCAGGCGGGGGTCTCAATGCCACAAGCGAGAATCACTTGCCGCTCAGGGTTGAAAGGATTAGTGAAGCGAGCGAAGAACCCGTAATCGCGCGTAAGGCGTTTTTTGTTCCACAACGCTTCGTAGGTTTCATCCGCGATGCATGACACCAACGGTGTGCGGTCGTCAGACGGGTCAGTGAAGTCGAAGATGAACGGTGATTTGATCTCTTGCATGAAGCGTCGCGTTACGGAGTTGTAATACGGACCGCCAATGCACACGACGTTCTCGCCCAAAGCCTCCTCGATGTGTTCGGCGCAAGTGATGGATACGACGTCACCGATGCGATCAACTTTGGCAAGATTGACGATGGCGTAAATGATGCCTTCCTTATCGCCAAGTTGAATCGTGGTCTCCTCGTCGGTATCTGCCGGAATACATCCGCTGATGACGAAAACCTTGCCGTTGCCACTTCCTCCCAAATCCCAGAAATCACGAAGTGCTGCATCACTGCGGTGAGAACGCAATGCGCGCATACCTTGATCGTCGATGTTGTCGAGCAGGTATAAGTTGTGACGCTTGTCATTAAAGCTTTTTAGCTTATAGCTTCCGGCATGAATGACTTGCTTGGCTCGCGCGGCGTCAACGAACTCTTGCGTCATGCCGACACAATCGGTCGGGACATACTTCTCCATCCTGAACAGCCTATCAACTATCGCGCCTTGAGGATCAGTCTCGTCGAAGAGGTAAGCCTCGCCGTGACCGAGGATGGTTCGCACGCGGATCGGGTGTTCGCCGCGCGAGCGGCTGTTGAACTGCTTGATCTCGTCAGTGACTTTATTTGCGAAGGAAATGAATTCGTTTGGGATCGCTTCATGATCCGCCGCGAAGAGCAATACGCCGTCGCCCAAATATTTAGTGGGCTTGAATGGCGCGACCGCCTGCTCCACAACGTGACGGAAATTCAGCAGCCGCTGTAGCCATACGACCTCAGGGTGGCGCGTCTTGAACCCGGTCGAGTCGACAAGATCGACCAACATCAGCGATCCCAAGCTGACGTACTCGGAGAGCTGTTCCGAGAGTTGTTTAATGCTGCCGATTTTATCTTCTAAACTCATGTCCGTAGAAATTGTGACCTTGTGGAATATCTCTGGTGACGACCGTGTTCGGGTAGATGTATGAGCCCGATCCGATCGTGACATTACCAATTACTACTGCGCCCCAACCGATCAGCACGTCGTCGCCAACGGTCGGTCCCATTTCGTCTTCAGCATCCCACGTTCGTGGGTCCCGCGTTCGGTAGGTGTGAACCAGCGCGCCGAATATGCTGCATCTGTCGCCGATTTTAGTGTTGTCGGCAACAAAACCGCCGACAACGCAATCGACACCCACGTGAACCTTGTCGTTCACCTGTGCATGATAGAGGACGCGCGAGCGTGCGCCGATACGAGTCAAAGACCCGACGGTGGTTCGCTCTTCCATAATTACTCCGGCTTCGAGCGTGGCACCCTCGTACACCAGCGCCATTGGGTACACGATGACGTTGTCTCCCAAACTCACACGCCGTTGAGCGTCATCGGTAAAAATATCTTGGTAGTAGTTCCTGAGTCCAACGACGGCATAATCCATAATCGTGACGTTGCCGCCGCAGTTCAAGTCGTGCATAGACAAC
This sequence comes from Pyrinomonadaceae bacterium, assembly GCA_041743485.1. Taxonomy (GTDB): domain Bacteria; phylum Acidobacteriota; class Blastocatellia; order Pyrinomonadales; family Pyrinomonadaceae; genus JANDLT01. The sequence goes on from JBGTMR010000167.1 coordinate 56,368, forward strand.
AGTCGCGCCGTGCTACTGACGTTCGCACCCGGAATTGATCTGTGCCCTTCCACCTATCTGTCATCCCTGAGCCACTCGGCAGTCATCCTCATGGCATCATCAAGTTTATCGTCAAAGCCGTGGTCTACGCCAGAAAGCGTGTGCAGTTTGACGGCTTTGCGGTTACGCTTTTGATAAGCCACCGCGTCAGAGTGAGGAACATAGGTGTCGGCGTCTCCGTGGATAATCAACAGCGGTAGGTCGCGCGACCAGACAACTTCTTCGGGCTTGTAGAACAGAAGTTCCATTACCATCTGCGGTCCGATAGTGAAACTAGATTCCGGTATTCTCGTTCCCCTACGATAAGCGAGTTCGTCATCCGACTTCTGGTCGAAGAATGTACGCCCCCATTCAACCTTGGCATGCACGAATGTGTTGACATAGCTCGTGACAGGATTCCAGAAGACTACGCGCGAGAAGTCATCGAACCTGAATCTAGAGGCGGCGAGCAACGCAACGCTCGCCCCGAAGCTCGCGGCAATGTGATACAGCTTGGAGTAGCCTCGCTGGCGCGCCCAACCGACGACCGCCATCAGATCAAGTATCTCTCCTGAAACCGTCATGTCCTTCGTCGCAAGCTTTGATTCACCATGTCCTCGGAAGTCGAACCTGATGCTGTCGAACTCGGGTGCCAACCAGTTCTCGGCAAGGTTCGTGAAATCTCCGTCCTCGTCCTTATTGCTGGCTATTCCGTGACTGAGTAAAACCAGTTTGTTTGAATTGTTAGACAGCAATTTGCTTTTGACGGCGTGTCCGTCAGCTGCTTTGATTGTCGGTGTGATTTCTTTAGAACGCCTCATACGTCTTATTATCACTATCTGAGATTATAAATCTTCTGGAGTGCCGAATGTGACGGCTAGGGTACGACGGTGTCAGCGTCCAACTGTTTTAATACCTCAAAGGCGAAAGCACTCGCATGTTGCGAGGCGACCTTCTGACGGGTGTCATCATCGACATCGCTTTTGTCATTGAGTAAGTCCGATATGCCGCGCACGATCAGAGTACTGACTTGCGGATTAGCGTGTGTAGCCTCTGCAAAACCTCGACCCTCCATTTCGACCGCTAATGCGTCGCTGTATGTATCACGGAGGAAGTGATAGACTGAAGATTCAGTTGAGGCAATAACCTTTTCTCCGGCAGCGATAGCTCCGACATGGGCATGTGGTGAGTAGTTGGGTTGAGGATCCAAAATTTGTTTTTGCCAATCCTTCCTGCGGGCAACAGCCTTAGCTCGCTGCTCCATGTTGTAACTAGAATTACCGACATCAGGGCGGGGCTTGAATGTCGCTTCAGCTTTTCCCGATTCATAGCCATAGACTTTAGTCGCGGCAACCACATCCCCCGCTACGACGTCCTTGATACCGCCAGCTACTCCGACGAACATAACAACATTCGGATTGAAGCGCGAGATCGCTCGTTCCGCCTCGAAAGCCGCACTGTGGTTCCCCGCACCGATCTCGGCACTTATCACTTCCCACACCCGTCCACCGGACGAGAAAAATCCTTTTTCGTAAACTGTGCCTTTATGCTCAACTTGGCTAATATCGTGCAGATGAGAACAAACGGCGTTCAACTCAACCGGCAGTGCGGTTAAGATTATGCAGGTGGATGAAGTTCCGTTAGTGAAGTTTTTGGCAATATTCATATAGGAGGATTGATCACCCAAAGGTGAAGTAGACGAGATAATTACGGTATTTTCCATTCGGTTAATTAGTTCATCGATTTTTATGGCTCTAATGCTGATCGCAGAACAGAGCGACTGGTTGAATTGTTCGACACCCACTAACGATATTCCGCGCTCCACGAGCTTTTCGTACTCTTCTTTGAACCAAGACACCTCCTCAACTTCGCTCCCGAAGCACGAGGAAATAATCTGGCAGATGGAGTCATGCCAGAAGCCCACTGCTACATAAATGGGTCGTCCCTCGAAATCTAATTTGTTCTGAATGACCGCATCTGACAAGCGGTTGGCTTTCTCAAGCTTGTCCCTCAACTTCGACAGGCATTCCCTGATCCGTTCCGGAGAGTTAAGAGCTGTAATAGTCATTATTGGAAGTTATTGTTTCAAGTTCGGCGGTTACATGTAAAAACGGTATGAAGTTTTTGGATCGTAATCCTCTCCGACTTCAGCCATAATGCCAACGACTTGTCTCGCAAAACTGAGACTCACGGGCTGGCTGTTTGTGTTCTGGGCGGTATTCCACTTCATCCTCGTCAGGCTGAGTACGTCCGCTACCGCACGGTAGATGTCGATTTCATTCTTTGTCACGAGACGAAGAGGTGCTGGGATACTTGGTCTAAGATACATGCTCTATTCGGGCATGTATCCCGAAGTGAAGAGGTACGCACTTTCATTGTTTACACAACACAGCGTTCCTCACTTCGGAGGGTAAGTACCGAAGCACCAACCTGTACATCGAAGGGGTATAAGATAATCGTTTCCACTAAGGGGATATTACGCAACGCGCTATTGAAACCCGCCATCTCCACGCCGTCAAACTTCGATGTTTTGTGTAGCACCCCACGCGTCGGATCGTCTCCGCTCCCGGCGCTGAATTAGCACCTTCTTTGCGAGTTTGGCGAATTGTTCTTCCCTGAGATATATCTCGCCCTTGCTCAGGTTTTCAAGTAAAACTCTCCCCTGACGGCAATGACATCTCCCTCAGTCGAGAAGGCTCGGGCGATGCTTGAATGAACTAAATGCCAGCTGTTGTTTTTGAGGTGGTGGAAGCTGGTACCGACGAAGCAAATTTCCGATTCTTTGTTCGCTAGGGTATGCCTCCTGACTTATAGTATAGAGCCACGCTCAATGTCCACGCAATTGAAGCATGATTATGTCAAGAGTAAGGCATCATGCTTCAATTTTAACATCAGACTTATGAGAACCACTTCAACCCTTGACGATGATGTAGCGGAAGCTGTTGATAAAGAATAGCCCGGTAAGCCAATCGTCGCTTCCCTTGCTACCTTCTTCGAGTTCCATAACGCTTTGTGAATGTGCAACCGGAAGAAACAGGCGACTCAGGACGGCAGAGCGGTTCAGCTTTATCGTCGCCGATGAAAGATCGAACGCTTTAACGCATGGCTGCAAAACTTTCGGCGTATCGCAACGCGCTTTGATTACCACGCGGACAATTACTTGAGCTTTGTTCATCTCGGTTGCATCAAGATTCTGCTTCGCTGCTATTTATGAGACCACTTCTAGAGATTTAGACATGATGAGTCCTCAAGTTTCTATACCTGTTGACTAAGCTCACTCCATTGCAAGCGATTTGTTCGCCCGCAACAATCAACTGAATACGCGTGGAGCGAATTTCTTGAATCAGAAGCACCGATAATTAGTAGCACTACAGTCGTGACGTGATAATTAGAACTCGCCGCAATCCTCCTGCAAGTTAGAATGTCCTGCGGACTCGGAGTCGGGTCAGATTCATGATGTTTATGCCACTCACCCAAATAGTCGATTGTGCCTCCACTCTCGACGACCCAACGATCCAAAAGCTTTTGGCAATGCTCGGTGTCACGGGCAAATCGGTACCGGCTCCGACGAGCAAGTGGTCCGGCGTCACTGGCGTGAGTGATGCAAACATCTCCAGTGCTAACGTCTCCCCTCCCGGCGATAATGCCGCCAGTTTCGACTTCCGGTGCTTTCACCGCTTCGCTTTCAATGTACTCCAGTATCTCCGATGTTATTAGTAGCGGGGAAAGAGACGCCGAACTGTTTAGCCGTTTCCTACTCGGCATCATCACCCCGCTTTCGCGCCGCACGTCGCGCACTCTCCACTTCGCGGAATGAAGTAAGAGTGAACTCGAAACGGCTCTCTAATTTCGTTCATAAGTGTCGGATACTCTGCGGCATCAAAGTCCCTCCCACGGATCAGCCAGTAGTTCATGGGAACGTGGGGTCGGTGTTCCATAAAAGATAACGCCAACCGCGCACCGTGTAGCGCGACGAAGTCGAGATCAACGGCACTCGCCGGGATGAATGCCGAACCACAGTCGCCGTCAAACCGCACGAGTTTCTCGTAGGGCAAGGTCGGCGGTCTAGGAATCATATTCGGTGACGATTGCAAGGAATCTGACGCACACTGAAAGCAAGCACCACTGCCGCCGTCATAGAAAAAAATCTCGCCGAGTCGTCCGGCGAGATACGAACGACAGTACAGCACCGGCTTGCTAACGTGAACCGCCGTCAGGTTTATGAGCGATTCAGCCGCGTCGTTTCCCAAGCACGAAACTATGAGTGAGTTTCTCCGAATAATCTCTTCTACTCGCCGCGGGCTTCCGATAACGTCAAGAGCAGCCGGGAACACCTTGGCGAAGGGGTTCTTTGTCAGCAGAAATTCTGCCATTGCGAAGGCTTTGTTCTGCCCCAGGTAATTGAGACCAAGCACATGCCGGGTCGGGTTGCCGGCTTTCACAACATCCTTGTCAACTAACGTCATCTCGCCGATGCCGGATTTGAATGTCGTCTCCGCGACGCGCGAACCGATGGAGCCGCACCCCAACACCGCACACGATTTTTGCTGTAGAACATCTACCGCATATCCGCTCACCCGTTTGAAGAGTGCTTCCGTGCTGACGTGTTGTGCTGCGTAAAGTGAAACCTCGTGCCGACGGTTCAAGTTGAGCAGCTTGAGGTGGAACTTGTGCGGTCGCCAACCGGAGCGCGACGTGTCGGTGAAAGTAGTTTTGAAAATCAACCAATGGAGTCGGGAAAACGGCGTCGGGTAACAGACCGCGATAAACGATGGTTGACTTCGCGCAAGTTCTTTAATCAAGGCAGCTCGATGACTGCCTTGACTGATTAGATTCAGCAAGTCGGAAGTTGTGCGCGGCACGGGTAGCTCCGGCTCTCCGGCGATACTAAACCAGCGTCCACTTTCCATCTTTTCACTATTGATCCCGTCGTTCGGAAGGATCAAACCTGCGAGCCGGAAGACCTCTTCGACGACCACATCGGTATTGCCGTCCGTGAGTGCCAAGAATGCTTGCCTGCCACTTTTAGTAGGGACGAGTATGCCGCGTCCTTCCCTCCTGTCGTCGACCTTGAGCGCACTCTCGGCGAGAATAATGATGGGCTTCGAGATGTGACGTGACGCCGGAAAGTAAACCTCAATCTCAGGCGGCGCGATGTCCGAGTCGAGCGTCTTCGCCTCGTACTTCCCGAACCAGTTGACGGCACGCTCAATGACATCAACGCACGTCATCCCAACCGCCCAGTAGTCCGGCGTATGAGGGAAAAGGCACAGGTCGCCCGGCGGACATGTGCCTTCGACACTCGGATTCTGATGACGATTATTGAGGAGCGGCGGGTTGATCGGTACCACCCGCGGTCGGCGATACGGGTAACCGATTCCGTACCGCACTTGGACTTCGTACTGACGGGCGAGCGTCGGATGCTCGACCATGCCTTGCCACACGACTTCGGGTCCGGCTTCGTCCCACGTCTTCACACATCGGAAGCGTGATCCGAAAACTTCGCGGTAGAGTTGCTCATCCCGTGCTAGGTAGGCTTCTCGAATCGCATACTCTTTGTCCGCTAGGTCAAGCTTCATGCTGACGCTTTATGCGAGCGGCGCATCGCCGAGCGTCGTGCGCGACTTGACGATGGCAGGCGCGTAGTTAGCTGTATTCACGAAAGATCTGCCGACTCTTGCGAGATCGGAGTTCTCATCGCTGCGGTCAGCGAAATACTTACGCCAATCGAATTTCCACGTTTGATACGAGAAGCATCTTTTCTCACCGTCAACCGTTAACTGTCTTTCGTACAGCCAACCCTTCGTCAGGTACTTTTCTTCGTCAAGTTCGAGATGCGCTTTGAGGTCGTCGCCGACTGCGACATCTCGCGCGTTGCACTGCACCATCATCTTGGCGGCGATGTCGACGTTAAAGGCGGTGGCTTTAACTTCGTAGTACGGCGACGAGCCGTAAGCACCCCACAAAGAGTCGCCGAAATCGACGCCGATTTTCGGATAGATGTTGGGGTACTTGCCGTCGTTGTTGTACTCGGGGATGACATCTTCTTCGAGCAGTTTTATCACATCGACCGCCGCGTCCAGTGCGTTGCGCGCGGTGCTGAGCGAGTTCTGGTTCTTGCCCCCGAAGAAGACCATCACGCCGTCGCCCGGTATCTCATGCAGATGCCCGGCGTAAATGCGACACACGCCAATGGCGGCTTCAATCGTCGCCGCCTTTGCTTGGTAAACGGCGGCGGGGGTAAGCAGTTTGCAGTATTTAGTGAAGTTTTTGAGATCGAGAAACAAGGTCGAGATCGCGCCGTTTTCGGTCTTGCCGACGTTCTCTGCTTCGGCTAAGTAATTATAGTCGGGATGCCCGCCATGCTTATATTCAATGTTCTCGTAACTTTCGGCGAAGTTGCGATACGAACTTTCGTTCGATTTAAGAAACTCCGCGACGAGCGCATCAGGCAGCAGGTTGCGGCTGTCGAACCCCAGCCCGACTCTTTTTCTCGCCTTCGCCGCAAGAGCTTTGAAAGCCATCTGTTTTGTTATACCCACAATCTTTCTCCTTAGCTTTTAGTTTGCTCCAGAATTAACAGAAACAGCGGACGCAACACGCTGAACAGCATGAAGGCAATGAACCCGTACCAGAACCACGTAATGCTCGTGTTGAGTTGACCGAATCTTTGCGAAACGACTTTCGCCACGTTGTATGTCTGATCGTTCAGGTCGGCGAGCGCATCTTTAACGGAAAGCTTCAACACCCTGTTATGAAAGTCATCCGCTGGCATCTTCTCCACAGTCTGGAAGAAGAAGAGCGACAGCTTCTGCGTCGGCGGAATTAATTTGGGGCGCACGATCTTCATCAAGTAGACGATGGATGTAATCAGACACCCGAGTGTCGCTATGAGAGCGATGTCGAGTAAGACGAGAAGCGTGGGCGCGGCGGACGAAGAGTTCCAAAGTTTGAGGTGCGCCTCGAAGTAGGTGACTAACTGACTCACGAAGTATCCGAGCAGAACCAAGATCAACGTCAGCACGAAAGTAGCTTTCGAGTCTACGACGGTCGACCAACCTACCATCCGTGCGAGGTTCTTCTCGCTGACATCGATGAGCTTTAATTCTTCCGAAGTGTTACTGACTTCTGCCTTCATTACCATTGGATTTCCAAAAACGATTTCAGTGGTGCGATGCGCGACCTCTCGTTGTAGTTTGTTCTCTTTACTTTCTGACATATGCGCGACTACGCACAGCGTTATTATCCAGAAAGTTTGCACTTATAATTGATACCAAGTATCATTGATACACAATGTCAACTTTAGGGTAGACTAGCAAAGTTGATACTCGCTGTCAATAAACTTAATTCATATGGAGTGTGACCGATTGACTTTCGGAAAGACGCTGCAACGCCTCAGGCGCGAAAAAGACATGACACAACGGGAAGTGGCGCAAGCCATTGAGATGGATTACAGCTATTTCTCCCGATTGGAAAACGACCGCTTCGACTCTAAGCCTACGCGGGAAACTATCGACAAGATCGCCGAGGCTTTGGGATGCACCGAAGACGAACGCGGAGAACTGCTCGCGGCAGCCGGGCGCATTGATGAAGAACTGGAGAAAGCGGCACTCATCGCCGGCGAGAAACCGGCTCTCGGAAAACTCTTCCGGGCGGCGGTGCGGTTACCGCTCGATAGGATTGAAGAGCTTGCCGATCAAGTGGAATCGGAGGTTGAGAATAGTCGTAAAGAAAAGCAGAGGAGGAAGTAGCAATGCTTACCGACGGCATCGAAGTGCCAGCCCCGTCACGCTTCGTCTCGAACGAGAAAGTGGATGAGATCGCGACGCGGTGCAATCAAGCTTACCGGACTAGGCGCAAGGGCAATCCCGGCTATCCGGTCGATATGGATAGATTCATCGACTTGTTGGAAGTCCCCGTTATCCGCGAGGAGATCGAGGAACCGGAGGATGCGGCTTTCTTCGCCAGCTACACTCCGGAAGATGGCGGGCTGATCACGGTGAACTCAAGGCACGAAGAACTGTTCGTTTCGCGCCCTGATGTCTATGCCGCTTGCCTCGGTCATGAAGCAGGTCATCGCGTCCTGCGTCATTCGGAACAACCCGTTTCTGATGACGATGCATCCCGTCTCCCCAACGATGTCCCGTCGCACCAGCAAAGGCTACTGCACAAAAGTTCTTGGCATCAATACGGTTTGTCGCGGGATGAGGTCGGCAAGATGATCGAGAGAAGGAACGCATTACGAGACAGGCTCGTGCGGAATGCTTTAGTTAATGAGAAAGCTCGTCAAGCACTCGAACAAATGAATAACCGGTTCGAGCCGGAATGGATGTTTCGCCAAGCCGAGCACTTTTCGTTATGCCTACGCATTCCGCACGACTGCTTGTCAGAGATGCTCAAAGAAGGTTGGGATTTCACTGGATGGGCGGCGGTCTATCGGCTGGCTGAACGCTTCGGCGTATCGGGCACGATGATGAAAATACGACTGTTAAAACTTCGCGTCTTGGAAGTGGGTGCGGACGGGTCTCCGCGACCGTGTCCACCGATAGCGCAAGTCGGCTTATTTGATTGACGGTATTGAAAAGGAGTAAGGTCAGCTATGGCTTATAGTGACGATGTGCTTAATCGAATCTACGACCGTACCGATGGTTACTGTCATCTGTGTTGCAAGAAGTTGAGCTTCAGTAATTATGCGCGCTACGGGTCTAGAGGTGCGTGGGAAGTCGAACATTCCGTGCCTCTCTCAAAAGGTGGCACGAATCATCTCAACAATCTCTATCCGGCTTGTATTAGTTGCAACAGGTATAAAGCCGCGCAATCTTCGAGGTCCGTTCGGTCTTCGCACGGTCGTAAACGAGTGCCGTTTTCGAGAAGCAGAAAAGAGCAGATTAGGAATTCCAACGCCGCCGCTTGCGGGGCGTTCGGTGGACTTTTAGGTTCTGTCGCGGGTCCATGGGGAACCGCCGTCGGCGCAACCCTCGGGGCTAAGTTCGGGCGTGGTATAAATCCCAATGGCTAGGAACAGAACTTTTCCGCTGTATTGTTACACTATTTTGGCTGGTTGCCGTGAGGATGTAAAACCACTTTACTACGTCAACCGACGTGACGAACTTAGTTGGCAGCATGCCACTTAACCCCCCGCCGAGCAGCGCGAAGTCCTCGCTCAGTTGTTTCACGAACAAACCGCGCACGTCGGTAGCACCGTCTGGATGAGCATAAAGTTTTCGGAACAACTGCGCGTGGTGATTTACGCTCCCGAACAGGAAACTCATCTCACAGGGCTGCGTCAGCCGCTTTGCCCTAAAAGCCGAAAGCGTGTCCATATTTTGTATCAGTACTAACCAACTTTCGCACTGTGTTGTATGTAGTCAAGACTTTTAAGGCAAATCCAACTTAGCTTTGCCCAACGATTAGCTTGCCGCAACATTATCTTGGGTATGGTCACCTTATAACATCCAACATTATGTGGTTGTTTTTAATTGTTGGGCAAAGCTATCCAACTTTGAGGTAACCTTATCAGACACGCCCGACACTGATGCCACAGTCTTGTGTTGACTGTATGAAACAAATATGACGAGTATAAGCAGGTCAGCCAAAGTTTTGTAACATAATGCAGAAGCCCGCTACGCTCTTAAGGGCGCAACACACTTACTTGGTGCGTGTTTCCGCATTTTCATTATCTTACAAAATATAATCTAACCCGCTTAGCACTGCATATGTAGCATCTTGCGAACTACGCTAACTGCCTGAGTTTTATTCCCGCGCCCCCTTCTCCGATTACCTGCTCGGCGATCAACCTCTCGATAGCCGCGCCGATCAGCCCCTTGATAGTTTGTCCGCTCTGACCGAATCCGAACAGCGCGCGCACTTTGTTGATTAAGGTAGCACGGTCAAGTCCGTCACCAGATCGCAGCACCATCAAAACTGCTTCGCTATATTCTTCGGGCGCGATGCGCTCCGGCGGTATCTTAGTATCAGCCCGCGACCTGACTCTCACCCTGATTTCGCTTCCGGCAGCGAATATGAAGTCGCCACGAATCTCTGCCTCCCCGCGCCGCTGCTTCTCCTCCGTGACAGCTTTAATCAATCGCATCATCCTCGGTCCGACGCGATCATAGTCCCACCGCGCCACGACGCGAGCCGCCAAATCCGTGAAGTGCAGCGGCGACTCGACCTGCACGACATCGCTGATCGCCCTATCGATGAAAGAAGTGGGGGCAGTGTTGAAGTCCTGCCCGGCGTAGAGCATGGGCGTCGCGGCGAACTCATAGACTTCCGCCAGTACCGGCGGTTGCATCGGTGGTGGCGGCTCCGCGCTTTCGTGTAACAAAGTTCCGTTTTCCGCACGCTCCCCTTGTTCGAGAACGGCGAGACGCGCCCGCGCTTCCTCTTCCGCCGTCTGTTCCTCGTGAATTTTGTCGCGCGTTTTTTCAATTAACGCCAGCAACCGCTCGACTTGACCTTGACGGTCTTTGAACCAATCGGTTGACCACAGACGGTGAATCGTCCACCCGCGCGCTTCGAGTACCTGCTGGCGCAAACGGTCACGATCACGCGCCGTTTCGGACGAGTGGTACGCCGCCCCGTCGCACTCGATGCCGCACAGGTAGCGACCCGGCAGAGCATCATCGAAGACGCCGAAGTCTATGCGATAACCGGCGACGCCGACTTGGGGTTGGAGTTTAACCGCGCGCCGTGTGAGTTCCGTATAGACTTCGCGCTCGAAAGGCGATTCGGTTTCCGCCGCCGCGCTCGCTACCGTACTGTTCAAGAAACCTCTTTCGGCGTAAAGCAGAAAGTCGCGCAGCAGTTGCGGTCCCTGCGAGGTCGCGTGAACCGGATTGATTTCATCGCCTTTCATCGAAGAAAAGACGCGCATACTTTTCCGTGCGCGGGTGGTTAAGACGTTCAACCGTCGCCAGCCGTTCTCGCCGTTTAAGGGTCCGAAGTTATAGCGCAAGACACCGTTGGCATCCTTCGCGTAAGTGACGCTCAAGAAAATCACGTCGCGCTCGTCGCCCTGTATGTTTTCTAAATTCTTGACGAAGAACGGCTCGCGCTTGTTGCGGGCGAAGAACGGCTCAAGGCTTGGGTCTCGACGGCGGCGGACTTCGAGTTCGTCTTGAATGGCGATCTGCTGGCGGAGGTTGAACGTGCCGACGCCAAGAGTTGCGTCAGGGTTCGTCTTCGCATGGCGCACGACCGCATCGGCGACACGGCGGGCTTCGACGAGATTGAGACCTTTACCTTCGTACACTCCTTCGGGAACGTACTCGAAACTCAGTCCGGCGTCGTGGCTATCCGTCTCGACGCTGGGAAAGGTATAAAGGTCTGATTCGTAGAAGCTGACGTTCGAGAAGTTGATGAGTGATTCGTGCGCGCTACGGTAGTGCCACTTGAGCCGTGTGCTCGGCGCGCCTGCGCCCATGAACTCTTCCAAAATGCTTTCGCTGTCTTCAAAGAGCGGCGTGCCGTCTTCACCCAGTGGAGCGGTTACGATTCCGCTCATCACCGAGAAGAAGTTCGTTGGCGGCAGTTGCTTCGGGTCGCCCACCACGACGAGTTGTCGCCCGCGAACGATTGCGCCGATTGCATCTTCCGCCGGTAGCTGGCTCGCTTCGTCGAAAATCACAAGGTCGAATGCCGGTTGTTTGCCGTCGAGAAGCTGCGCCACAGAAAGCGGACTCATCATATAAATCGGCTTGATGGCGCGGATCGCGGCGTGTGATTTCTGGAAAGTCGTGCGTAGCGGACTCAAACCGCGCTGTCTGGTGAGTTGCGTCCGCAAGAACGGCAGTCCGCCGACGGCTTCCGGTGTTTGCAGTTGCTTCTGGACGCGCTCGCGCAAACTGCGAACCAGATTCGCGCGGTTTTCGAGCAATACTCCTTCGTCAAGCCGTCTGAATTCCTCGACTCGCTTCTCATGCGTCGGCGTCGCAAAGTCGCGCAACGGCTCGCGTCCCTGCACCACACCGGACAGCCATCGTTGCAAAAAAGCACGACGGAACCCTTTGGCAAGGTCGTCGAAAGGCACTTCCCCTCCGGTCGCCGGTTCGAGCAACTCAACCCCCAATCCTTTCGCCACTCTCGCCCGCGACAACTCGAACGCCGCCCAACGCGGAGCGAGGTTGATGCTCTCAAGCATTCTCTCGATGCGTTGCCTGACTTCCGTGAGCGGTGATGCGGTGAGATAGTCGGGTGACCAGCCGACGTGCGAACGCAACGTGGTCATCTCGCGTTCGGCTTCATCGGTTTCACCACGCAGCTGCTCGATAACGGAGATGTCGGGATGCGGGCGGGAAGCGACGGCGAGTGCCTGTTCCTTCAGACCGTTTGCAATGCAGACGCCGCGAAACTCCGTCACCCACCGGATGTATCCGTCCAGCGCGCTCCAGTCGGAATATTCGCCCTGCCACAACGCCCCGAAAAGTTGTTGCCCTTGTGTGTCCTGCGCGGCGAGGGAGACGCGCTCTTGTCGCAAACGGTCAACCTGCCGCATCTCCGCCGCTTGCTCCAACAAAGTCGCTTGATAAGAAGGCAGGCGGTATCCGAGCCACCGCGCTTTGATGGCGCGAAACTTTCCGCTCAAGAAATTGAACAAGCGCAACGGACTGTTCTCTTTCGTTTCGACGAACGCGATGTCGGCGGAGTGTTCTTGTTCCAGAACCGTCGGCAGGAAACGCTCTTCGACGCTTTCGCGGAGTTGTCGCAGAGCCAGACCACGCTCGACCGTCTCCGTCGCCTGACGCGGCGGCGAGTTCCACGCTTCGCTCTGCAACACGGCGAGCGGCGCGCCCGGCGAGCGAGCCATTACACCGGCGACCGCCGAGGCGGTACGAACATCCGCGAAGCTGCGGATCGTCGGTAAACTGAAATCGTGTTCCGCGCGCGCGGCGAGTTCGGTGATGCGTGCGATACGCGAACCCAGCGACTGCAAAACTTCGCCTGCTGCATCCAAGTCTTGCTCCGAATAGAATGTGCGCGTTGTGTCGCGCCACGGGTGTTGGGATGGGATGCCGATTGACTGCGCGGCTTCTGCGAGGTCGCGCAGGTCGCGCTCAACCTCGGTAAGCTGCTCGCGGGTCACGTCGTCAATCGGTTTCGTGAACTTCAACTTACGGGCTTCCAGCACCCGCTCAAGTTCGCCGTAAGCCTCGAAAGGGGACATGCCGAGCGCGCCGTGCGGGAGGTGTAAAGCGTCGGCATAAGCCGTCAACTCCGCGCGCACAGTCGCAATCCGCCCGGTAGCCGAGTTTTGGGTGCGCGGACGTTGCAGCGATGCGTCCAACGTCGCCGCCAGTTCCTGCATGACCGCGCGTTTGTTGGCTTTCGTCGAGTGTAGTTCCAGACAGAACTCGCCGAGTCCGGCTTCGACCAAGCGGTTATAGACGACTTCGAGGGCGGCGATCTTCTCGGCGACGAACAGCACCGATTTGTTTTCGGAGAGAGCCTGCGCGATGAGGTTCGTAATCGTCTGCGACTTGCCGGTTCCGGGAGGACCCTCAAGTACGAGGTTATGATTACGCGAGACGGCGAGAATCGCGCGTAACTGGCTCGAATCCGCGTTCGTTACCTGCGCCGTGCTTTCGGGCGCAAACACCTCGTCGAGATTGGTGTGGCGCACATCGTCCGGCAGGGCGCGAAGGGAGGAGCCGCTTCTGAGAATGAGTTGCTTAATCAGCGGGTGGGAACTGAAGGCGGCGGAGTTCGCCTCCATATCCTTGTACATCAGGAACTTTTGAAACGAGAAGAATGAAAGGAAGATGTCGGTCTTGACCTGCCAGCCGGGTTGCGTCGAAACAGCCTCGGTCACCTCGATGAAGAACCGCTGTAAGTCGTAAGTCTCAGGCAAATCGATGAGGTCGGGCAGGCACGGCATCACGACGCCGTGCGCGCGTGCAAGGTATTCGACGAGCGCGGGATTAACGATTGGATCATCGTCGGTGGCTTGCAAGGTGTATCCGGCGCGGGCACTCGTGCGACACAACTCTACCGGCAGCAATACCAGCGGGGCGCGAAACACTTCGTCCGACGCGGCGGCTTCTTTGAAGTGCAACATGCCGAGCGTTAAGAACAAGGTGTTGACTCCCTGCTCCTCGATGCTGACCCGCGCTTGCTCGGCGATACGGCGGAGAGACTTGTCAAGATTCTCGGAAGTTGTGGCGGTTTGCAGAAAGTCGTCGGTGTGATGGTCTCCGAGGTCGGTGGCGATATAAGGCGCGAAGTCTAAGGACAGGGCGGAAGCTTCTTCTTCGTCCTCTCCACTCTCTGGGATTTCCGCTGCGTCACCGGTGAGCGGAAAGGCACCTTGCTTCGGAGCGGCGGGACGGAAGCGCATCTTCCGGTCTTGTAGATACAATTGCCTGAAGACTTCTCCGGGTTGTTCGTCCACGACGGTAATCGTCGTCACCTTGTTAGGCTTGAAACTCAACGCGCGGTTACGCTTGCTCACGTCGAGCAGTTTGCGCTTCCAGTTGTCGAGCGTCGCCGCGATACGAGCCGTCTCCGGGGCGGACATCGTTGTGCCGCCGACATCAGGGATAGTCTGCACCTTCTTTTGTCTCCGTATCAGTCGTGAATTTGAACGCCTAAATCGATTCTAGAGGATGGTATGCTCGGTCTGTTGTTTGCTTTGTCGCTTTGCATCCTACAACGGAAGCAGTTGGGAAATCACCGTTCTCATCGTATGCCGAATCGTCTTCTGCCTCCGTTCAGTATTTAGGGTTGAATGGTGAATGTGAAAAGTATCGAAAACCCTTTGACCTGCATCCGCAGTCCGGGTCAGAAGAATTGAGTTATGCACAACAATCTATGCGGCTAATACAATGGGTCGCACTTCAATGCCAATGCAAAATCATTTCACCTTTCTTGGCTAAACCTGCTTCACCATACAAAACCAATTAAGCAACCTGACATAATCCTTCAACTTCAATTGTGACGGGTTCAGCGTTCTGGTATCGCAACGGGCGTTGTCCTTGAAAACTTACGGCGACTTCCGAGTCGCTTTGCATGTTCAGTTCGAGTTTGAATATGTGATCGATGGTTGAAGAGAGTTTTAGTCCCATGACGCACACCAACCGAGCAGCGCGGAGGAACAGCGGAACATCATTCTTTAGGTTTTGGTACAAGTCGGGCAATGGTGATCGCTCGAAGCTGACGACGCCGTCCGCGCGTGAGATTTGGCGCTCAACCAGACCGGCGGTCAAACTATTCGTGTTGAAAGCATCGCGCGGCAGCTTCTCGTTCAACAAGAGTCGGCGCACGCGCAGTTCTGCGATGGAGTCGGTGCTGACTCCATTGATTGACATCTCCATCCCTACCGAGTGGTAACGGTTGTCCGGGAGTTCGAGCACGACCGACCACACTTCTCCTGTCGGCTCCATGATTTGCAATACGGAGTTGATGACTGCCTGTAACGCTTCATCGCCGTAAGCCACGGCGACGTTATTTTGTGTCTTTCGCCGCAAGTCCGACAGGAAAGCCGAGTCTTTAGAGTCGCTCGGCTTGAGATGCAGCGTCAGGTTTTTCTCTCCACGCTCGACGCGGCTCGCCGGGATGAAAGCACCGACGCTATTCAAGGGATGTAGATAGACCAACGGTTCTCGCGGAGATGCTGCCTTCTCGGTATGGACTGGCGGGCGCGCGACCTGCCCCCGGTCGTTCTCGCCGCTCACGCTTTCGGAAGGAACGGTGCTTTGTTGGTTGAGCGGTGGGAGATTGCGACGCTTGCCAATCGGCGGCTTGACGATGCCGGGTTGCGCGGTGAGGCGGCGGTACAAGTCTTGATAACCCTCTTCCGTGTCGAGGCGATAGTATGTCGCGCTTTGCAGGAAAAGGGGAATGTGCTTCGCGTCATCGGCGGAGAAAGCGATGGGGATAAACTTCGTGTTGCGCGAAGCGTCGTTGTAAATTTCCTGCGTGATGATGAAGCCTTCCCACGTCGCGCCGAGTCCTTTGTTCGGGTCTTCTTTGCCGCGAAAACGGCGGTCGTAGGTTTCGGTGCAGACGACGAGGACGAACGCCGATTCTTCAACTTGATTTATCATCCAGCGCGTCCAGCCTTCCTGCGGCGAGACTTCGTACCGGTCGAGGTGACAATCAACACCGTCGCCGCACACACGGTCGGCGAGGTCGAGCACACGCTGTTTGTGTGCGGCGGAATCGTGTGAGTAACTGATGAGTACGCGAATGTTATCGTCCATCATTAGATTTCTATTCACGCTTCACAATTCGCCCTTGAATGCTTTGTCGAGCACCGACGGCAGCAGCGCGTCGAGTTCGGCGGCGGTTTCGGATTGCATATTGCTCAACGTGTTAACTTTTGTTTGAAGTTTTTCAAGGTGAACAACGATGTATTTTTGCTCCTTCACTGGCGGAAGCGGAAGTTTCACCTGCCCCAACAAAGTTGTGTTGAAGCCGGGACGGGTCGCACCGCGCACCTGTCCGAACACTTGTGCTCTTACGCCTCTTGCGCTGCGAAGAGCCGCATAAGCGAATTCAGGCAGACATCGTTCAGCGTCGAACCGGACGCGAAATAAATGCCCAGTCATCAACCAATCATCACACCCTTGTGGCACAAGGCAGACTTTACCCAATGTCGCACCGGAGCGCGCAAATAATAAATCGTTAGTTTTGATTGTGTAGCGCGAGAGAGACCTCGCTTTTTCTGGCATAACATGGTCAAGCCTTTTCACGTCAAGACCATTATTGGTGACATTACCAACATTTAGAACCGGAACACCGGATTCCGCAAATTCTTCACGGTGTAGTTGAGCACCGAAGGGACCTATTTGAATCGGATTGTCGCCGTTCTCTCCAAGCAACTTGATGGCTACTTGCGGATAGGTCGTCAACGTATCAAACATTGCTGAAGTTTGCGCTTCTGTCACCGTAGATACTTCCCTCACTGACTGCCGCCGTAACTCGCGCGCCTCTTCAATCTTCGCCGCCAGTTCATCAATCCGCCGCACAATTCGCCGTTGCTCGTCGAGTGGCGGAAGCGAAATCTTAGTTGATAAAAACTTACTCTCCTTCAAGCGCACGCGGTTCGTAGTCCCTTCGCTCGCCGCTTTGCAAAGGTCAACGAAACTTCGCGTCTTGCTAATCCAGTTAAGAAATGCTGGAAGGATGCGTTTGGCATTCGGCGTGAAGACCGGAAAATCA
Organism: Pyrinomonadaceae bacterium; assembly: GCA_041743485.1. Taxonomy (GTDB): domain Bacteria; phylum Acidobacteriota; class Blastocatellia; order Pyrinomonadales; family Pyrinomonadaceae; genus JANDLT01. The sequence goes on from JBGTMR010000167.1 coordinate 73,549, forward strand.
TTACTCACTACGGCGTCGTTCAGCGACTCCGGTATCAATCCAAATGCGCCGTTGCGTGCGTCTATACGTGACATGATGAACTGATTGGTGCGGACGACGAATCGCCTTGAGCTGGTTATCTCCGCTCCACTTATCTCTCGTCTTTGCGTCACGCCCTTACCCCACAAACGCACCGTTACCTCGCGGTACTTTCCCTCTGGCTTAATGTCAACGAGACTATCTGATTTCGTAAGAACATCGCCCAACGCCACACTTGTCCAAGCCTCGCTCATCGCTTCGTTACCTTCCTCGATTTAGCGGGCGCGTCTTCTTTCGGCTCCTTGTGCGTGATGGTTGCTTTCGCGGTGAGGGTTGTGCTTCCTCGAAAACTTGCCGAAGCATAAACCTTGCGCGCACGTTCTAGTTCTTTGACGAGCAACTCCTCATCCGGCAACGTCGTGCGGTACTCCGCCGCAAGCACCTTGTTCGGCAAGCCTTCGAGGGCGTAACGCGCGACCGCTTCGTTCTTCTGCGCGCACAGGATCAACCCGACAGGGGGGTTCTCATCAGAGTGTGTCCAGTGCTCGCGCGCGTAGTTCAGGTACATGTGCATCTGCCCGGCGTCGGCGTGCGTGAACTCGCCAAGCTTTAAGTCGATCACGACTAAACAGCGCAGACGGCGATGGAAGAACAATAAGTCAACGCGAAACCATTGGTCGCCAATACGCAACCGCCTTTGTCTGCCAACGAACGTGAAATCGCCGCCGAGTTCGAGCAGGAAATCTTCGAGACACCGGATAAGTGCTTCCTCCAAATCGCTCTCGGAGTATTCGTCCTTGAGGTCGAGAAACTCCAGCACGAAAGGGTCTTTGAGAGACTCTTCCGGGGTCACGGCGTCTTCCGCTTCCGCCCTCTCACCGCGCTTGAGCATCGCCGCTTTGTTCTTCGACAGCAGCGTGCGCTCGTAGAACTGCGAATTGATTTGACGGTTGAGCTGGCGCACCGTCCAACCACCGCGCAGGGCTTCCGCTTCGTAAAACTCCCGCGCATTTTCGTTCTTTACGCTCGACAGCCGGACGTATTGCGACCACGAAAGCGGAAAGCGTGCGCCGAGTGCAGCGAGTGTTAATTCCCCAGACCGTGTCTGGGAAATCTTCGTGTTCGCAGCCTTGTCAGCGAATTTGCCAGACGCCGTTTGGGAAATCTCGTCAGACGGATGAGCAAGATAGAACGCTCGCATCGAACGTAAGTTTTCCCTGCCGAAGCCTCTCCCGAATCGGTTACCCAAGTCTCCTGCCAGCCGTTCAAGCAACTCTTCTCCGTATCCCGCCCGTTCGCTTCCGCCTTGCTCGCCCTCTACGATACGCCGCCCGACTGCCCAATAGGTCGCCGTCATTACCGCGTTGACGGAGCGAGATGCCGCCCGCCGCGCTTCTTCGAGCAGCGAGACGACATCCTTGAGAATCACGTCGTAAATGTCCACGCCGCGTGATTGTTTAGCCCGAACGAGTTTATCGCTTCCCTTGTCGCTTCTACTGTTCGCACGTCGCTTCGTCGTGGCGGCTGGCTTGATTTTCTTGCCGGTCGTCATGCGTTGACTCCTACGGCAAGTGCCTCTTTGATTTCGTGCATCAACTCAAGTATGCGCCGCTCCTTCGTGATGATGTCGCGGACGAGTCGTTCGGGCGGCAGATGCTCGAAGCCCTGCGCGGTGCGCGGGTTCTTGATGTCGAGGTTATAGATACGCCAGTAAATCGCATCGCCGCGCGTTTGTTCCTCTTTCGCAATCTCGCGCTGCCGCGTCTCTTCGGCGAGCAGTTCGGAGCGTTCACGCTTGAGCGCATCGAGGCGCGTTTGCGTATCGGCTTTCGCGGCGAAGAGCGGCGCGCCACTGCCGGAGAGGGTGCGCTGCAAGACTTGTATCTCGTCGGCGAGTTCTCTACCCCGTGCGGCAAGCTGCCGCGCCACCTCGCCCGCCTGTTCCGCCGCCTGCCAGTGCGGTGTCGCATCTTTCCGTGCGTCGTCGTAAAGCCGTCTGAAATCCACGCGCCACGCTTGTTCGGTCTCTTCCCTGTTCTTCCACCACGCGAGCAAGTCTGAGAACTCCTCGAACTGTATCGGCGCGGTCTTCGAGTAATTCTTACGACCTTCGGGCAAAGGCTGTTCGTAGTACCAGATTTCCTTCGTCGAACCCGTGCGGTCGAAGAACAGAATGTTCGTCGGGATGCTCGTGTAGGGCGCGAAGACGCCGTTCGGAAGGCGCACAATCGTGTGCAGGTTGAACTCTTTGAGTAACTCTTCCTTGATGCGCGCCGCGATGCCGTCGCCGAACAAGATACCGTTCGGGACGACGACGGCGGCGCGTCCCGGTTCCGGCTTGCGCTTCAGCCGTCGCATGATGAGTTGCAAAAACAGAAGGGCGGTCTCGGCGGTCTGCTTGTCTTCGGGAAAGTTCTTCAACACGCCGCGCTCCTCTTCGCCACCGAACGGCGGATTGGTGAGGATGATGTCTACGCGGTCACAATCTTTGATGTCCCGCAGCGGCACGAGTAAGCTATTCTCAGGCTCAATCTGCGGCGACTCCAAGCCGTGCAGCAGAAGGTTCATCTGGGCGAGCAAGTAAGGCAGCGACTTCGGCTCATTGCCGAACAAGCTGCTCTCCTGTACCTGCCGCCTGTCTTGCACGGTCTGGCTTTGCTTCTGCAAATGCTTCAACGCTTCGACGAGAAAGCCGCCCGTCCCGCACGCCGGGTCAAGTACCTTTTCGCCGATGCGTGGATGCATTGCTTCAACCATGAAGCGCACGACGGCGCGCGGCGTGTAGAACTCGCCGGAGTCACCCGCCGCGTCGCGCATCTCCTTGAGCATGGATTCGTAGAGATGTCCGAGCGTGTGTATCTCGTCGGATGAATTGAAGTGAATGCTGTTGATCTTGTTGATGACATCGCGCAGCAGATAACCGTTAATCATCCGGTTGACCGTGCCGCGAAATACAACCGCCACTACATCACGCTGGTCTCTGCCGTTCTCCGAAGAGCCTTGCAAAGAGCGTAGATGAGCAAAGAGTCCCGCGCCGTGTGTGCCGTCAGGTCGGATCGTCTCTTCGTTGTTGATGAAGCGTATGAGTTCGTCGCCGGTGATGCCGTCTTCCCTCGCCGCCCAATCGCGCCAACGGTACGGCGGCTCGATGGATGGGCGAAACCGCGCATTGGAAAGTTTCGCTTCCTCTTCGCGCACGCGCTCGATGTCGTCGAGGAATTTTAGGAACATCACCCACGTCAACATCGGCAAACGGTCGAGGTCGCCGTTTAAGCCTTTGTCCTTACGCATGATGTCGCGCGCCGACTTGATAAGACTGCCGAGTTGCTGGGCAGTCGTCAGCGGTGTTTTCGTTTTTATCGTTTTGGTTTTGCTGGTCGGCATGTGCGAAGGGGTTATCAGGCGGCATAAAGCAGGGTTTGTAGTTGATTGATCGCGCCGCGAAGTTGGTCTGTGCCGCCGAAGAGTCGGCTGATTTCAATGACGTTGCCGCGCGTGGAAATCGGCGGGACTTTCAACACGTCGGGCATGACAAACTGCGCCGTGCCGTGCTCGGCATACTTCTCCAACAACTCCTCAAGGATAAGGCGTGCTTGCGGTGCGTAACGCTCGAAGAAGTCTTGTCGCTCACGACGCAGACGTTCGGCTCGCTCACGGCGCGTGCGAAGCGGCGCGTTGTAGGCGACGTGACAGAGCAAGTCAAAGGGGTCGGCATTCGGCTGATTAGTTGCGGCGGCGAGTTCGTCGAAGTTAATGCCGCGCTCTTCCAACAGGTTGATAATTTCCGCGCGGGCATCCGGGTTCGACCACTGCTTGCGTAGCTCGGCGGCGTTAGGGTAAAGCGTTTTGACCTTCTCGGCGGTGTACTCGCTGAAACGCACGACGCGAAGTTGTTTGCCGTCGGCGTCGAGTTCATAAACAAGATGCGCCGCGATTTCGACTTGCCCGCCGTCAACGTAAAACTTTCGGCGGCGATTTACTTCACCTTCGTCGTCACTCGCCAAACTCTCCTGCCCTGCCGCTTCGTCAATCTCACCGGCACTCGTCTCTTCTTCAAGAATCTTCTCTTCGCCTTCGACTTCCCCGTCTTCGTTTATTTCAGCTTCGGTAATCAGTGCAGGCGTGCCGTCGAAGTCCGGGTCGGCGAAGTGGCGCGTTGCACTGCCCGTATAATCGAGAATACTGAAGTAGAGTTTCCCGTAGTCGTCACGCACGCGCGTACCGCGCCCGATGATCTGCTTGAACTCGGTCATCGAACCGACAACGCGGGCGAGTACGATGTTTTTACATGTCGGCGCATCAACGCCGGTGGTGAGTAATTGGGAAGTGGTGAGGATAACCGGAGTTTTGGTTTCCGGTTCTTGAAAGCGCGATAGATGCCCGCGCCCGATGTCGCCTTCATTCGCCGTCACGCGACACACGTAATCTGGATACTCGCGCGTCAGGTCGGAATTGAGATTGTTAAGCGCGCGGCGCATTTCGTCGGCGTGTTCTTGATCGACGCAGAAAATAATGGTCTTGGCGAAACGGTCGGTGCGCCGCATGAAGTTCGTCAGGTGTCGCGCGATTGATTCGGTGCGGGCGCGCATTGAGACTGACCGCTCAAAGTCTTTCGTGTGATATTCGCTGTCCGGTATCTCGCGCCCGTAACGGTCGCGCTCACCCTGCGTCGGTCGCCACCCGGCGGCATCATAGACGGTCACGACACGGTGGACGCGGTAAGGCGCGAGGAAGCCGTCTTCGATGCCCTGCTTGAGGCTGTACTCATAGATCGGATTGCCGAAGTAGCGATAGGTGTCAACATTGTCTTGGCGCAGCGGCGTCGCCGTCATGCCGAGTTGGTAAGCAGGCTCGAAGTATTCGAGTATCTCGCGCCAGTTGCTTTCATCCGATGCGCTTCCCCGGTGACATTCATCCACAATGATGAGGTCGAAGAAGTCAGGCGCGTACTCGCGGTAGAGACCGGGGCGGCGTTCATCTTTTGAAATCGCTTGGTAGATCGCAAAATACATCTCGCGCGATTTATTTGCGATGCCGCCTTCGATCTTCCACCTTGCATCGCCGAACGGCGTGAAGGTTTTGTCCTTCGGGTCATCGACGAGGACGTTGCGATCCGCCAAGTAAAGTATGCGCGGGCGGCGTTTCGGTTCGCCCGCGCGATTCCAATAAGCGTTCCACAGCTTCCAACAGATTTGGAACGCAACGACGGTTTTGCCGGTTCCCGTTGCCATTGTCAGGAGTATCCGGCGGTCGCCTTGCAGTATGGCTTGCACCGCGCGGTTGATAGCGATTTCTTGATAGTAGCGTGGACTTCTGCCGGTTTGATGATTCGACGGCGTGAGAAAACTCCGCACAGCATCTTCGTCGGTAAATCCTTCGGCGGCGCGCGATCTTGCCCACAATTCTTCCGGCGACGGGAACTCGCCGAGTTCGCGCTCCTCGCCTGTTAGGTAGTCGTACTCAACGATGCCGTGACCATTCGTCGAATATGCGAACTTCAAGCCGAGAATCTCGGCGTACTCTTTTGCTTGCTGCAAGCCGTCACTGGGTGTTCGGAAGGCGGGTTTGGCTTCGACTACGGCGATCATCAAATCGCGCGTATAGCGCAGGAGGTAGTCAGCGCGCTTCTGCTGGCGGCGGCGTGTCTTCGTTCCGGCGACGATGATGCGCCCGTCAGTGAATGTCTTCTGCTCGGAGAACGAATGCGGCTCTGCGTCCCACCCAGCGCGGGTGAGTTTTGGCAGGACGTATTTTCGGCAAGTGTCAGCTTCGGTGATCATTGTGAGCGTGCTATGCAAATTTACAGCGGCAGAAGCCGAATTGTTTCTTTTCGTTAGGCACAAAAAAATGATTACAATGTAAACTGCGTCTCATCAAAAAAATGCCTAAATTTCTCTAAGCGTGCAGAAGAAGTTGTCTCTTATAATACTTACTTTACGCTTTAAGTCGTTCGTGCTTGCACCTTGCTACACCCTTACCTGCTCCGCCCGGCTCAAAGAATCCCGTACCATGACAATCAGGACACCCACTCATATCAACAACTTTCGTTATCTCGATGGGTTCAAGAAACTTTGCGATTGCATCATCAGCTTCCCCGCTTCGATGGATTTTCGTCGCATAGCCACCGGGATTGGTGATCCCATCTGCTCGTAAGCTATCTGCATATCTTCGGCATTCTGCAAGCGTAAAGCGAGAGGACACACGCACACTCTCTGTGTTTGTGTGTGGTTCTTTATATGTGTTTTCTTTATTGGGGGTAAATGTTGGGCTGCCTATATTTGGGCTACTAGATTTTGGGCTACTAGATTTTAGTAAGCTTGGTGGTGGTGATACATAATATATGTTTCCCTGTTCTGCGTTCTTCCCCAATATCACCTTCTCTTTTCGCACTAAACCCTTTTTGACAAGCCCGTTAATTGCCGTTTGCACCGTACCCCGCGAGGCATTGATACGCCGTGCAAGTGTCGGCAAACTCACCAAACATGTGGACTTACCAAAACCCCATGATAATCTGAACAGTTGGAGATGCACCGCTTGCTCGGCAAGAGTGAGTTGTGCATAGAGATGATCAGTCAGTTGATGGTAAAACTTTATATAGCCGTCTGCCTCTGGTAAGCTTGCCATTAAATCAATAGGCGCGGGTGCAAGGCTGTCAGAATTTGATAGACTACTAGATTCTGATAGGCTATCAAATTGGTAGGCTACAATATCAGCGTTTGGTAGGCTACTAGATTTTGGACTACCAAGATTTGGACTTCCAGTGGGCGGCATTACCTGCTCTAGCCACTCGCTTACAGGGCGTGGGTGTGCAGGTTTCGACTCTGTGATGAGTGATGAAAACGACCAATCATCCGACTCGCTCATTACATCAAACTCGCTTCCTTGACCGCATTCGGTATTGCTTCTGCGGGTACGCTCGTCGCGCCTTTGGCGAGCATCATCAGGTGTGCACACGCAGCGATTTTCAATATCTCGCGTGGAACGCCTTGCGATGCGTCATATATAGCCTTGACTGTGTTTTCAGGAAACGGATTAGCGACAAACGATTGTTCGCACCTGTAAACCAGCATATCGCGGGCTTCTGGCAATGACAGAGGCGAGAGATGGGACGGCAAGAATATCCGCGATTTAATGGCACGCTTCGACGGGTCGCGTAGCTTGTTTTCAAGTTCGAGTTGAGCGGCGAGAACGATTTGCACTAACTTCACTTTGTCGGTTTCAAAGTTATTAAGTGTGCGGATAAGCTCCATTTCACGCCCTTTAAGTCGTTGTGCCTCGTCAATGAAAATCACGGCGGTGCGGTTCGCGCGGTAAAGTTCAACGCAATAGCCACGTAACTCGTTTTCCTGTGCCAACATGGAACGGCGATGCGGCAATCGGAACTCTCCGGCGACAGCTTTTAGTAAGGCGAAATCCGACGGGTATGACGGAGAGGGAAGGTAAGCACAGGAAAAGTTTTCGCTGGCAGCAATTTGCGCATGAAGACTGCGTAAGACAGTTGACTTGCCAAGCCCGACATCGCCAAGTATGCAGGTCAAACCTTGCCGTTGTTCTATGACGTATCGTGCTTTGAAGATAACGGTCTTGATAGCAGGCGTGAGGTAGAGAAGCGAAGGATCGGGAGTTAGAGAGAATGGAGCGGTGCTGATAGCAGGTGCGTTCATATCTGCGCTTTTTAACACAGATGCCACTGCTAGTACAAGACAATTCTTTGTAGCAGGTGTAGGGAATTAAAGGCTACTCGCGCCAAAACATACGCGGCATCAACGCCGCTGTGTAGTTTATTGACAAGAGCGTTCATACTTTTCCACTTCTCGCACGGATGCACATCCTTTGGTCGCTCTGCTCGAATCTTGGCGAATACGGTTACGGGTGTCTCCGCACTTGCATCTAGCAATCATCCAGTAGCCACCCCACACATTTAATCTGCCAAATCATTCTTTTATTCGGAACACGATTACACAAAGACTCAATTTATGTAACCTGTTTGGATTGCATGCTAGAGTCGGCAATATGAACTCTGAATTGCTAATAACTGCTCTTGCCACTACTGACGGCGACTTTCAAGCTGCCATTCGCAATGCCCTGCGCTTGTGGGCGAGTGCCGTCACAGCATCGTCGAGCGAGCAACGCGCTGATCTGCTGCGGTATAAGCAGCGAGTCGTCGCATCATTCTTCGACTTTGTAGTGGGGAAATCTTTGGTGGAAATCACGGCGCAAGACGTGGAAACGTGGCGTGATGACATGACGAAACGTGGACTTAAACCCGCGACCGTCTATGCGCGTGTTTGCTTTCTCTCATCGTTCTTCGGATGGGCAATGCGCGACCCGCAGCTTAAAGCGTTCATCACGAGTAACCCGGCGCGCCTCGCACTGCCGAAACCGCCGAAGGCGTATCAGACCGAAAAAGTTAAGGCGTGGACGGATGCGGAACTGCAAGCCATCGTCGAGGTCGTGCGAGAGAAAGCGGCGGGCGATGACATTGTGGGAAAACGCGATTACGCTATCTTGTTGTTTTTTCTCGTCACAGGGATGCGGCGGCAGGAAATCATCTCTTTGCGCGGCGGCAGTATCAAACTCGGTGACGACTCAATCATCATGACGGGTAAAGTTAAAGGTGGCGATTATGTGGGAAGGGAAGTGCGCGACCAATCTTTGCGCGCGGCACTTGTGGAATACCTATCGGCGTGCGGCAGACTGGATGTTCTCAAAAGGGATGCTCCGCTGTGGACGCGACACGATAACGCGGGACAACCGGGCGCACCGCTTAACTCGCACTCGTTCGCTAAAAACTTGAAGCGTTATGCGAAAGCAGCAGACGTTGATGGGGTGCACATCCATCAAACCCGCCACAGCTTCGCTCGAATCGTTGCGGAGGAAACCGGCTCGATCACGGACGTGCAAGACGCGCTCGGACACCGCAACGCGGCGACGACGCGAGTTTATGTGCAGCGCATCGCTATCAAGCGTGATAAGCATAGCGAGAGCATCACGCGACGGATGATTAAACGCGAAAGATGACACAGACAAGGCGGTAGCGTTGACTGCGCTGAGATGAAAAGAGGGGTCGCTACACCAAGCGTCAAAAATCGTACGCTAAGGAAATGGATCACTCGTTCGAGGCTGCAAAGGGTCGCAGGGTTCTGAGTAAGCCTTTGCGCAGGCGTCCTCCAGCCTGCCATGTGTAGTCGCCGGGGTAGTGTTGCAAAAAATATATTAGCCGCAACCAATAGTAGGTTAAGCTTAATTCTACTTCAATATATGGTGTGAACGGAAAATTTTTGCGACACTACCACAAACGTTACAGAAGGTAAGTTTCAAGAACCTTAAGCCGCCATTTTTTCAGCAATCGAATACACTCACTTTGTGCGAATGCGCACCTTACAAGCAAGTGTGAAGCGATGTCGTCAAGCAGCAACCTCCGTTACCCCGTTTTACCGACGTACGAACCCTGGGCTGCCGATGCCCCACGAATACTGGTAGGTCGCGTGAGCCGTAGCATTTCCGAGCCTTTTGTTCATCCACACAGCCACCGTCATCTGTTTCTGATTTACTTCGAGCAACCGGGTGGTTGGCAGCAACTAGGGTCTCGGAGATGGAATGCTAAGGCAGGCGATTTGTTTATGTTCGCTCCCGGTGAGATTCATGACGGCAGCGCAAGTGTCCTAGCGTCGAAGGCGGAAGCATGGATAATCCATTTCGCTGCTGATGCGGTTAATTCTTCGGGCTCAAATACTATATGGAGAACACACCAAGATACCGATTTCTGTTTAGCATTACACTCTGCAGAATGTTAGCTTTTCGCCATTCAAAGGGGCAGATGAAGCCTTGTCATAATCCGAATCTTGGTGTGCACGGCATATAGCTCGTTCTTCG
>JBGTMR010000168.1:0-10979 GCA_041743485.1 Pyrinomonadaceae bacterium
CGCATAAAAAGCTTGCTTTAAGGATTGGTTTGACGGCATACTTTTGTCCGCAAATAAAAGTGTTCCTACTCTCGCGCGTCCACTGCCGGACGAGCCTGCCCGCAACCTACGATTTGGCGACAAGCGTTTGGCTGAGAGGAGAGTGAGGTTGGCAGTGGATTTGAAAGTAGCAGCCGCTCTCAATTTTTACCCCTCAAGTAGAGCAGCCCGGCTTGGTCGCCCTTCTGTAATGCAAATTAAGGAAGAAAAAAATGGCAGTCAGACTTTTTGTCGGCAACCTATCGTTCCGCACGACGGGCGATGAACTGCGGGAACTCTTTTCACAGGCGGGGGCGGTCGAATCCGCGTCCGTTATCGAAGACCGCGATACGGGGCGTTCGCGTGGTTTCGGGTTCGTCGAAATGACGAATCAGGACGAAGCGACGGCAGCCGTCGAGCAATTCAACGGTAAGGACTTCGGCGGGCGCAACTTGACCGTCAATGAAGCCCGCCCGCGTGAAGAACGAACGGGCGGTGGTGGCGGCGCGCGTCGTAGTGGCGGCTACGGTGGCGGCGGCAACCGTGGCGGTGGTGGCAATCGCGGCGATTACGGCGGCGGCAATCGTGACGGCGGCGACCGTGACCGCGAACCGCGATGGTAAAGCAAAGTTGAAAATCGAAAGCCGAAGGTAGAAAGTAAAAGAGGAAGGCGGAAGGATGAACTAAGGTTCTATCTTCCGCCTTCCTCTTTCCTTACCTTTCAACTTTCGATTTTCGACTTTCTACTTTCGCGCCGTCGGTGTCAGTTTCAAGTTTAGCCGTTCGCCCGCGCGTATGACTTCGACATCGTAGGTTTCTTCGGGCTTCATTTCGGCGAGGGCATTGGTGTAATCGTACACGTCGCGCACGTCGCGTCCGGCGAGTTTGACGATGCGGTCGTTCGGTTTAAGCCCCGCCTTTTCCGCCGGTGAACCCGCGCGCACTCCTTCGAGTAATAAGCCGTCTTTTGATTCGCCGTAGTTCGGAATCGTTCCGAGATAAACGCGAAAACCCATCGTGCGATTCGCGTTGCCTTGTGTCACGGCGTAGGTCGGGCGTTGCGGGGCGCGGTCAATCGCGGTTGTGATTTTAGCGATGAATGAGACGATGCGGGCTTCGCCGTCGTAGTTGATTTTGTCGAAGGTGTCGGAAGGCTTGTGATAGTCGTCGTGTGTTCCGGTGAAGAAGAACAAGACGGGAATCTGCTTCGCGTAGAACGATGAATGGTCGCTCGGACCGAAGCCGTCATCATTGAGCGTGAGCGCGAACTGTGGGGATTGCAGCGATGTCTGTTTGGCTTCAATCGAAAAAGTACCTTGAGACGGAATTAAAGCCGTCTTCGCATCCGTCTCTTTAGACGCTGCGACGTTCACAACATTAGTATTCGCCGTCTCAATTACTTTACGAAACTCCGTGCCTGTGCCGACGCCGCCAATGAGAAGTTTGTCATCGCGCAAGCGTCCAACCATGTCCATGTTAAGCATCGCCACGATGTTCGCGGCAGGGACGGGCGGATTATTGATGAAGTAACTTGAGCCGAGCAAGCCTTCTTCTTCGCCGGAAAAAGCGGCGAAAATTGTTGTGCGACGCGGACGATTAACGGTGAAGATGCGCGCGAGTTCGAGCATCGCGGCAACGCCGGAAGCGTTGTCGTCCGCGCCGTGATGGATGCGGGCGGTCTTGGCGTTCGGCGTGGTCACGTTTGTCGCGTTGATGTTGGCGAGGCTGCCGGGATGAAAGTCGTCGCCGAGATGGTCGTAGTGCGCCCCGATGACGATGGTTTCGCTTTTGAGTACAGCATCCGTTCCTTCGAGAACGCCGACGACGTTCGCGGCGGGAAGCGTGCGACGTATGAGGTCAGTCGTGATGCTCAAGGTCGAAGTCAAATCAACTGAAAGGTTCTTCGCGGGAACGGATGAAGCGACGGATGAAGTGTTGGCGATGGTCGCGGTGTTCGTCGCGGCTTGTCGCAAAGCTTTTTCGAGTTCATCAAGCGGAAGGTTGACGCCGTTCGATTCGACGATGCGGCGGGCTGCCTGACGTGAAATGATGACGGCGGGAAGTCCGGCGTCGCCCGTTTGTTCGGTACGTTCGATGCGTGTTAAACGGTCGGCTTTGAAGTCTTCGGTGCGCGCAATAAAGACGACGGCACGCGCGCCCTGTTCGCGTGCGCGCGCGGCGCGCAAACGTAAATCAACAAAGCGTGCGAATTTGCCGTGCGGCGAATCGCCGTCGGGCGTCGCGGCGAACATCACGACGATGCGGTCGCGGACGTTCACGCCCGCGTAATCGTCAATCTTGTTTTCGGCATCGGTGATACCGAATCCGACGAAACTCGCGGAGGTGTTTTCAAGCGTCGCGTTGGTGCTAAAACCGAGCGGCGCAAAGTCTTCGTTGATTCGCAAATCGAGCGCGGCGGCGCGTCCCGCATTCGGTTCACCCGTCGCGCGTGAAGCGAACAACATGCGATTGCCTTTGCCGGGTTCGACGCCCGCCGTGTAAGGAAAGTTTTGCAGGTACAAAGCCGCGCCCGAATTTTCGCGTGACGTGGAATTGCCCGAAGCGAGATAGCCCGCCGGATTAGTCGGCTTCAATCCGAGACGCGCAAATTCGGCGGCGATGTAATCGGCGGCGAGACGCGCCCCCGTCGTCCCCGTGCGGCGTCCCGTCAGTTCATCGGACGCAAGGTAGGCGACGTGCTTTCGCAAACGCGCGATGTCGGGCGTCGCGGCGACTTGTGCGGGCTTCGTCGCTTGAGCGCGTGTATGAACGGCGACGGGCGATGATGCGACGAACAATGTCGCAAGGACGAATGATGATAGTGCGCGTTTTGATGAAGTGAATTTTTGCATAACTTTTTAGCCTTCGACGTACCGGATTGGATTCTGTGCGCCTTTCTTTACTTCGGCAAACTCATGCCATGTGCTTGTAGTCGTACCTACATTGCGGATATTCGCAAGACTCACAACGAACCTGCGCGGCATATCTGCTTCAGTGACGCCGACATGCTCCGCAACATAAATTTCTTGCGTGTTTCGAGATTTATCACGTTTATAGATTATGACCTTGTGAACTTGGTGATTTGGATTCATGCGCCACTGTCCACTCTGACCAAAACCTTTCGAGTCCATTTCAAGGTCTCGTCCGTCGGTGCTAATGACTAATGCCACTTCGCCCTTCTTAAGTAAATCAGTTGCTTTCATAGTTTGTTTTCTTTCCACTGCAAATTAGCCAAAGCCGCTCAATAAGCTTTTGCGTTTCCAATTCCTCATCAGACCTCTTGCAAAAGTCCCGTAGGGACTAAATGACAATAGCCCAGCGATTCATCGCTGGGCGCGATGTCGGAGATTTCTCCAGTCCCGTAGGGACGACTGACCGGAGTTTCAAGTGTCCCGACGGGACACGGCAGGTTGTTCCTCCTGTACCCAGCGATAAATCGCTGGGCTACTATCAAACGTCCCTGACGGGACGACTTTTGCAAGAGGTCTATTCATCGCTCATCATTCATCATTACCTATTCAACCCAATCGGCAATAAAGACATTGGTATCGCCGCGTTGTTTGGCGTTGCGATTGGAGGCGAAGACGAGTTTTTTGCCGTCGGGCGAGAACATGGGGAAGCCGTCGAAGGTCGGGTCGAAGGTGATTTGCTCTAAGCCCGTGCCGTCAATGTTGATGGAGTATAAATCGAAGTTGCGACGCTGCGGGTCGTTCTTGTTCGACGCGAAGATGATGCGTTTGCCGTCGGGGAACATGAACGGTGCGAAGCTTGCCGCACCCAAGTTTGTGATTTGACGTTTGTTCGTGCCGTCGGCGTTCATCGTCCAGAGTTCAAAGGTGTTGGGTTCGATAAGGTTTTCGGAGAGGCGCAATTTATAGCGAGCGATTTGTTCGGGCGTTGTCGGATGATAAGCGCGATAGACGATTTGTTTGCCGTCGGCGGAGAAGAACGCGCCGCCGTCGTAGCCGAGCCTGTCGGTGAGGCGTTTGACGTTTTTGCCGTTCGCGTCCATGACGTACAAATCAAGGTCGCCGTCGCGCGTCGAGGTGAAGATGATGCGTTTGCCGTCCGGTGAAACGGTGGCTTCGGCGTCGTAGCCTTTGGCGTTGGTGAGTTGTCGAACGTCCGTGCCGTCGGGCTTGGCGGTGAAGATGTCGTAAGACGGATAAATCGCCCACACATAGCCGCGCGAAAAGTCGGGTGCGGGCGGACATTCTTTCGCTCCCGCGTGCGTCGAAGCGTAAAGGATGCGTTTTTGGCGTGGGAGAAAGTAGGAACAGGTCGTGCGCCCGTCGCCTGTCGAAACCATTTTCACATCGGAGCCGTCGGTGTTCATCGTGTAAATCTGGTCACACGCCTGCCCGTCGCGTTTCGATTGAAAGATGAGTTTTTGTCCGTCGGGAGCAAAGTAGGCTTCGGCGTTTTCGCCGCCGAACGTCAGTTGCTTGATGTTTCGCAAGTGACGTTCGACGACGATGGGACATGATTCTTCGGCGGGCGCGTTCGTAGATTGTTGGGCGAATGTTAATCCGGTGATGAGTAAAGCGAGAACGATTAAGGGAACGAATTTCTTCATAAAGCTTTCAAGAATGTCGGGGTTTAGGGAAGCCGATTAGGTTGTGTTGATATTTTGGAAGACTGTTGATTTTCGTGCGGATTTTAGCCACGAAACAGCACGAACAAGAACACGAAACGGAACTCTTTATTCGTGTCTTTTCGTGCTGTTTCGTGGCTAAAATCCCTTCTTCTGTGAACATGTCAACAGCCGCTAAGTGCTTCGGGTGTCTTCGGTTTTATGTGCGGCTTCGATGTCGCGCACGCGCCACTTGAGGTCAAGCAAATCTTGATGAAACACGTCGTTCTTGTGATTGAAGTCGCGGAAATTCTTTTCGACGATGCGGCGCAGTTCATCAACGGCGCGGCGCGTCTCGATGTTTTCCGCGAGGGCGCGTTCCCAAATAGGTTTCGTATCGTAAGATTTGCGCTCAAGAATCTGAACACGCTCATCCAGTCGGCGGATGTCGGCGCGCATTTCGGTCAACATGAAAATTACACGCTCCTCAAAAGGAAGCGCGTCGTCAAGCATTCTGGTTTCGTCTTCACTCATGATTTTATCCTTTCAAACAGTCAATAAAACCTACCGTTATGTACGAATAAATCAGCCGTTGCGTTGCGCGAAGTGCTGCATGAAATCCGTGAGTGCTTTGACTCCTTCGACGGGGAAGGCGTTGTAAATCGAGGCGCGTATGCCGCCGACCGAGCGATGACCTTTTAAGCCGTTCATGCCTTCGGCGTCGGCTTCTTTGATGAACTGTTTTTCTAAATCTTCACTGCCCAAACGAAACGTCGGCGTCATGCGCGAACGCGAATCCACGTCGGCATGACCGCGATAAAACTCCGCCGCGTCAATCACGTCGTAAATCATTTTCGCTTTCGCTTCGTTCTGTTGTTGAATGCCGCTCAAGCCGCCTTTGCCTTCGACCCATTGACACACGAGGTCAAGAATATAAACGCCCCAAGTGTTCGGCGTGTTGTAGAGCGATTTGTTTTCGACGTGGGTGCGATAGTCGAGCATCGTGTGGAGATTGTCTTTGACGAGTTTAAGCATGTCGTCGCGGACGATGACGAGCGTGACGCCGGAAGGACCTAAATTCTTTTGCGCTCCGGCGTAAATCATGCCGTACTTCTTCACATCAATCGGGCGCGACATAATATCGGAAGACATATCGGCGACAAGCGGCACATCGCCCGCGTCGGGTTCAGTTTGAAACTGCACGCCTTCGATGGTTTCGTTCGTCGTGAAATGGCAATAAACGGAGTTCGCATTCAGCTTCAAATCTTCCGCTTTCGGTGCGCGCTTAAAGCCTTCTTCCTGCGCGGTGAAAGCGACGTTGATTGCGCCTTCGCGCTTGGCTTCCTTGACCGCTTTTTTGCCCCAACTGCCGGTGACGATGTAGTCCGCCGTTTTGTCTCCGGTCAAGAAATTCATAGGGATTTGCGAGAACTGCAAACTCGCGCCCCCTTGTAAAAACAGAACGTGATAATCGTCCGAGAGTCCGAGCAGACGGCGCACACCGCTCGTCGCGCTGCCAATGATTTCCTCAAACTTTTTCGAGCGATGCGAAATTTCCATGACGCTCATACCGACGCCGGGAAGCGCGAGCATCTCCGCCTGCGCCCGCTCAAGCACGGGCAAGGGAATCACTGCGGGTCCGGCACTGAAGTTATAAATGCGTTCGGAAGCTTTGGTGAAATTCAGGTTCGAGGCGTCGTTGGTGGTGACGGGTGTGGACATAAAAGTTTTTCCTTTTTGGGTTTTAAGATGAATGCGAAACGGGAGATGCTCCGACGTAGAAATCAAATTTTAATCCGCAGACTTGCGATACGTCGAGCGCATGACGCTGCCCGTGATGCGCGTCACGAGTGAGCGCGGAAAGAAGCGTGAACTGTTTGCGACAAAGAAATTTGACCAACCGGAAACGACGCTCGCCTTACCCGCTTCGAGACCTTGAAGGGCGGTGGCGACGACTTGCGCGGGAGTTTCGACAAGGCGCATCGGCGGGCGCGCACCTTTCGCGGCATCGAAGAAATTCGTTTCCGTCGCGCCGGGACACAATGCCATTACACGCACGTTGTAATCACGCATCTCCTCCGCGAGTGCTTCGCTAAACGACAACACGAAAGCCTTCGTCGCGGCATACGTCGTCATAAACGGCACGGGTTGAAAAGCGGCGGTTGAAGCGACGTTGATAATCGCTCCGCTGCGTCGCGTCATCATCGGACGAACATATAAATGAGTTAAGGCGACGAGTGATTTAACATTCAAATCAATCATCTCCGCATCGCGCGTCAATTCAAAACTCGTGAACGCGCCGAGTGAACCGAAGCCCGCATTGTTGATGAGCAAATCAATGTCAAGCGTGCGGCGCGCGGTTTCATCGAAAAGTTTTTGCGCGGCATCTTCCTTAGTCAAATCAAACGCAAGCGGCACGACGTTTATGCCATGCGCGTTTGCGAGTTCGGCGGCAAGGCTTTCGAGTTTGTCCTGTGAGCGCGCGACTAAAACAAGATTGCGCTTGTCGCGTGCGAGACGGCGGGCGAACTCTTCGCCGATGCCGGAAGATGCTCCGGTGATAAGTGTAGCTGTCATTTATTTCAATTCGAGCAAGCCGAGTTCGATGATGTCGTCGTTCGCGGCTTGTAAGTTTTTGAGTGTGTCGGCGTTCGGCGCGCGGTCGAGATTGATGCGGGCGACGGCGGCTTCGGCTCCGGCGAAGATGATGTTTTCCATTTCTTGGACGTTGATGTTTTCGTTTTTAAGTCCTTCAAGCACCGATGCGAGGACGCCGGGACGGTCGCGGTGGCGTACCGTTAGGGCGTGAGTCGCGGGAGATTGCGCGGCGAGATTGACGACGTTCGGGACTTCGCCGGTTTGCATAAACTCCCGAATGATGCGGACGGTTTCGGCGGCGATGGCTTCTTGCGCTTGGTCGGTTGAAGCTCCGATGTGGTGCGTGCCGTAAAGGTTCGGTTCGTCTTTGATGGCATCGGTGAAGTCGGCTTGTGCAGTCGTCGGTTCGTTCGCAAACACGTCCAACCCGGCGCGTATGCCGCGCGTGTGCATCGCTTCGATGAGGGCGTCTTGGTTCACAACTTCGCCGCGTGAAGTGTTGATGAAGAACGCGCCTTCACGCATCGAGTCGAAAAACTCTTTGCCGACAAGCCCGCGTGTGTCGTCTTTCAAGGCGAGATGAACGCTCACGATGTCGGAGATTTGCGCGACTTCTTTGATGCTTCTCATTTGTGAGACGCCGAGTTCCGAGGCTTTCTCTCCGGTCAAACTGCGACTCCACGCGACGACCGACATGCCGAAACTGTGGGCGCGGGCGATGACTTCGCGCCCTATGCCGCCGACGCCGATGATGCCGAGTGTGCGCCCGTAAAGTCCACGCGCTTTGGAAAACTCTTTCTTGTTCCACTGCCCGTTGCGAAGCGTGATGACGTTATCGGCGATGCGACGGTCGAGGGCAAGCATCAGGGCGAACGCGAGTTCGGCGACCGCGACCGCGTTTTTGCCGGGACAGTTTGAGACGTATATGCCGCGACGTGAAGCGGCGGCGACATCAATCGTGTTGTAGCCCGCTCCGGCGCGGACGACGAGTTTGAGATTGCCCGCCGCGAGTGCGCTTTCCGTGACTTTGGTGGAACGCACGACGAGGGCGTCGGCATTCGTGTCTTTGATTGCTTTAACTAAAGCGTCGTCTTTCAAGTCGGGTTGATATTCAACCTCACACTTGATGTTCTTCAAACCTTCCACACCTGACTGCTCGAATTTATCGGCAATGAGTACGCGCATGAGTATTGTGTCCTTCAAATCGTTTTAGAGTAGAGCGAGGAGTTTATAGGGTTCGGCGGCGGGGGTGAAATCTCCGCGTTCGATTTCGTAATAAACGACATCCACGCCCCAGTGAAAGCTGTCGCGCAAATACTTTAAGCCGCACTTTTCCATGACGTGGCGTGATGCGGTGTTTTCATGAAGAGCGACGGCGGCGACGCGCTCAAACTTTAAGTTTTCAAAACCGTAACGCAGGCACGCGCGGGCGGCTTCGGAAGCAAAGCCTTTGCCCCAATGCGGTTTGCCGAGACCGTATCCGGTTTCGATAATCGGCGGCTTGTCGTCGAGATATGAAAAGCCGCACCAGCCGATAAGCGAGTTTGATTCTTTATCGTCAACCGCCCATTGCGCGAAGCCGCGTTCGACATATTGAACCGCAAAGTTTTCGATGCGCTTTTGCACCGCGTCGCGCGTTTGCGGAACGGTGTGAATGTATCGCATCACTTCCGCGTCGGCTCGAAGCGCGGCGAGGGCGTCAAGGTCGGCGGGCGTGAAGCGGCGAATGATGAGACGGGCGGTTTCAATCATCGTTAATGTGATTAGGACTTATGCAGTAAATGAGATTTTAGCCACGAATGTCACCGATGATCACGAATTTATAATTCCTTAGCCGCGTTCACGCGGCTTTCCGCGAAGCGGCACTTAGACCAGTCGTTCGACGGCTGGGGACAATTGGGAACTAATCTCCTCAGCCCGTTTCTAACGGGCTTTTGCGTGAGGCTTGAGCCGTTCGGGTTTTGTTGGCTAAAGCCGGAAGAGAAGGACGTTAAAACGCCCTTGTCAATTTATTAACCTCGCTAACCAGCCGTCAAACGACTGGTCTATACGCCCTTCGGGGAAGCCGTCTGAAGACGGCTAAGTCGTTACCTAAATCTTGTGAATCAATAGACCGTCTCTCAACTTGGGTTCAAACCACGTTGATTTCGGCGGCATGATTTGGTTCGCATCAGAGACGCGAAGCAGGTCGTCAACGGTCGTCGCGCGCACTGAAAACGCGACGGCGGCTTTGCCCGAATCCACGAGGCGTTCGAGTTCCTGTGTGCCGCGTATGCCGCCGATAAAGTCTATGCGCTTGTCCGTGCGAACGTCAGCGATGCCGAGCAAGGGTGATAAAAGTTCTTCTTGCAAACGGCTGATGAGAAGCGACGCGGCGGCATCCTGTGAAGCGTCGGGAGCGGCGGAGTTTGAAGTCAAGCCGTACCATTTGCCGTTCAAGTACATCGCGCAAAGTTCGCCGTCGCGCGGCGTCGCTTCGCCTTCGGTGACGGTGAAGTGTTCTTTGACGAGTTGCAAAAACGCATCCGTAGATTTGCCGCCCAAGTCTTTGACGACGCGGTTATAAGGCAGGATTTGCATCTGGTCATCGGGGAAGATGACGGTTAGAAAGCGGTTGTAATCTTCGTCGCCGGTGTGATTTGAATTTGCATCGCGTAACTCGACGCGGGCGCGTGCGGCGGAAGCGGCGCGGTGATGACCGTCGGCGATATAGAGCATCGGTACTTCTTCAAATGCGCGTTTGATGCCGTCGGTATCCGTCGTGCGCCAGAGTTGATGATGTGTGCCGTCGGGTGCGTTCAAATCATAAAGCGGCGTGTCCATAACGACGGCTTCGATGAGAGCGTCAATGCGGCGGTCGGCGCGATAGGTTAAGAACACGGGTCCGGTTTGCGCGCGAAGGGCGAGCAGGTGGCGCGTGCGGTCGTCCTCTTTATCGGGGCGCGTCTTTTCGTGTTTGCGAATCGTTCCGGCGTCGTATTCATCTACGGAAGCGGCGGCGGCGATTCCGGTTTGCGTGTGAGTCGTACCGTCGGGCATCGGCATGTGGATGCGATAAATATAGAACGAATCGGCATCGTCCTGTTCGAGCGGGGCGGCTTGAATCAGCTTGCAATAATTCTCGGCGGCTTTGTCATAAACCTGCGGACTGTGAATGTCCGTGTCTTCGGGTAAATCAATTTCAGGGCGCGAGACGTGAAGGAAACTCAAAGCGTTATCCTTCGCCATGTCACGCGCTTCCTGTGAATTCATCACATCATAAGGCGGACTCGAAACTTGGACGACTTTATCTTGCGGTGGACGGACGGCACGAAACGGATGCACGGAAGCCATAATAATCTCCTTGAAAATACGGGCGGGAATGATGATAAAGAATTGTTAAGGTTATCGCTTCGCGCGGGGGTTTGCCAAGCGATGATTTGTGCGAAGGCAAGGGAAGCAGGTAAATTCAACCGCAAAACTTTTAAGAGGAGCATAAAACAGATGGAAGATTTAGCGATGAAACATTGCGTGCCGTGCGAGGGCGGCGTGCCGCGTCTTGAAGCCGATGAGATTGAGTTTTACCACGGTCAAATTAAAGATTGGCAGGTCGTGGATAATCATCACCTTGAGCGCAGTTATGAGTTTAAGGATTTCAAAACCGCGCTTGAGTTTGTCAATCAAGTCGCAGAAGTCGCGGAAACGGAAGGACATCATCCCGATATATACTTCACTTGGGGCAAAGCGCGCCTTGAGATTTTTACGCACGCGATTGACGGGTTGAGCGAATCGGATTTTATTCTTGCGGCGA
>JBGTMR010000169.1:0-10469 GCA_041743485.1 Pyrinomonadaceae bacterium
GCACGAATCGCAACGCCCGCACGCCTTTTCCGATTCCGTATAACACGACCAAGTTAAGTGAAGCGGCGCGCCGATTTCAAAGCCGCGCCGGATGATTTCACTTTTCCTCATATTGATTATCGGCGTCACGATTTCGACGTGTGTTTCGGGGCGCGTGCCGACATCAATCGTTTTCTGAAAAGCTTCGTAAAACTCCGCGCGGCAATCGGGATAACCCGATGAATCTTCCGCGACCGCTCCGATGTATAACCTGTTCGCGCCCGTCACTTCCGCCCAACTCGCGGCAGTCGCCAGAAGATGCGCGTTGCGAAACGGCACATAACTTGAAGGAATATCACGGCTGATTTCTTCCGCCCGCTCATGCCGCTCGACTTCTAAATTCTCATCCGTCAACGACGAACCGCCGATGCGCGCGAGTGCTTCGAGTGACACGACCAAACGCCGTTCGACGCCGTAAAAATCCGCGATGTTATCGAAAGCCTGACGCTCACGCCGCGCCGTCCGTTGTCCGTAAGTGACATGCAGAAACGCGACTTCCGCATTCTCCTGACGCGCCAATCCTGCCGTCACACACGAATCCATTCCGCCGGAAACAAGACACACGGCAAGTGATGAGCGATGAGTGATAAGTGATGAATGTGGAACGGGCATCGTTTCTGTTTTCAATTCATCACTCATCATTCATCACTCATCGTTTCACTCAGACTCCGTGAACGTCCGCGCCCCAAATGATTTTGTGCATCTGAATTTGCATACGGACGTTCATGCCGGAAGTGGAAATCCAATCGGCCATCTCTTGTAAATTGATATTCGTCCAGACGGGCGAAATGAGAACCGAGCGCGTGCGTTCTTCGAGGCGATATTCGCGTATCACATCACGCGCCCACAACCAATCACGCTCACTCGCAATCACGAATTTTACTTCGTCCCGGTCTGCACGCAAACGCGCGAGATTCGCCCAATGATTACGTTCCGCTTCGCCCGAATCTGGACACTTCACATCCAAGATAATAGCCGCGCGTCGGTCAACATCGGCAATCGAGACGAAGCCTCCGGTTTCGATTAAAACCTCAAAGCCTTCATCGCACAAACAACTTATCAATGCGAAAGCTTCCTTCTGAACCAAAGGTTCACCGCCCGTGACTTCGACCAACTTGCAACCGTAATCACGCACTTGTTGCATCACATCTTCAACCGTTACGCGCTCGCCGCCCGTGAACGTATAAGCACTGTCGCACCACACGCAACGCATAGGGCAGCCCGTCAAACGCACGAACGTACACGGACGACCTGCGTGCGTTGACTCGCCTTGAATAGAGCGAAAAATTTCCGTGATGCGAAGCATTTGGATTAAGTGATGAACTATAAATGATGAATAGATGTCTTGCAAAAGTCGTCCCGTCAGGGACGTGTGATTTTAGCCCAGCGATTTATCGCTGGGAGCAGGATGAAAAACCTGCCGTGTCCCGTGGGGACACTCCGGTCAGTCGTCCCTACGGGACTGGGGTAATTCCCGACATTTCTCCCAGCGATGAATCGCTGGGCTATTGTCAGTTAGTCCCTGCGGGACTTTTGCAAGAGGTCTAATGATGAAAGGTAAGAGACAGGTGACGAATTCAAAAACTATTCCTAAATTCATCACTCATCACCCTAGTTCATCGTTCCCCGAAATCTAGCCTACGGTTGTGAGTCGTGTCAAAGCGGCGGTTCACGCTCTGCATCAAACGCGCGGCGGCTTCGTGTTAGCATACGATTTGTGATTAGTCGTGGTTAGTCTTGGCACTTGATTCATCCTCGCGCGACGAAATTTGATGAGCGATTACGCCGAAAACCTCCAAGCACTTCCAAGTGAAATCTCGAACGCCGTGCGCGTTGCGGTGAACGATGCGGTGAACAATTTAATGCGCGTCGTGGATGAAACCTACGGCGTTGAGATGAATACGCTTCTGCCCGCGCGCATCGGGCGCGTCGTTGTCAAACATTTATTGCGTCACAAACCGGAAGCTTCGGCGGGGGAAGTGACGGAGTTTATCAACGCCCTGCACGCCGCCGATTTATGTCTGGTTATCGCGTGCGAACAGGGAAGCGAAGCGGCGTGGCAAGCATTGATGACGCGCTTTACGCCGACCGTCAATGCGGCGGCGCGCACCGTCGCGGGACGCAATCAAACCGACGCCGACGATTTGGCGCAATCCGTCTGGGCGGAACTTCACGGCTTACGCGCGCCACACGTCAACGCGGAGCATTCAAGCAATCGCACAGGCGGCAAGCTGGCATACTATTCCGGCTGCGGTTCGTTGGGCGGCTACCTGCGCGCTGTCGTCTCGCAACTCGGCACAGATGCTCATCGCCGCACCGCGCGGCTGATTCAACCTGATGAGCAGACGGACTTCGACCACTTCGCACACGACGGCGCGGCAATCGGCGGCGACCACAAAACCAACCGCGCTTTTCAACATCAACACACGACGACGCTTGACCCCGAAGCCGCGTTCGCGCAACAGGAACAGGCGACGATTTTGCGTCAAGCCTTCGCGCGCTCCGTCGCCACGCTCACCGCCGAAGATGCTCTGCTTATCAAGTTGTACTACACGGACGGATTGCGTTTGAAGGAAGCGGGCTTGCTTCTCGGCGTCCACGAAGCGACCGCCAGCCGCCGCCTCGCACGGATTCACGCGACCCTGCGCGATACGACGGAAGACACTTTGCGCCGTGAATATAGTTGGACTCCGCACGACACCGCGTCGGCTTTCGATGCCTTAACCCACTCCACGAATTTCGATGTGCAGACTTTTCTCCCCGCATCAAACAATCTCAACGACACGCAAGATGCGCCGGAAGCAATCGTTCTACATGAAGGAAAGCGGTTTCGACAAAGTTAGGACTTTCTCATTATTTGAGATTGAACATTTGAAATCTCAAATAACAAAACAAGAAAACCAAAGAAAAACGCTCGGAGTGAAAAAGTCCTAAAAGTTAAATGACCACGCGACACGACACACAGATTGACCTTCTCTTGCGCGACGCCTTCGCGCCGGAGACTTCCGCGCGTGCCGATTCAACCGCGATTGATGCCGCCGCCCGCCCGTCCGTCGCCCCCGTTGATTCGCATTTGGACGTTGACGAACTAACGGCGTTGACCGCGACGACGCTGCCGGAAGCGACGCGCGACGCCTATCTCAAACACCTGATGACGTGTGATGCGTGCCGCCGTCAAGCCGCGCTGCTCACCCTCGCCGCCGCTTCCGAAACTGCGTCGGCAAATCAATCCGACAATCCGAAAACCCAAGTCGCGCCCGACACCACAGATGACAATACAAACAACATTGACGTGCCGCGCGACTTCTGGAAATCGTTCACGCCTCCGTTTAATCTCGTCCCGTCATCCGTTGCGACTTACACGTTCGCCACCCTTGCCGCCCTCGTCGTGCTGACAGTTTGCGTCGGCTTATTCGTCCGCTTAAACAATCAAAACTCATCCGGCGAGATTGCGATGCAAACGGCTTCGACACGCGAAGCCGTCGCGGATAGAAGCAACTCCGCGATGAGCGACCAATCGCCCGACGACATCGCTTCCACCATGAACGCGATGAACGCGAATATGGCGAACGGCAATACCATGACCATGAACGGCAACACGGCATCGGGCGCAAGCGGGCTGTACGCCGCGAACAGCAACATCAATCCCGCGCCGAACGCACCGCAAAACCCCAACGCGACAAAGCCAACAACCACGAATCAAATCGCCGAACTTCCCGTCAACGGGCGCAACGCAAATTCGTTGCTGATGCTCGCGCCTTCGTCCACCGCCGCCCCTGTTTCACCACAAGCCGGTTCATCAAGCAGTGAAAATGTTACCGTCACCGCCGATGCTGCCGCACCGCCGCCACCGCCCGCCGCGCGCCTTGAACCGCAAGATTCACGGCTCACCAACTCGAACAACAACACCGCACGCGAAGCACGACGGGACACCACGCGCGAGGCGGATGAAGTAATCTCCACTGCCCAGCCGCAGAAAAACGAAGCGCAAGGTTTTCTTCGTCGCACCGAACCGAACGCCCGCACTTCATCAAGCGACACAAACGAAAAGAAGAAAGCTTCGTCATCAACATCATCCGCCGCGCCCCGCGCCCGCTCCGTCACGTCAAATAAAACCGCCCGTGTCATCGGCAATCGCCGCTTCACGCGCCAAGCCGAAACGTGGATTGACAATTCGTACCGGACACCGATGCGCGTCACAAACATCAAGCGCGACTCCGAACAACTCCGCGCCCTCATCACACAAGATTCCACCGTGCGCTTGGTCATTGAACAACTCGCGGGCAGCATCATCATCATCGTCGTCAATAATCAGGCTTACCGCGTACAGTAGTGCAAATCAGGTGTCAAAATTGGCGGCTTCGATTTTAACTCTCCGCTGAATTTCGCTCCCTCATACGCTATCAATCCTATGAACCTCACTGTTCGGCAAGTGACCGTTCCTTTTGACATCCCGGTTAGTTATGATGGTAAATGCTAAAACCGCTTAATTACGGAGGTTAGTTTTTATGGTGACGATTACGTTTTCAGACCGCGAAACCGAAAAACAGGCGTTGGGCTTTTTGCTCGGACGCTTTTCCGGGCGCGTATTAAAGTCGGGCGAACATCTCGTCCCCGAAGCTGCGCTTGAGGCGTTGGCAAATCAAAACATTCCTTTTACCGTTAAAGGTAAATCAACTTATGAGCAACACATTGCGGCGATTCGAGATTCTGCTCCCGCTACAATTTAACGATGGGCGTGAAGTGCCAAGCGATTGGTTGGCTGAAGCCGTGTTGGAGATTGTTGAAAAGTTCGGGGCGGCGAGTTATGAAACTCAGAAAGTCGAAGGTCACTGGCGGTATCAAGGCATTTTGTATAGAGATAATTTGGTGAAGGTTGTGATTGACACATCGGACGAAGAAGCCAACCGCGAGTGGATGCGCGAATACAAAAAGCGTTGGAAGGAAAAACTCGAACAGCTTGAATTGTGGTTAGTCAGCTATGCAATTGACGTTGATTGAGTTGTTCACATCTTAACTACAACCGCTGATATGAAATCCGCCGAATAAGTCGTTGGAACGAAGCAGGAAAACAGCGCACCTCTCATTCATTACGATACGCCGCGACCGTTCCGAGTCTTTCGTAAAATCAAGCACGCTCATACAAACAAGATTCGCCTACCCACTTCGATAAATCAATGCTCAAAATCACTCACTCACACGCCCCCACGCTTTCGCACCGCATCATCATCACGCTGCTTTGCGGCTTGCTGTTCACGGCATCCGTTCCGTTCACTCGCGCACAACGTCGCCCGAACAACACGCGCCGCGCCAACACGCAAACGACACGCACGCCGCGCACCGTTCGCAATCCTTTAATCGCCCGCCTCGTCGCGGAGGTTGACAGCCGCAACATTGAGCGCACGATTCGCCGTCTCGTCTCGTTCGGGACGCGCAACACTCTGTCCGACCAGACGAGTAAAACGCGCGGCATCGGTGCGGCGCGCGATTATTTGAAAGGTGAGTTTGACCGCATCAGTCAGGCGAATGGCAATCGCCTGAAAGTCGAATTGCAAAGTTTCGTTCAGCCCGTCGCCCCGCGCATCCCACAACCGACGCGCATCACGAACGTCGTCGCCACGCTTCCCGGCACGCGCACGCCGGAGCGCATACTCGTCGTCAGTGGTCACTACGATTCGATGTGTACGAGTCCGACGGATGCGACGTGCGATGCGCCGGGTGCGAACGACGACGCATCGGGAACCGCCGCCGTGCTTGAGTTGGCGCGCGTGATGGCGAAGCACAAGTTCGAGGCGACGATTGTTTTCATGGCGGTTGCCGGAGAAGAACAGGGGTTGCTCGGCGCAACCTATTTCGCGGAACAGGCGAAAGTGAAAAACACCAACATCGAAGCGATGTTCACCAACGACATCATCGGCAATTCATTAAGTGACAAAGGCGTGCGCGACCGTCGCACGGTGCGCGTTTTTGCCGAAGGCGTGCCGTCGAATGAAACCGAAGAACAGGCACGCACGCGGCGCAGTGTCGGCGGCGAAAACGATTCGGCGGCGCGTCAACTCGCGCGCTTCATTGATAGCGTGAGCGATATTTATGTTCCGACGATGAACGTCGAAGTCATCTATCGCCGCGACCGTTACGGGCGCGGCGGCGACCACATACCGTTTTTAGAGCGCGGCTTTCCGGCGGTGCGCTTCACCGAGCCGAACGAAGATTATCGTCACCAACATCAAAACCTTCGCACCGAAAACGGCACAATCTACGGCGACCTGCCGCAGTTCGTTGACTTCGCATACACGGCAAACGTCGCCCGCATCAACCTCGCCGCCCTCGCTTCAATCGCACTCGCTCCCGCCCCGCCGCGCGGCGTCTCAATCGTCACCGGACGCTTAACCAACGACACGGATTTGCGTTGGACGGCGAACACCGAACGCGACCTCGCCGGATATGAAATCGTGTGGCGCGCGACGACCGCGCCCGCGTGGACGAACAGCCGCTCTGTCGGGCGCGTCACATCATTCACGATGCCGGACATGTCGAAAGATAATTACTTCTTCGGCGTCCGTGCGATTGACCGCGAAGGCAACCGTAGCGTCGTCGTCTATCCGCGCCCCGCCTCTGCCGCGCGTTAGTTAAAGAGTTTCCGACAATGACGGATAAGTGTAACGGAGGTGAACGGAGGCATAACGGAGTAGAACGGAGGAAGAATTAAATCGTTTTCTCCGTTGACCTCCGTTCCCGCCTCCGTTGACCTACGTTTTACTGCTTTGCCTTCTTCTGCATTGCAAAGAAAAATCCAGTTTCTAAATTTCTTCAACCACACACCACGCTTCAGCGTCTAACCATTCATACAGGCAACACGAAACACTGTGTGCCGTTTCGCGTTATGCCCTTATCGTCGGCGGAGAAAATTATATGAACAACCCTTCTTTCATGCGTCGCACCGTCGTCGCCTTGATGCTCTTAGCACTCACGTCACAACCTTTCGCCTTTAGCCACGCGCAATCAATGCAACCCGCGTCCGCCAAGTTGACGGGCGATAAGTACATCGTGCATGTCTTAAATCGTCTTGGTTACGGGGCGCGTCCCGGCGATGTCGAACGTGTCCGCGCGATGGGCGTCGAACGCTTCATCGAAACGCAACTCAACCCCGCATCACTCAATGACGCTTCGCTTGAAGCCAAGTTGCAAAACTTTCCCGCCCTCAAGTTGACCAACGGCGAACTGCTTGCCCGGTATCCCGCTCCCGGCAGACTTGCGCGCCAGATGCAGCGTCAAGGCACACTGCCCGACGACCTTAAAGCGATTCGTGAAGGGCGCACCAACAGCGGCGCGGCGAAAACCGATAACGGTGCAATGAAAGCCAACGGCGATGCGATGAGCGCGAACGGCGAGATGATGAACGGAGAGGCGAACAACCAATCGAATGCCGACCGCGCCGGTTATCGTCGGGCTATCGCGCAGTATTACCGCGAAAACAATCTCGAACTTCCGCAGCGCGTGATGCAGGATTTGCAAGCCTCGCGCATCATGCGTGCGGTTTATAGCGAACGGCAATTGCAGGAAACGATGGTTGATTTCTGGACGAATCACTTCAACGTCTTCGCGGGCAAAGGCGTTGACCGTTGGTATCTCGTCTCTTACGACCGCGACGTGATTCGCCCGAACGCGCTCGGCAACTTCCGCGAACTTCTCGAAGCGACCGCGAAAAGTCCGGCGATGCTTTTCTATCTCGACAACTTTCAAAGCGTCTCGCCGAACGCTCCGAACGGCGGACGCGGGCAGAGGCGACGCATGGAACGCATGAACCGCAACGGCGGAATGATGGGCGGCAATCCCCGCAATAACCGCCGCAACAATCGTCGCAATCCTCTCGGCGGGCTTGGCAATCCGGCGATGAACGACGAGATGCGCGAAGCCGGACGCGCGCAAAGACAACAGGGAAACAATCCGGCTTCGGATCAAGCTATGAATCGCCCGAACGCGGCGCAACCCAATCAACGTCGGAAACGCGGCATCAATGAAAACTACGCCCGCGAGTTGATGGAACTCCACACGCTCGGCGTTGACGGAGGCTACACGCAGAAAGACATCGTGGAAGTCGCACGCGCTTTCACCGGATGGACGATATTCGACCCGCGTGGCTACCTGTCGCAATCCGGTAATGATGACAAACGCATCGCTAATTTTACGCGCAATCTTCAAGTTGAAACCGGAGAGTTTTACTTCAATCCGCGCACACACGACGCGGGAGATAAAAACATACTCGGACAGAAAATCACGGCGGGCGGCATGGATGACGGCAAGAAAGTTTTAGATTTACTCGCGGCGCATCCTTCGACCGCGAAGTTTATTGCGACCAAACTCGCACGCAAGTTCGTGATGGATGAACCGACGCCGCAACTCGTCGCGCGTATCAGTGATGCGTTCACGCGCTCGAAAGGCGACATCAAAGAAACCCTGCGTGCCGTATTCACATCGCCGGAATTTACTTCCGAAGCGAACTTCCGCCAGAAGATAAAGACGCCGTTTGAGCTCGCCGCATCCGCGATGCGCGCCCTTGACGTACAGACCGATGCGCGTCCCGGCGTTCATCAAACCGTCGCGCGTATGGGCGAACCGCTTTACGGTTATCAAGCACCGACGGGCTACGCCGACACCGCCGAAACTTGGGTCAACACCGGAGCATTGCTCGAACGCTTGAACTTCGCCGTCGCCCTCGCGTCGAATCGTCTGCCCGGCACACGCTTCGACCTCAAGCGTTTCGTTAGCCCGCAATCCATGCGAATCAGTCAGGAAAGCAAAGAGGCACTTGCCACAGAGTTGGTCAACAAGTTGCTGAACGGCATGGTTTCAGAAGGGACGAAACGCACATTGATGAAGCAAGTCAGCGACCCGGCAAGCACTCCAAACGGCACACCGAATTTAATCGCACGCAATGACATGAACGGCGCGATGACGGCGGCGACCGATGATGCGACGGGCGACATGACGGGCAATAACGACCGCCGCGCCATGCGACGCGAAGCCCGCGACAATCGTGCGGCGAGGGAAAATAGAGTTGCCCCCGAAGAACAGGAAGCGCGGCGCATCATCGGTTTGATTATCGGCTTGCCGGAGTTCCAACGACAGTAAGCCTTGAAATTCGCCACCGGAACACAAGTCGGTTTTTTAAGTCATGTTTCCGGTTGACGAAACGCGCGGCGAAGCGACCGCGACGCGGGCAGGCACCAACGTCAAACACCGCTTCGCCGCGCGATAACTTGAAAACAATACCTTTCCTCTCTGCGTGTGCGACTCTTTTTTAGTCCCGTCAGGGACTTGATGAAAATAGCCCAGCGATTCATCGCTGGGGACAGGTTATTATTTCGGTCGCAGTCCCGTCAGGGACGACTGAAACTGAGCCGGTTCAGTCGTCCCTGACGGGACTTTCAAACATTTCGTGCCGCAAACCCAGCGATGAATCGCTGGGCTACTATCATCAAGTCCCTGACGGGACAAAGAGGTCATTATTATGAACAATAATCGAAGAATGTTTTTGAAACAGGGCGGCATCGCGGTAGCGAGTTTCGGTCTGCTCGGCGGCGCGCCGTCGTTCATGCAGCGTGCCGTGATGAGTCAGGGTTTGACGAAAGCGGGACGCCGCAAAACCCTGATCGCTATTTTTCAGCGCGGAGCGGTTGACGGCTTAAACATGATTGTTCCGCATGGTGATTCGGATTATTACAAGTTGCGTCCGACGATTGCGATTGCGAAACCCTTGAGCCGCGCATCGGGCGTCATCGTCAATCCGAATAATCTTAACGCCGCGCTTGACCTCGACGGCTTCTTCGGTTTGCATCCGTCGCTTGCGCCGCTTCAACCCTACTTCGCGCAGAAGCGGATGGCGATTGTCCACGCCGCCGGAAGCCCCGACGCGACGCGCTCTCACTTCGACGCGCAGGATTACATGGAGTCCGGCACGCCCGGCGTTAAATCAACGCGCGACGGTTGGCTTAACCGCTTGATGCAAACGGACAAGGAAGGTCACACCTTGTTTCGCGCCGTCGCTATGTCACAAACTCTGCCGCGTTCATTGCAAGGTCGCGCCGAAGCGTTGGCGATTTCCAACCTGCGCGATTTCACGATTCGCGCCGGAGCAAACTCGGCGCGCGTGCAAGGCGGCTTTGAATCTTTGTACGAAGAAACGACAAGCGACGTGTTGACGGGAACGGGACGCGATACGTTTGAAGCGGTCAACTATCTAAAGCGCGTCAACCCGTCGCAGTACAAAGCGCAAAACGGGGCGCGTTATCCGAACGGCAAGTTCGGTGAAGCCCTTTTGCAAATCGCGCAACTCGTCAAATCCGATGTCGGTCTGGAAGTCGCGTTCGCGGAAACGGGCGGTTGGGATACGCACGTCAATCAAGGCGGCGCACGCGGTCAACTCGCCA
>JBGTMR010000170.1:0-5166 GCA_041743485.1 Pyrinomonadaceae bacterium
AACCTCAATTTCAGGACGCACCTCAAGCGGTTGCATCGCCGAACAATTTGCTGTTCAAAGTCAGCCGAAATGCACGAAGCAGTCATCAAACTCTACGTCAACCACTCGAATGCTTGGCAGCATAAATTGTGAGACACGACCATCTTCGCTAGTACCGCGAGCGTCGGTTGCGGGTTGTCCAACGCGAGGCGTTGATGTGTCAGGTAGCGGAGTTCAAGAGGACGCAAACCTGTCAGGAACATCAGCATGAGCGTCGAGTAAGCCGTGAAGCGATTGAAACTCAGTCGCCAATCGCCTCCGTCGTTGATTGATTCGCACAACCGGGTCAGGTATGAGCGCACGGCTGCTGCTTGTGGGACGAACGGCGAGCCAATGCGCCCTGTGCGTGTATGCTTGGATTGTGGCGTGCTTGTCTCATCTCGCGGCACCTGACTAACTATCAGCGGGGTAATGGCAAGACGCGTCGCCCACTCACGACTTGCTTCCGCGATGTCCATGAAAAGACGGCGGGCAGCGGGTACGTGTGCGTCCTCCACCTCGTCGTACGTCATGTTTGTGTAAAACGCCTGTGATGCCAGATGGCGCGGGATGTGACCGCGCACGAATGCCGCCGTCAATTCGTTCATCCCGCCGTGCTCAATTAAGAGCGTTGCCGCCGAGCGGCTGATGCGATCAACGTCAATCGGCTCACCGAGAACTTCCGATAGCGGCTCTGCTTTAACTTCGACACTTTGACGGCGTTCTTTCTCTGTACGCGGTTTCATCTCGGCATTGATGATGTTCTTGTTCAAATGTTGCCATTTGCCTTCGTCACTACGAAATATGAATAAGTGATCAGCAACCCACGCCGGCACACTTGATCTGTGCAGGTCATCGAGAATGGAAGCGACGGCTTTGGGAGCGGGAAGGATATGAGTGTGCGAACTCGGCAAGTAACGTTCGGGTTGGTCGGACGATGCGCCGAAGCTGGGCTTGGCATCTTGGCGGCGCGGTGTAATGTGGAAATCGCCGTTCTGGTAAACGATGATTGGTGATTTGGCTCTTTCCTGTTCTAACTCCGGCTTCTCACCGAACCGTGCGTCAAGTAAATCCTGAGTTCTAAAGGCATAAGTGATTTGTAGATACACAAAGACGTAAATCAACCGCGCTTTTAGATCGTCTGGGTTTTGCTTTGTTTTCTGTTTGAGCCATGCAAGGGTTACGCCCAATACTTCGGCAGTCGCACGCGAGCGCGCCCATGACGGCGTTTCTCCGGCAGGGTAGAGACCGTGCGCGTTGTTAGCACTTCCCAGCGGTGATACGCTTTCGCTCGGAACATCATCTGGCGGTTCAAATTCATCGGGCGAGGCGGCTTCATCAAGCTGTTCGTCTTTTTGGTCTGTCCACTCGTCTTGTCCCAATCCTTCGAAATCGTAGTTGGTATTGCCGTCGCCACCGTCGGACGACCTCTGACGGTCTCCCGTGTCGCGGTAGATGTAACATCTTCCCTGAAACAACTGTGTCGAGACGCGACGGCGATTCTTGGTTGTTGTCCAAGAACATTTTTCATGCAAGTAGCTGATACTGAACGCAGCGGCGACGGCTCCGGTGGGTAACCGCGTGTGATAGCTGCCGTCATTCCACGCTTCGATGGGCAAGGTCGGCGCGTCCCCATTGCTTCACCGCATCGCGCGTCGCATGATCGTCAACGGCGAGTCTTGTCGCGTAGTAACCGGCGATGAGCAATTGTCGCCAACGATTCGGCGCGTTTTCGGGGTCGGCGACCGCCTTCACATGGTGTCTTGTTTCCTCCAAGAAGAAGGCAATGAAGTTTCGGTTCTTTTGTGCGGGCCTGCGATGCATGGCTTGACCATCGTGACGCAGCAAGTCTTCCCTGAACTCGTCAAGAGCGCGAAGCCACAGCTCCTTGTCGAACGGATTAATGTCTGCAACCTCGCACCCGACGTCTAGTAATTCCCGAAGACCATCTATTGAATGCCAGATGCCTTTACGGTCGCGTTCATCATGCCGTTGAAGATTAAGTAAGTCGGCAAACAGCGTATAAGCCGTGAATAGCCGCTCGTGGCGAACTGCATCATCCCGGAGTAACCTCGTAGCGAAGCATGGCGGTTCCGAGACATCGAACGACCTTGGCGGTATGAGCATGTGCCGTAAATCAGCATCCTTCTGAAGTGGATTGCGGGTATTCAAAAGTCAGAGTTCTCTGGCGGAAGTGTTGGCAATAAGTCGAAGAGACTTTGCGTGACTGGGGTCGCGGTTTTAGCAGGCGGTTTCAGGTACTTTGTGAGTGCGTGGCAGAAACTATAAGTGTCGCCAGTGTTAAATTTTGCAGTACGAAAAATTTCTGCAAACTCTGACGGTAGATTTTTCCCTGCGCTTACTCTTTGCGGCAAATCCGCCGCTAGCCGCGCGACAAGGGTAAAGACTTCCGTTTCCGTCAGCCTAGCAACGACGCTGTCGATGTGGACAGGGAAATTGTGAATGTCTCCGCCAGCATCCTGAGCGGGTAGCAGCGTGCAAGATTGTTTATAAGTTCCCTTCTTCTTACCTGACAAAGCGGCAACCATCTTGGATTGCTCACGACGATGCTCCTTCGCCTGCTCACTCGGAACGTAGTAAACATTTCTGAATGAATTTATGGGCAGTTCTCCAGTGTATAACTTTTCGAAATCAATCCAGCGAGGGCGACCATCTTCCTTAATGTTATCGGACTGACTCTCCTCAGCTTCATTTTTAACGACCATCCCTTGTTGATTTTTGTATTCTCTCCTTCGATTGTAGGGCGTAGCGCGCTTAACGCTCTCAGCGACGATTTTAGTGCTGCTCGCATTTGCTAAGTCCTTGCAGATTCCTAAACGAAGGGCTTCGACCGCGTAATCCAGACTCTCCTTCGCGCGACGGTGTGTTGCTAAACTGGTTTTGGTAGCGAGGAGCACCAATTCAGGTTTGTAGCGAGTTTTACTATGTTCCGCGTAATCGAGCGCGAGTATTATGGAGTGCACGACCGTAGGAGGTGTTGAGGTGTTTGACACCTGCAAGTTGTCGTAAGAAGTGTAGGCACGCGCTTCCGCGTCAGTCAATTCTTTGACGACAGCGGGAATCGTTTCGCGTTCCAAATCAAGCATCACTTCCCACCTGCCGACGCCCGCAACGATTTCATATTGGTTTTGTTTGTTGGGTCTTGGGCGTACTACAATAGGGTGCTCAGTTAGAAACCCCCGTCTCATGATACTTGACTTGAGTGCAGTGTGGTTACGCGGCAGAGGAAAAAGTTCATGGTAGTACTCAGGAACGCAGAGATTTTTGATCGAAAGTTCCTCGATCCTTGGGAGTAAGGTTTTTTTGGTCATGATACTCTCAGTTGCACCTCAAAAAGGTTCGCCGATAGCGAATGACGCATCTACGTAAAAGCGATGAAGGTAAGGTTGATTTAACGGTAGGACGACCGAATGGGTCGCTTACGGCGGGCTTTGGTCACCGGCTTAGAAGTCTCCGGTGATACTTTCTGGTTCAGCGTATCATGACGGGATTTGCCGCTGCAAGGGTTAATTTTACAGGGTCATAGCGTAGTTGGGTCTGAATAGATTTGCGCCGAAGGCGCAAGTATTAAAAGCGGAAACTATTGGCAGAAGAATGAAAGTTTGGTTTCACTGCGGTGCGCTATGTAGTTGGTTTTTCAACTGCTGAGCGGTTGATTTGCAGCCAAATGTAGAAGGGTTGAAGCGAGAAAACTAGAAGGCAGCAAACCTTCGGCGGTTTATGGTGAGCACATCCACATCAACGCTTGGTGCGTTCGAGTGCTGATCGACACAGTCACATTCATGGTCATCCAACACAAGCACTCGCAATTCCGTGACGCGGCGCAAGCCTGTGTCGTTGCACAGAAAAGCTTCGCACCCGGCGTCAAGTGCGGTAGCGATTCGCGGGCGTCGGGACTGCGGAGTCGGCACTGGGCGCGGAGGCGGGCA
The DNA here is from genome assembly GCA_041743485.1 of Pyrinomonadaceae bacterium. Classification (GTDB taxonomy): domain Bacteria; phylum Acidobacteriota; class Blastocatellia; order Pyrinomonadales; family Pyrinomonadaceae; genus JANDLT01. The sequence continues at coordinate 3,969 of JBGTMR010000170.1, forward strand.
GCGGTGATTTCGATGCGCTGACTCACTTGTCAACATCAAAAGTAGTCCAGTTTAGTATGGAAGTTAGCGAAGGAGTTAGGTGTGGGTCGCACGCACGAAAGCTGCGGGTTCGACAATGCGTAGCCCGGTGCGAACTCCTACCTCTGGTGTGAAATGTTCGGTGTTACTTGTGATGAGCCAATCGGGTGCGGCGCGCATCGCCGACAGGATGACGGGCACATCCGCTTCGTGGCGAATCAGCGGACGCGCCGCGACCACATCTTCGCGGCTTGGGTATGGAATGACTTCCGGGCGTGCCAGACGAATAAATTTGTCGTACTCCTCAAGCAGCCAATCGGCGTTATGTTGTTGCGCGTAGGCGAGCAGAAACCGCTCAACTTCGGCTTTGACGGCTTCCGCGTAGATGAGTTTGTGAAGATGCGCCGCGCAGTATTTCAGCACCACGCGCTCAAAGCTCCATGGTGCCACGAACCCGCCGACAAAGACGTTCGAGTCGAGAAAGAGACGGCTCACTTTGGCGGCTACTCTCCGGCGTGCGTTGTGTCAGAATAGCGGCGTGTATATTCCGCTTGCCGGATGCGCGCGAGTTCTGCCGTGACATCTTCCCCCGTCACTCCGACGCTCTGGAAGAAATCAGCCATGCGGTTCATCGCCAATTCAAATTCGGCGTTGTCCGGCACGACGAGCAGGCTTCCGCCGACGCGCACGAAAGTCACGCTCGCGCCCGGCACGAGTCCTAATTCTTCGCGCAGATCATCGGGAATCGTCAACTGCCCGTTTTCAGCAACGCGCGTTTGTTTGTGTTCTGTGTGCAATGACATAAACCTTCTGCTCCCGTCTTCCCTATTGTTCACAACTCGCAACCCGCAAGCAAGCCGTCATACACCTTCGACTTCGATTGATGATGTGGTTAAGCATCCTGATGGCGCAACAGGCTGATAACGCAGCAGACGTTGCCACTGATGGCTGATAGCGACTTCCCCTTCGCCCTGCACGTGCAAAACAAGTTTGGAGACGTTCCCGATAATGTCTGAAATTTGGAGAGCCATGACGAGTTGAGACGGGACGATGCAAGAAGATAGTGACACATCGTTTTTCATACCCTGAGACAAGGTGCGGCAACGGCAGTTGTGCGAAGCTGATAATCTCGTCGTCGGTCTTCGTAACGACTCGCACTCACGCGGCGGGCGGCAAATCC
>JBGTMR010000171.1:0-1519 GCA_041743485.1 Pyrinomonadaceae bacterium
GTGTGAACGGTGTTGAGTGAAACAGCTTCGGCGGGAGTTTTGCGACATGCGAATGACGCGAAGGAAACGATAATAGCGAGCAATGCGATACGACATGTGACGTAACGCGATTGCCTCAACGAAATATGAAGGCTCATCCTAAAGTCTGGACACTTTCAAATTGTCCCGAAGGGACTGGTGAAAACAGCCCAGCGATTTATCGCTGGGGACATGTACAACAACGAGCCTAGTCCCGTAGGGACGGCTGACAGGCGCAGAGATTTCAGCCGTCCCTACGGGACTGTGATTTATGCTCTGCTACTCCCCAGCGATAAATCGCTGGGCTACTATCGAGCGTCCCTGACGGGACGAAAATGTATCCGAACATCAGAGACTCATTCTAATCTTCAATGTCACGCGGCTTGATGAAGTGTGCGAGGCGATTCGTTTTCGCCGCGATGTCGCGCCACGTCGCCGCTTCGAGTTTGATGATTGCCAGTGCCGCCGTCGGCATCGAACGGTGTTCGTCGGTCAAGTATAAAAGCAGTTCTTCCATGCCCGGATTATGCCCGATAAGCATCAGGCAATCGCACGCTTCCGGCGCGTCTTTAATCACGTCGAGCAAGTCGGCGACACCCGCTTGATAGATGCGCTCATCGAGTCGCGCCGGACACTGTATGCCTGCCGCCCCCACAATCAACTTCATCGTTTGCCGCGTTCGCACCGCCGGAGAACACACCAGCGCACAGGGACGTTTCAGCTTTTGCCGATACATCCAATTCCCTACGCGCGGCGCATCGCGCACTCCGCGTTCATTCAAAGGACGCTCCGCATCCGGCAAATTTGGATCGCCCCAACTTGATTTCGCGTGGCGGAGAAGCATTAGAGTTTTCATATTTTTACAGGCTATCTCAAAACAGCTTTCGATTGATTAAAAACTCTGCGGTACTTCGGCGTCTTCACTCCGCGTGTCTCTGCGTCAAAGAATTTCTTAACGCAGAGTACCGCAGAGTTGAAGACGCAGAGACACGCGGAGTGAAATCGTTTTTTGAGACGGATTCTAGTATCCAACCGCCGCCCCGTCGTTTCTGCCGTCACTCGCACCCAGAAGCACACCCGTTTCCGCTTCTATCATAATCGCTTGCGAATCGCCCATGTAACGCGGGCGCGACACCAACTTATGACCGCGTGATTCGAGGGCGCGTATCGTGTCGGATGAGAGTCCGAGCGGCTCATAAACGATTTCATCGGGCAGCCATTGATGATGTATGCGCGGTGCGTCAATCGCCTGTTGAATGTTCATGTCATGGTCAATGACGTTGATGATGGTTTGAAATACGGTGTTGATAATCGTGGGACCTCCGGGCGAGCCGGTCGCAAACCACAACGCCCCGCCTTTCGCTTCCGGCATCAACACGAACGTCGGCGTCATCGCGGACAAGGGACGCTTGCCCGGCGCGACGGCGTTGCGTTCGCCTTGAATCAGCCCGTACATGTTCGGCGTTCCGGGTTTGGCGGCGAAGTCGTCCATCTCATTGTT
>JBGTMR010000172.1:0-6338 GCA_041743485.1 Pyrinomonadaceae bacterium
CTTTCGCCCAAACTACGGGCGGCATCTTCTATCCCATCACGCGCTTTAGCGAGATTCAAGCCGCCTACGATGATGTCATCGCCCAACTCCGCAACTCGTACACCATCACTTACGCGACGCCTTCGCCGAAACCCGCTCGCCCCCGCGTTCACGTTCTCAAAAACACATCCGCGCAAGTCCGCGCCGGTCAAGCGACAGAGGTGAAATAGCCGGATTCATTCAGTCAATAGACCTCTTGCAAAAGTCGTCCCGTCAGGGACGTTTGATTTTAGCCCAGCGATTTATCGCTGGGAGCAGGATGAACAACCTGCCGTGTCCCGTAGGGACACTTGAAACCCCGGTCAGTCGTCCTTACGGGACTGGGTAATTTCCGAAATCGCTCCCAGCGATGAATCGCTGGGCTGTTGTCATTTAGCCCCTACGGGACTTTTGCAAGAGGTCTATTAATTCAATGAGCCGATGAACCAATGAGTCAATTCCCTTCTGTGTTAATCTTTTCCATACCATGACGCGCCCGATGTTGCTCTCATTATTCGACGAGGTGGAACGCCGCCCGCTCTCCGTTTCCGAGTTGACGGGACAGGTGCGCGCGGCAATCGAAACACGTTTCAAAAGCGTGTGGGTCGAAGGCGAGATTTCAAACTTCAAAGCCCACACTTCCGGTCACTGGTACTTCACGATTAAAGATTCTTCCGCGCAACTTCGCTCCGTCTGCCTTCGCCCGTCGAACGCGCGCATACGCTTTCGCCCGTCGAACGGTTTGCAAGTTCGCGCGCGCGGGCGGCTGACCGTTTATGAACCGCGCGGCGAATACGAGTTGATGGTTGAAAGCCTCGACCCTGTGGGCGCGGGTGCGCTTCGCGTCGCGTTTGAACAACTGCGCGACCGTCTCGCGGGCGAAGGTTTGTTTGATGAAAGTATCAAGCGACCGCTGCCGCTCTTGCCGCGCCGCGTCGCTCTCGTGACATCGCTTTCCGGCGCGGCACTCCACGACATGCTTCACATTCTCGCACGCCGCACGCGCACCGTTAATGTTCTCATCGCCCCTGTTCGCGTTCAGGGCGAAGGCGCGGGCGACGAAATCGCACGGGCGATTGATACGATTAACGAGTATGCGAAAGGCTTTGATAAAGACCCCGCGCGGCGCATCGTGGATGCGATTATCGTCGGGCGCGGCGGCGGTTCCGCCGAAGACCTCTGGGAGTTCAACGCCGAAGCGGTTGCCCGCGCGATGCGTCGCTCGCGCATCCCCGTCGTCTCCGCCGTCGGGCATGAAACCGATTTCACCATCGCGGATTTCGCCGCCGACCTTCGCGCCCCGACGCCTTCCGCCGCCGCCGAACTCGTCGCCACATCCGAAGACGCGCTCTCCGCCCGCATCATCGAATTAACACGCGACCTCGCGCGCGCCGCACAATTTTGCATCAACGAACACCGCGCCCGCTTAAACGAAACGGCGGACGTTGCCAGTTTTCAATCCGTCCTCGCACGCCTGCGCGACGGCGCGACGCGCACACGCGACGCACACGCACGGCTTGAAGTTTTAATAGCCCGTCGCCTCGAACGCGAACGGCGTAAATTAGAAGTGATGACGCGCCGATTGTCGCCCGCGCGCACTCTGCGCCGCACGCTCGCCGCTCGTCACCGTCTCACCATCGCCGAAACTTCAATGCACGCGAATGTGCGCCTCAAGGTTGAACAGGATGCGGCGCGCCTCGCGGTCGCCGTCGCTTCGCTCGACGCGCTTTCGCCACTCGCCGTTTTGCATCGCGGTTATGCGATTGCCGAAGACGTGAACGGAAAAACTCTGCGCGCCGCGAATCAAGTCGAAACGGGAGCGCGCATCAATGTCCGTTTGAGCGTCGGACGGCTCGCGTGTACAGTCAACGAAGCGGAAAGTAGAAACGATAATTTATGAGTACCAACATGCCGCCAAGCTTCGGCGGCGCACAACCCGAACGCGGCGCGCCGAACCGCAGCCGCATCGTCATCCCCGTCGGGGATCAAGCTTCTCCGAACCCGAAACAGCAAACCCGCACCGCGCGCCGTCGCCGTTTGGGAAAAGCTCTCGGCGCGGTTTCAATGGTCATCGGCGCAATCGTCATCATCGCCGCCATCGGCGGTTTCTTCTGGTGGCGCAGTTACACCAAGTCGCCCGCTTATTCGCTCGCGCGCATCGTTGACGCCGCCGCACAGGGCGATACGCAGACCTTCAACGGGATGATTGATATTGATAGCGTCGCGCGCGGCTTCGTACCGCAAATCGCGGCGCAAGGTTTCGGGCGCATCGAAGATTTGCCCGCTCCCGTGCAGCGTCAAATCACGAATACTCTGCCGCAAGCCGTACCCGCCGCGCGCGACGCGATTGCCGCCGAACTTCAACGCACGCTCGCCGAATCCGCGCAAGGCGTGCGCGTCCCCGTAGGCATTCTCGCCTTGCTTATCCCGCGCGTCGCAACGATTGAGCAAAACGGCGATGCCGCAACCGCGACGTTCACCAACAACAATCGCACCACGCAACTCACACTCGCGCGCGACGCGACGCTTCAAACATGGCGCATCGTCGGCGTCACGGATGAACAACTCGCCGCCTATCTCGCGGGTCAAATCGGCAACGCCGTTCCCGTCAACAACGGCAACACGTTGACCGCCCCGCGCCCCGCACGTTAAAGCGACACACAGACTTATAACATGAAAAAAACAGCCGCCGCTAAATCCAACTTTGAATCGTCACTCACAGCACTAGAGCGTATCGTGCGCGACATGGAACAGGGCGACTTGCCGTTAGAAAAAAGCTTGGAGCTTTTTGAACAGGGCGTGCGCCTCTCGCGTGAATGTCAGGAACGCTTATCCGAAGCCGAACGCCGCGTTGAAGTTTTACTGCGCGACGCGGAAGGACGCCCGTTCGCCGAAGCACTCGATACCTCTTCCGGCATCACGATTAAAGACGGGCTTGATGACGACTATGATATTGAGGTTGATGATGAGGACGACGATGAAAGCGTTTTCTGATTCACACACCGACGCCGCACACGCGCACGAATCAGCGGCGCACACCGCTTCTCATAATGACGATGCGCCCCGCTTCCTTGATAAATCTCGCGCACACGTCGAACAGCGTCTGCATCAACTCGTCCCGCAAGATTCCATTGAGCCGCGCGTGATTCATGAAGCGATGCGTTACAGCTTGTTCGCGGGCGGCAAACGCTTTCGCCCCGCTCTCGTCATCGCGGTCGGCACGGCTTTTAACGCCCGCCTCGAAACGCTGCTCGATACCGCGTGCGCCTTCGAGATGCTTCACACATACTCGCTCATCCACGACGATTTGCCCGCGATGGATGATGACGATTTACGGCGCGGTCAACCGACGTGTCACAAACGCTTCGGCGAAGCGATGGCGATTCTCGCCGGAGACGCCCTTCAAACTCTCGCCTTCCAAACCATCGCCGACGATGACAAGCTTTCCCCCGATGTGCGCGTGCGCTTGATAAGCGAACTCGCGCACGCCGCCGGAACTCCGCACGGCATGATTGCCGGACAAGTCCGCGACCTCGCCGCCGCGACCCACAAAATCAAAGCCGAAGAACTCGCCCGCATTCACGCCGCCAAAACCGGAGCCTTGATTCGCCACGCCGCCCGTTGCGGCGCGCTTATCGGCAATGCCCGCGATGCGGAACTCGATGCCGTCGGGACTTATGCCGCCCGTCTCGGACTTCTGTTTCAAATCACCGATGACATCTTGGACGTGACTTCCACCGCCGCCGAAATCGGCAAGACTCCCGGCAAAGACGCCGACCAACAGAAGGCGACATATCCCGCCCTCTACGGCATGAAGCAGGCACGCGAACTCGCACGCGCGGCTCACGATGACGCGCTTCAGGCTCTTGACACACTCAGGCATTCAACCGCCTTACTGCACGCAATCGCCCGTCTCGTGCTTGAGCGGCGCGCGTAAGCGTGAATCGAGATGTTGAAGTTGGAAGTTCGAGTTGATTGATACTGTTTTCGTAAAGCCCGTCCGAAGTTACAAAGAAGGACGCCGAAATCCACCGGAATTGGTTGACAATCGCCTTTCGCCGGATATACCTTCCTCCCTCAATCGTTTCGTTAATCTTCCGACCGCGTTAATTTGTCGAGGTGACATGATGAATTCCCCGCAACGCTTACTGGCGTTTCTCGCCGCAACTTTGATTGCGCTTACCGCCACGTTCACCGCATCCGCGCAAACCGTCGAACACCGTACACGCAGTTTCGGCAGCGGACGCGGCACTACGATTAAGCGAACCGGCAAAATCGCTTTCGTCCGTTCAACGCTTGACGACATTGGTCGTGTCGCCAGCGACATCTATACGATTGATTCAAACAGCAACAATGAAATTCGCTTGACCAATACTGGGAGCGCGAACAATCCGGCGTGGTCGCCCGACGGAAGCAAAATCGCCTTTACCGAAAAGTTCGTCACGCCTTCCCGCACAACGGATACGCGCGTCACTGTGATGAATTTTGACGGTACTAATCCGCGCGTCGTAACTGTTGGCAGTTCCAACCCGGCATGGTCGCCCGATGGTACAAAGCTGATCGTCACCAAGTTCATCGAAGGCTACGGCGAACTCTTCGTCGTCAATCTCAACGGCACAAATGAAATCAACTTAACCAACTCTCCGCGCACAATCGAATTGCGTCCGGCATGGTCGCCCGACGGCAAGCACATCGTTTATTCGAGCAACGGCTTTCTCTGGATGATGAACGCCGACGGTACGAACCCGACGGTTCTCACGCGCGACGGCAACTCCGCCGACTATCCGGCGTGGTCGCCTGATGCCGCGCGCATCGTTTATCAATCCGGTTCATGCTTCGCTTCCAAATCCGACATCTACCTCGTCAATGCTGCGAACGGCGAGACGACTCCACTGCCGACGACGCCGCCCGCCCATCCGTATCCGTACTTTTGTAGCAGTCGCCCGGCGTGGTCACCCGACGGCAAACACATTATTTATACATTCGGTGAGGAACGCTCGGCGGAACTCTATATCGTCAGTGCCGACAGCACCGGCTTTAGACGCTTGACCAACAACAATGTCGAAGATTCGCAAGCTACATGGCAGCCGCTGGTTTCGACAACGCGCAACCGCACCAGCAGAATCAGAATCTCGCTCATCACGCCCTAAATCGGGTTCATCAATCGCATAGAGAACAGAAATTTTCGCTCACCAAAATAAGCCGCATCTCATCCACGAGACGCGGCTTATTTTCCGTAGAGCGATTGGCTTGGGGATTAACCTTTGTCTTCACGCGAACGCCGCCAATACTTCGTCCGCGTGCGCTTCCACTTCAGGCTTATCAAGCACAGTTTTAATCTTTCCGTCTTCATCAATCAAAAACGTCTTCCGCGCCACGCCCATATACTTCCGCCCCATGAAACTCTTTTCGCCGTACACCCCGTAAGCGTCAGCCAACGTGTGTTCCGGGTCACTCAACAACGTGAACGGCAATTCATATTTCGCCGCGAATTTCCGGTGCGACTGTTCATCGTCCAACGACGCCCCCAAAACCTTAATCCCATGCCGCTCAAACTCCGCGAACCCGTCGCGCAAACTGCACGCCTGCTTCGTGCATCCCGGCGTATCGTCCTTCGGGTAGAAATACAGAACAACCTTCTGCCCGCGAAAATCCGACAACCTAACTTCATTTCCTTCCGCATCCTTCACCGCGAACTCCGGCGCGGCATCACCTTGTTTCAACATTATGATTTCATCTCCATTCAAGGGTTTATTCAAGAGCCAATAGATTTATCCGAAAGCTGTTCACCTTGCATTGCAAGCGCAAACAAATCGCTCGCGGCTTTCACTTTATAGTTAGTGATGAACAATTCTTTGCCAAGCGGTGCGAACGTGCGCCCGAAATTATTCATGCCATATTGCAACGTCCATTCGTGTATGTCGGCAAACCGGAAGTTGCTTCTGATACTTGGCGAATCGTCATAAGTCAGAAGCCACTTATGCGGGCAATTTTTCAACAGGTCGGCGAACCTCGCGTGGTCAAAGTTGGTGTGCAAAATGCCGCGCTTCCCGTACAACTTTGATTTCGTCGCGCTCAAGTACGGAGGGTCAAGAAAGATAAAACAATCGTCACCCGGAGCATTCAAAAGGTCACTGTAATCCGAGTTCGTAATCCTGACGTTCTCCAGCACCTCGCGCAAGTCACACAAGCGTTTGATTGACGACAATGTAAATCTGCCTTCAAATGCCTTCTGCGAATAGCCGCCGCTATCAACCGTGCCGGAAAACGTGATGCGATTGAGAATGAAGAACCGCACGGCTCTTTCAAAATCGCTGTCC
>JBGTMR010000173.1:0-2425 GCA_041743485.1 Pyrinomonadaceae bacterium
CCGCGCGGCACGGCTTCGAGGCGGAAGCCGTCAATTTCGACGATGCGGGCGTTGTCTTCCGCATGACCGAAAAGCGTTCCGGCGACGGTGTGCGTCGTGTCGGCGGCGATGATGTGCGTGCGTATGTCGGCGTGGGCTTCGTCGCGCGCGTTTTGTTTGTAAGAAGTTGTGACCGAGATGCCGCGTTCTTCGGTGATGAGCGTGGCGTTGACGACGTTGACCCGCGCGCTGATGTCGCGCAAGAGTCCGGCGAGAAACGCGCGGGTTAAAGGCGCGGCGTCACGTTCGGACAGCGCACCCGCGTATTCGATACGCACCTCGCGCGGCGGGGCGTCGAGCAGTTGGGCTTGAAACCTGCCGAGACTTTCAGCCAAACCGAAATACGGCTTGAGTGCCTGCATCTCCAGCGTGCCAAGCGCGGGAACATTGACCGCCCCGCGCAACGCCCCCGATTGAAGATAGTCGCGTATCTCTTCGGCGACCGTGACGGCGACGCCTTCTTGGGCTTCCTTCGTCGAAGCTCCGAGATGCGGCGTGATGATGACTTCATCGAGTCCAAGCAAAGGATTGTCGGGCGGCGGTGGTTCCTGTTCAAACACATCGAGTGCCGCCCCCGCGACCGTTCCTTCTTTAATCGCTTCGTAAAGAGCCGTTTCATCAATCAGACCGCCGCGCGCACAGTTGATGACACGCACGCCGCGCTTCATTTTACTGAACGCTTCACGTCCGATGATGCCGCGCGTTTCTTTCGTCATCGGCGTGTGAACCGTCAGGAAATCCGCCTGTGCGAAAACGTCGTCGAGCAGGGCGAGTTCGATGTCTAAACTTTGTGCTTGCTCCGGCGAGACGAAAGGGTCGAAGGCAACGACTTTCATTTCAAAGGCGCGGGCGCGCGATGCGACGACGCGCCCGATACGTCCAAGCCCGACGATGCCGAGCGTCTTGCCGCGCAGTTCGACGCCGACGAACTTCTTTTTGTTCCACGAACCCGCGCGCAAATCCGAGTGCGCCTGTGGAACTTTGCGGGCGAGGGCGCACAGCAGCGCAACCGTGTGTTCGGCGGTCGTCATGGTGTTGCCGTCCGGCGCATTGACGACGATGACGCCGCGCGCGGTCGCGGCAGGGACATCTATATTGTCAACGCCGACTCCGGCGCGCCCGATGATGCGAAGGCGCGTCGCGGCATCGAGAATCGCGGCGGTGACTTTCGTTTCACTTCGCACAATAAGTGCTTCGTATTCCGGGATGATTTCGATAAGTTGGTCGGGTTTAAGTCCAACGCGGCGGTCGAGTGTGAAACCGGCGTCACTGAGCGGCGCAAGTCCGCTTTCGCTAACATCGTCAGCGATAAGAATTTTTGAATTGTTCATGGATGATGTTGATTCGCGGTGTGGTTTTATAAAATTGCGAAGCGGTAGTTTTGATTAGAAGAAACACGTCGGGTGCGAGGTTTTACATTACGCCGCCCGTGTCGCTGCCGTCGGCACGGTTGCCGACGCTATTGCTTATTTGTCCATCAGGGGCGACGACGTTTTCCGTGTGGTCTGCGGTTGAAGCGTTTTGCGCGTCGTCGTCTGTTTTAACGTCCGCGCCGGTCGCGTCGCTGGTCGCTTCTTTCATGCGCGTGGCGAGGGCGTCGTCAGCGTGTGCGTCTTTGTGTTGTGCGTCTTTATTTGAAGTTTCGGTATTTTCCGCCATTGTGGTTTTCCCTTTCATACGATAATTACTTAGCCGTCTTCAGACGGCTTTCCGCGAAGCGGCACTTAGACAGGTTCCGTTTGACGGCTGGAGACGATTGCTAATTAAAATCATCAGCCCGTTTCAACGGGCTTTCGTCTGCGGCTTGAGCCGTTCCGGGTATGGTCGCTAAAGCCGCAAGAGAAGGACGCTAAAACGCCCTGCCAATTTATTGACGGTACTTACCCATTGCTCAAAGCAATGGTCTATATGCCCTTCGGGGAAGCCGTCTGAAGACGGCTGAATAATTACTTCATACGAGCAGCAGGTAAAACGCCATGATAAGCGATAACACCGTTCCCGCATAAACGCCCGCGACCAAATCATCGCCCATCACGCCCAAGCCGGACTCCAACGCTTCGACGCGCCGTATAGGATACGGTTTCCAAATATCGAAAAAGCGAAACAGCACAAAGCCGACGGGTATCATCCACCACGGCAAGGTGAACGGCACGAACAGAAACGTCACAAGCTGTCCGGCGATTTCATCTATGATGACCGCGCCGGGGTCTTTGCCGCCCAACAGAGGTTCGGCGCGCGTCGCCGCCCAAATGCCGAGCCACACGATACCGATAAGCAGAGCGAGTTCGAGCGTTGTTTGTAAAGCGTGAAACTGCTCCGGGTTTAATCCGCGCGTGTAAGCGAAAGCGGAAATCGGGACGCTCGCATACAGAAACGCGACATACAC
>JBGTMR010000174.1:0-5177 GCA_041743485.1 Pyrinomonadaceae bacterium
ACCGACATCGGGCGCACCAACGAATTGCGGCAGATGCACCTGCTCGCCATCTCGTCGCCGGAGAACATCGCGCGCCTCGACACAATCAAAGCTAATGTCAAACGCCTCAGCGACCCGCGCGGCTTAACGCAAGCGGACGCGAACAACGTCATCGAACAAACGCCGCTCATCGTGTGGCTCGCTTATACGATTCACGGCAACGAATCCGCGTCGTTCGAGACGATGATGCAAGTCGTGTATCACCTCGCCGCATCGGAAGAACCCGCGACGGTGGAGATGCTCAAGAACTGCGTCGTTCTCGTCAACGTCTGTGAAAACCCCGACGGGCATGAGCGTTTCGTGACGTGGTACAACTCGGTCGCGCTTGGGAATCCCGACCCGCTCGCCGCCGAACACCGCGAACCTTGGAGCGTGTCGGGGCGCACGAATCGTTACCGCTTCGACCTAAACCGCGACAACATCGTCGCTTCGCAAATCGAGACGCGCCACATGCAAAAGGCGTATCAAGAATGGAATCCGCAAATCCTCGTTGACCATCACGGGCAACCGTCGCAGTATTTTTTCCCGCCCGCCGCCCTGCCCGTTAATCCGAATCTTCCACGCGCCCAAACCGAAAAATGGCTGACCGCTTTCGGTCGCACGAACGCCCGCGAATTTGACGCGCGGCAGTGGGATTATTACGTCCGCGATGTGTTCGATTTATTTTATCCGGGTTATTGGGATTCGTACCCGGCTCTCAACGGTGCGACCGGCATGACGTATGAAACCGACGGCGGCGGCTTCAAAGGTTTGCGTTGGCGACGTGACGATGACACCATCGTCACGTTTCGCTCGGCAATCGCCAAGCACTTCGTCGCCTCACTCGCCACGCTTGAAACCGCGTCGAAGAACGCCCGCGCACGGCTCGCGGATTACTACGATTTCAAACGCACCGCGATTGAAGAAGGACGCACCGAGACGATGAAGCGCGTCATACTTCTGCCCGGCAACGACCCGGCACGCCTCACCGAAATCGCGGAAATACTCACACGCTCCGGCATCGAAGTCGGCATTTCACAGCAATCTTTTCGCGCCGCACGCGCCCACGATTATCTGAACTCGAACGCGGCGGTCAAGCCACAACAGATTCCGGCGGGCGCATATATCATTGACCTCAATCAACCGCAGAAGCGGCTCGCCAAAGCTTTGCTCGAACCGCGCACCGAACTCGACAAGTCTTTCATCCAAGAACAGATGTCGCGCTTTCGCCGCAATGAGCGGCGCGGCGGCAATGCCTCGAAAGAGGATTACCAATTTTACGACATCACCGCGTGGTCGCTGCCCATCGCGTTTAACGTTGAAGCGTACTGGACGGAAGACGCGCCCGCCCTCAACGTGACGCGCGTTGAACGTCCGCAAGAAGTCACAACGGACACGATGAATGTCATCAACACCAATCCGACGAACTCCGCGCGTCCCGCGTTTCTCGCTTCGTCCGCCGTCACGACTTTCGCGCGAACGGGCGGCGTCACGGGTCGCGCTTCCGTCGCGTATATCATTCCCTATCAACGCAACGGGGCGGCGTCGCTCGCCTATAAACTCTTAAACGAAAACTTCAAACTCGCCGTCGCCACGCGCCCTTTGAATGCAGGCGGGCGCGATTATCCGCGCGGCACAATCGTCGTTCGCGTCGGGCGCAATCCCGAAACTCTGCATGAACGCATCGCCGGACTCGCGCGCGAAACGGGTGTCGAAGTCGCCGCCGTCAATTCCGGTTTTACTGAAACGGGCGAAACCGGCGTCGGTTCGGAAACCGTCGTCGCCATGAAACGCCCGCGCATCGCCGTCATCGCGGATGAACCCGTCAACCAACTTTCTTACGGTGCGATGTGGTGGACGTTCGACCGTTACGGCGTCGAGTTCACGCCGATTTCGATTGCGAATTTGCGACGTTCGGAGATTGATAAATTCAACGTCATCATCATGCCCGACGGCTCGGCAAGCGGCTACGCGCAGGCTTTCGGCAAAGCCGGAACAGACCAACTGCGAGCGTGGTGCGAACGCGGCGGCACACTCGTCGCCGTCAAAGGCGCGGGCGTGTGGGCGGCTTTGAAAGATGTGAATTTAACTTCATCGCGTCTCGTCGGTTCGGACGACGCGAGTGGTGACGGTGCGCCTTCCGGCGATGCGTCATCAATCGCGGCGGCGGGCGGCGGGGCGGCGGCAGCGGCGGCACGACGCGAAGCCCAAGCCACACGCGAACCGCAAAACACGACACAGACCAACCGCGAACTCAACGAAGCCGCGCAAGATTCGACCGGACAAGCGGCACAGGGTGGTAGTCCGAGCCAGATTACAGCCCGCCCGCAAAGCGAAAAGGCGGACGGAGCCGCACCCGTCTTGCCGCCTATTGCATCGCCTTCGGCGCGTCCCGGCAAAGTTCCCGAACCCGTTCCCGGCGCGGTGATGCGCGCGACGATTGACCGCACATCGCCCCTGACTTTCGGTTATGACGAAGAAACTTTGCCCGTCCTCGTTGATTCGGCGTACTTCTTCAAACCGTCGAAAGAAGGCACGAACGCCGTCGTCTTCAGTGAAGATGAAAAGCAATCTTTACGCATCGCGGGCTTCGTTTGGGAAGGCAACACCGAGCGACTTTTGCGCGGAACCGCCCACGTCATCGAAGAACCGACGGGACGCGGGCGCGTCGTCATCTACGCCGAAGACCCGAACTATCGCGGCATCTTCCGCACGCTGACGCGCCTGTTTTTTAATTCATTCATATTTCAACTGTAGTGGTCAGTGGTCAGTGTCCAGTGGTCAGTAAAAGCAAAGCCACGTTCGTTGACTTTCAACTTTGTGCTTGACATCTCAATCGTTAATCACATGCTTCACTGACCACTGACCACTGACCACTGACCACTGACCACTGCAACAAAGGGAGCAAAAGTGTTTCGTATTCAAGCCGGATATAAAGGTGAAATGGAAATAGGTGTCAGTCCCGATGAAGCGCGCGGGTTTTTCAATGAGCCGCGTAATTTCGTCGAGACGATGCCGGGCGTCGAATCAATCGAAGCCCAAGCCGACGGCACACGGCTCTGGACGATACGCGCCGACGTGCCGATGATGGGGGCGATGCGGCAAGTATTCCCTGTGCGTCTCACGGAAGACACCGACAAACTCGTCGAATGGTCGCCCGCCAACGTCGAGCAGGGAAACCTCTTGCGTTATGCCGCGAACTTCACGCCGCTTGACGAAAAACGCACCCGCGTCCGTATCGAACAAACCGTCGAGATTCGCCGCGCCGATGCGAAAGAACTGCATACCTTCGCGGGTTGGGTCGGCGAAGAACGTATCAGCAAAGAAATGCAAAAGGGTGTGACGGCGATGATGAATGCGTTTATGCGACGTGTGCAAACGAAGTTCGGCGGGTAACGCGATTCAAAGAGTGCGCGAACGTATTCAATCAAATTCGATGAATAAGTCGAACATCTTGTTCGGTGCGTGCGTGTGAATGTGCGTCGTCGTTACGTCAACGCTGACGATGCGATGACAAATCAATATCAGGACGCGCTTGCATCCTAAAAGTTCTTCCGTTTCGGTGAACGTGATGCGGAAGCCGCCGTCGAATAGTTCATAACGTCCGCCCATTTTCGGCGGAATGCGAAGGTGAAAACTTTCGCGCCCTAAATCGAACGTCGCCTGTTCGCCTTCCGCGAGGGCGAACGCTCCGCCGCGCTCATTGTCACCGACAAAGATCATCGAACCGCGCGCCGCGACTTTTGAGAGTTCATCTGCCGAAGCTTCGGGGGAAAAGACGCGCACGAAATCAACGACCGGCAACGCGAAATGCGGGTCGCGGTGTCCGACGTGAATGCGCTCAATCAGGTCAAGCACAAGCGGGCGCATCTCGCGCCACTTCAATCGCGTGAAGGGAAACATAAACAGCACCGGCGGCATCTCAAGATGCGGCATGTTAGCATGAGGTTCAAATAGGGCGCGGCAAAGGCGATTCGATTGAATCCGGTTGATTTAAGATTCGCGCCGCGCCGACAACAAAAGCATTCACAAGGGAAAACAATGAACACGGATAACATAAAAATGTACACGACGACGTGGTGCAGCGATTGCCGCCGCGCGAAGGCTTTTCTTAAACAACACAACATCGAGGTCGAAGAAATCAACATTGAAGAGGTCGAAGGCACGGCGGAACACGTCATGAAATTAAACGACGGCAAGCGCAAAGTTCCGACGTTTGAAATCGGCGACCGCGCGTTTAATCTTTCCCCTTACGATGAGCGGAAACTGCGCTCTGAACTCGGTATCGGTTGAAAGGAATTTACAAACAAATGGCAGCAGGATTAACACGCCGCGTTGTACGCACCGGAGGTTGGGCATTGGCGAAGCGATTGATAAAACCGATTCCGGTCGTCGGTTCGATTGTCGCGGTCGGACTCGCCGGACATGAAGTGAAAAAGAAAGGCTTACTGCGCGGGGCGGCGCACGTCGGGCTTGACTTGCTTCCATTCGTCGGCACGGCGAAAAACGTGCTTGAGATTTTCACAGGGGATTTGATTCCCGATAAGCGTCCAAAGGTGGAATATCCAGTAACGCCGCCACGTTAAAAAGAGATTTAGTTGGAAGCTTCGCGCATGATTTCGAGATACGCTTCGTGAACTTCCGTATCGAAGCACACAAACAAAACTTCATCAATCGAATCGCGGTCACGGAGAAACTTCAATGTTTCCGTGACCGCGATTTTCGTTGCCTCGCGCACCGGATAATCATAAACGCCGCAACTTATCGCCGGAAAAGCGATGCTTCGGGTATTGTTTTTAACGGCTAAATTCAGACACGATTGATAGCACGATGCGAGCAACGCGGGTTCACCGCGCTTGCCGCCGCGCCACACGGGTCCGACGGTGTGGATGATGTGTTTGGCAGGAAGCTTGTAGCCTTTAGTGATTTTCGCTTCGCCTGTTTTACAGCCGCCGAGCAATCGACATTCTTCCAACAATTCAAGACCAGCCGCGAGATGAATCGCGCCGTCAACGCCGCCGCCGCCGAGCAGTGAGCTGTTCGCGGCGTTAACGACGGCATCAACGGCAAGCTTCGTGATGTCGCCTTTGACGATTTGGATGCGGTCTTTTGTCATCGGTGATAAGGCGTAAGAATTAAACGCGCGTATCGGTCGGCGG
>JBGTMR010000175.1:0-7587 GCA_041743485.1 Pyrinomonadaceae bacterium
GCGCGGACGGAGAGTTTCGGCATTCCGCGCGGCGGTTGAACTTTGATTTTGACGTTGTGCCATTTGCCGTCGGGCGTGAAGTTCGTCGGGCGATAACCTATCGAGTATTGATGACGAAGTTCGATGGCGATGCGCTCGAAGATTTCGTTCATCTCCGCGCCGGAAGCGGGAAAGAAGGCTTTGCCGCCGGAGACGCCGGAAAGTTCTTCGAGGATTGCCTGCCCTTGCGAGGCATACGAATCATTTGCGCCGCCCGTGATGCCGACCGAATAAATCAATACGCCGGATTCTTTTAATAATCTTTGCAATTCTCGGAACGTGTAACGCGAACTGTTGTCCTGACCGTCGGAGATTATGAGAAGTGCTTTCTTCGGGTGCGCTCCGCGTGTGACCTTTTCAACGCCCAAATACGCCGCGTCGTAAAGCGCGGTGTTGCCTTTGGTTTCGATATAAGTCAGCTTGCTCAAGACCGCATCGGCATCGC
Organism: Pyrinomonadaceae bacterium; assembly: GCA_041743485.1. Taxonomy (GTDB): domain Bacteria; phylum Acidobacteriota; class Blastocatellia; order Pyrinomonadales; family Pyrinomonadaceae; genus JANDLT01. The sequence goes on from JBGTMR010000175.1 coordinate 485, forward strand.
GTGTGCGGTCAATCAGGAGTTGGGCGCGGGTGTTAAAGCCGACGAGAAAGTATTCGTCTTTATCGTGGCTGGTTTCGACGAACTTCGAGAGGGCTTCGCGGGCGCGCGAAACTTTGTCGCCCTTCATCGAACCGGACACATCGAAAATCACACCGACGCTTGCCGGAGCATCTTCATCGGAAAAGAAGGTGATGTCCTGCGGGACTTTATTGTCGAGAACCGTAAAGTGCGATTTGTCGAGACCCGTAACATAACGGTCGTAAAAATCCGTGACCGTGACGGTCATCGTTACGAGGTCGGTGTTAAGCAAAAGTTCGGTGCTGTCGTTTTGATTTTGCGGCGGCGCGTTTGACGAATTGGGATTTTGTGATGCGTTCTTGTCTTGTGCGACGAGAAGCGCGGAAGAACCCGCGAGCAACAAAACAAGCGCGAAACACAAAAGCGATGCTTGCCGATGGTGAGAGTGGCGGCGAATACGAGTCATCGTTAAATTAATCTCCTGCCGTTTTGATGCTTCATCTTTAATACTTGGGCGCGAAGCAACCGAAAAAGAAATCTGCGGTCTCGCCAACCCGCGAGGTTAGGGGTAAGTAAAGTGATGCGAGTTTCGGTGAAAAGGTAGCCTTAGAGCGTGACGTGTTCACTTCTGATTATGTAATTGTAAGATTGTTCGGGTGCGAGTGGGTATTGTAAAGCTTCGCGCCGGAGCGAAGCAATCGGGCTTCGGGCGCGCGGTGGTGATTTCGTTTCGTCGCGCGCAAGGCAAATTCGGTTGACTAAAACCGAAATTCATATTTGCAACTTTTACTTTTGACAAAGCGTGTAAGTGACGCACGCCGCCGAAGTTGCATCCAAGAGGCGCAAGGGGGTTAGGCGAAGGGTTTGGAGCGCGGACGCGCGTGATATAATTCGCGGCTTTACTGCCGACAGTTTCCGTTTCGCATTATCCCCGTCATCAAGGGTTTCGTGACGCACAAGAAAATAATCGTTCGGCGTTTCTAATTTCATAAGTTCCGGTGGCTTTATAAGTTTTGGCAATCACAAAAAAATTCGTGTGTCGTCTCGGCACGCCTGCCGGAGAACTCATCACGCGCACCGTCGAAGCCGTCGGCGCGAGTGAGGCGCGTGGGCGTTTGGAAGGTGAAGGCTTTCGCGTGTTCTCTATCGCCGCACCTAATCAGGGCGGGGCGGCGTCTTTGCCGTCTCTCATACGGCGGGGCGGCGGTGAAAATAATAACGGACAGGCGCGCATCAAGACGGGCGATTTTCTGTTGTTCAATCAACAACTCGCCGCCCTCCTGCGTGCCGGTATCCCGATTTTGCAATCAATCACGATGCTTGGGCGACGCGCTCCGAACGCTAAACTGCGCGTTCTCTTAACCGACATCGAAGAACGCATACGCGGCGGGTCGGCACTCTCGGAAGCCTTCGCCGCGCAGGGCGATGCGTTCCCGCGCATCTATACGGCTTCGATGCTGGCGGGCGAGAGAAGCGGCGCGCTCGATGAAGTTTTGCGGCGATACGTTGAATACGTCCGGCGCGGCGTGGAGATGCGGCGCAAGGTGCGCGGCGCGCTCGCGTACCCGATGTTGCTGCTCGCCGCGTCGTTTGCGATGGTGATTTTCCTGACCCTGTTCGTCGTGCCGCGCATGTCCACACTGTTCGCGGGGTTCGGGCGCGAACTGCCGATGATAACCGTTATCGTCGTTTCGGGTTCGACTTTCGTGGCGACGAATCTATACTGGATTGTGCCTTTACTTCTCATTGCGGGCGGTGGGTTTTATTACTGGTCGCGCACGCCCGACGGTCAAATCAAGATTGACCAAACGCTTCTGAAGTTGCCGATTGCCGGAAAACTTTTACAACAACTCGCCGTCACGCAGGCGACGCGCAGCATGGCGACGATGCTCGCGGGCGGCATCACACTCGTCGAATCTTGGGAAATCGCCGCCGAGTCAATCACGAACCGCGCCCTTCGTGCGCGAAGTAGTGCGGTCTTGCCGATGATTCGTGAAGGGCGCACCTTCACCGATGCGGTTGAATCCGCCGGATGGCTGCCGGAACTGGCGCGCGATATGATTGGCGTCGGTGAGCGTTCAGGTAGTCTGCGCGAGATGCTTGAAGAAGTCGCAAGCTTCTATGACGCCGAAGCCGAAGTCCGGCTTGAGCAGTTGACGACGGTGCTTGAACCCGTGATTCTGCTTGTGATGGGCGGCATCGTCGTCACTATCTTGCTTTCGATTTATCTGCCGATTATCCAGACCATCTCGACCGCTTCGACACGATGATGAGCGCACGGCGAACGCTTTCGGAGAGGAAGTAAATTATGTCAACGAATATCGAACCTGACATTGAAGCCAATATAGAAAATAGAATCGAACAATCCATTTTGGAAAAACTGCGCGCTCTGCCCGTCGAACAGCGGCGTGAAGTTTTAACGTTCGTCGAGAACATCGAACTTCACGCCGAAAGAGAACGCAACCGTCACCGCCCGATTTGGGAAGTTATCACCGAACTTGTTGACAGTTTGCCGCCTGAAGTTTGGGATGAATTACCAACGGATGGTGCTATTAACCACGACCACTATCTTTATGGCGCGCCTAAGAAGAAAGTGGAAGAATCGTGAAAGCTGTTTTTGCCGACTCACTCTACTGGATAGCTCTGACAAGTGCGCGTGACCAATGGCGCGCCCGCGCCCTCGCCGTCGGCGCATCGCTTGGCGGGACGCGCATCATTACGACTTCCGATGTATTAGTTGAACTACTCAATTTTCACGCTGAAGGTGGAATCAAAACGCGGCGGACGGCGATTGTGAGCGTGCGCGCTACGCTGTTGAATTTGCAAATTGAAGTCGTCATGCAAACACCGGAAGCGTTTCATGCCGCTCTCACATTTTATGAATCACGATTCGATAAAGGATATAGCCTGACGGACTGTATCTCGATGAATGTTATGCGCGAACACGGACTGACCGATGCTTTAACTCACGACGGGCATTTCAAACAAGAAGGCTTTAACATACTGCTCTGACCGATTCGATTTAAGGAAAGATTTATATGGCTCAATCCTCGACACTCGAACCCGACGCGATGCTTGACGGGCAAGCCGCGAACTTCGCCGCCGAAGACCCGCCGGAAGTGCGCGAAGCCCGCGCCCGCGCGCGTCGTTACCGCATCGAGTACATAGACCTGCTGCCCATCGAAGGCGAGTCGCCGATTGATTACGAAATGCTGACGCGCCTGCCCGTTGACTTGATGTTGCGTCAACAGTTCGTGCCGCTTAAAAGCAACACCAACGACGGCAAACGCCTCTCCATCGCCATGGCTGACCCGACCGACCTTGAGCGTGTGGATGAACTGACTTCCGCCCTGCGCGCCCAACTCGGCATACGCACACTCATCACGTTGATTGCGACCGCCGGAGCGATTGAAACGGTTTTGAAGAAAGGCGATGCGACGCAGCGCGTGATGCAGGAAGCGGCATCGGGCTTCCGCATCTCCCTCATCAAAGAAACCGAACATGGCGAAGAAGTTTTAGATTTAGATCGTTTGGCGACCGACAGCGAGATGTCGCCGATTATTAAACTGGTTGACACGATTGTTTATAACGCTCTCGAATCGCGTGCTTCCGACATTCATATCGAGACGCGCGATACGAACGTACAGGTCAAGTTTCGTATTGACGGCGCGTTGTATCAAAAAGTTGACCCGATAGATTTGCAGTATCACCAAACCTTGATTTCGCGCATCAAGGTGATGTCCGAACTCGACATCGCCGAACGGCGCGTGCCGCAGGACGGACGTTTTCGCGTGCGTTATAAAGGGCGCAATGTGGATTTTCGCGTTTCGATTATGCCGACGGTTCACGGCGAAGACGCGGTGATTCGTATTCTCGACAAAGAGCAAATCAACGAAGAATTTCGCAACCTCGACCTCGACGTTATCGGCTTCGCCGAAGACGATATACGCAAGTTTCGCCGCTACATCGCCGAACCTTACGGCATGGTTTTGGTCACGGGTCCGACAGGTTCGGGCAAGACCACGACGCTCTACGGCGCACTCAATGAAATCAGAAATGAAGAAGACAAAATCATCACCATCGAAGACCCCGTTGAGTACCAACTTCACGGCATCACACAGATTCCGGTCAACGAGAAAAAGGGTTTGACGTTCGCGCGCGGTCTTCGCTCAATCTTGCGCCACGACCCGGATAAAATCATGGTCGGTGAAATCCGCGATAGTGAAACGGCGCAGATTGCGATTCAATCCGCCTTGACCGGACACCTTGTTTTCACGACCGTTCACGCCAATAACGTGATTGATGTCATCGGGCGTTTCCTGAATATGGGCGTTGAGCCGTACAATTTCATTTCGTCGCTCAACTGCGTCCTCGCGCAACGTCTGATTCGATTGCTGTGTCCGGTCTGTAAAAAACAAGACCATCCGACGGAGGAAGAATTGGTTGAATCGGGACTCAATCCAAGCGACCACGCCGGACGCCTGTTTTATCGAAGCGTCGGATGTGATGCCTGCAATCACACGGGCTATCGCGGGCGCACCGCCATTCACGAACTGCTCGATTTGTCCGACAACATACGCGAGATGATTATCGAACGACGACCGGGCAGCGAAGTGCGGCGCGCGGCGGAAAGCGAAGGCTTGAAATCGTTGCGTGAATCGGCTTTACAAAAAGTTTTCTCCGGTGCTTCGACCTTGCATGAAATCAACCGCGTGACATTTGTCGAACAAATCGGAGCAAAGTAAATTTCGGGAACCGCTTTGCCGTATGAGGCGTGTAACTTTTTATACGCACCACAGATCTCAAATTTGAAATCTCAAATCTCAAATTTTCGATTCTTTAATCTAACGTACCGTTCGCGTTTGACGGCGTTTCACTTCTTTATCGTCGGCGTTACCAATCATCACAATATGAATTTTTCTATTTACATTCGCACGCTTCACCGCATCGCCGCCCTCGTCGTGATGTGCGCTCTCATCCTTCCGACCGTCGCCGTCGCCCTTGATAAGAAGGGGGAAAAGGACTACAAGCGCGGTCTGGCGTTTGAATCCGCGCAACGATGGGAAGACGCCGCGCAAGCCTTCACGCTCGCCCTCGCCGCGCGCCCTTCGGATGTTGAATATCAACTCCACTATCGCCGCGCCGTCTTCAATGCCTCGCAAAGTTTCGTGATGCAAGGGCGCGCCCTTGCCGAGCGCGGCGACTATATCGGGGCGTATAACGCTTTCCGGCAAAGCTTCGGTTATGACCAGACGAATCAACTAGCGCAAGCGGAAATGGAGCGCATGATTCGACTTCAACAGGCGAAAGAGGAAGCCAACGGCACGAACGGCACGACGCCCGCGCGCAGCAGCATCACGCGCTCTCTTAACGGCAATCCGGCAATCGTTAATGATCCCGGCAAGCCGCCCGACTCCTCCGGCGAAGCCTCGCGCCTGACGCCGACCGCATACAATCCGGGACAAAACGCCGGGCAAAACTCTGTGCAAAACATCACGCCGCCGCGCGTCGAATCGCGTCGCAACGTGCAGTTCGCCGCCGATACCAACCTCGAACAGGTCGTGCGCGAACTCGCCCGCCAACTGGAATTAAACGTCATCTTCGACGGGCAGTTTCAAGCCCGCACGCGCCAACTCCCGCGCATTGATTTACAAAACGTCACCGTCGCGCAGGCACTCGATTATATTTTTCTGACGCAGGGATTATTCTTTCAACGCCTCGGTCGCCGCACGATTCTCGTCGCCGAACAATCCAAACGCGGGCAGTATCAACAACTCGCCATCCGCACTTTTTACTTGAAGAACATCGCCCCGAACGACGCGCGCACCGTGATTGCGCCGCTTGTGCCGCCCGTCGGCGGGCTTGTGCCGACGTTCTCTCCGAATAATCCGACCAACAGTTTCACCGTCCGCGCGACGCCCGAACAATTGAACGTCATCGGCAACATCATCAAGACGATTGATAAAGACCGCTCGGAAGTCGTGATGGACGTTTCGATTTACGAAGTCTCACGCACCGATTTACTCCAACTCGGCGGTCAACTCGGTAATGCCGGTTCGCTCGGCAATCTCGGCGGCACAAGCAGCTTGCTCATTCCGTTCACCGACAATAATAGTAATGTGCCGAACGCTGTCATCGGCACAGGTATGAACGCTGTTGCCTCTCCTCTCTTATTCGGCGCGGGGATTTTGCTTCCGCCGCTCACTTTAAGTGCTTTGCAGACCAAGAACAATTCGCGCTTGCTCGCCCAAACGCAGGTTCACGCTTTCGACGGTGAACAATCCGAAGCCCGCATCGGTAATCGCGTTCCGATTCAAACGGCGCAAGTTTTCAGTGGCTTTCCACAAACCGGCAACACGGGAACGGGAAACACGACGGGCGGCGCGTTTAACGGCGGCGGTTTTCCTGTCATTCAGTATGAACCGACGGGTTTGACCTTAAAGTTCAAGCCGACTGTGTTCCCTAATCTCGACGTTCAAGTCACGATGTCCATCGAATCGAAAGACGTAACCGGAGTCGGAAGTTTGACGCCGACCTTTACCGAACGCACGATTTCGGGAACGGCGCGCATTCAAAACAATCGGACGATGATGTTAGCCAGCATCGCGCAAGACCGCGAATCGCGCGGGCGAAGCGGGATTCCATTGCTCGGCTTGATTCCGATTCTCGGACGATTCGTGACCACGCCGACGCGCGACAATTCCAAAACCGACATCGTTATCGCCGTCACGCCGCGCGTTCTTCGCGCTCCGTCCATCAATCCGAGTGATGAACTGGAACTTCCAAGCGGTTCGCAACAATCACCCGCCAGCGAAACGCTCGAAGCTTTCATGCGAGAGTCCGACCGCGAAGAACAACTCGCGCGCAACGCCGCGACACCGAACGCAGTACAGAATGCGATACCAAACCTGACGCCGGACACCACCGCCGTCATCACGCAAAACACGATGCCGCCATCATCGCCGGTCGTCGAAGCCGCGCGCAGTGTCGTCACTGCCGCGCCGCGCGTCGTTGTTGATAATCAAGCCGCCGTGAATCAAACTGCTTCCGTCAATCAAGCGGCATCGAACATCGCGCAGGTCAGT
>JBGTMR010000176.1:0-8626 GCA_041743485.1 Pyrinomonadaceae bacterium
TTGGCAAACGTCTTGAGGTGCGCCATCACACGATTGATCGTCCGGTCATTCCACCGTCGCTCACCTTCGACCTTCGTTCGCCGGAGATAGTCCTGAAAACTTTTCGACAGCCGTGGCGACCACCTGACACGTTCGTCCGAGTCTTCCTGCTCGGTCATGAAGTCGAGGAACAGTTGCAAGTCGCGGCGTTGCACCTTGCGGGAAGATTCTCCGGTCGTAACCTCGAAGCGGAAGTATTGCTCCAGCCACCACACAACCGTATCCGGCAACCCCGCTTCGATGCGAATCAGCAACTTCTCACCTTTTGTATTCTTTCGCGCAACGATATGCGACGTTTCACGCGCACCTCTTCCTGTCATTTACCTACACCTCATTTCCTAATTTCTACAAATCAATATACGAAAGATACCTTTCGTGTATTGATTTGTAAATTGATAATCTGTATCACAACAGTTTTCAGAGGCATCTCTTGCGGAATGTTATACCGACTTGCGTAACAAAGTGAGATTAAGCATTTGGAAGCCAGTGGTAGTTCGTTAAAGCCGTGACTTGCGCGGGTGCGGCACTGATCTTCTGACAGCGTGTGCAGACCGACTGCTCCAACTCATCAGGCGAGTCGAAGTCGCGGTTGGCGACTCCCGCACGCACGAGTGACCAGAGTCGTTCGGTCGGGTTTAGCTCAGGCGTGTAGGCAGGCAATCCGACCAGCGTGATGCGCTCCGGGACTCGTAAGCACTTAGCGCGATGTGCCGTCGCGCCGTCAGTGAGCATCACGATGCGCTTACCTTGTGTCGTGTGAGAGCGTGCGAACTCGTAGAGGAAACGCTGCATCAGCTGTGCGCTGAGGTACGACAGCACCAACCAGAAGACGCGCCCGCTCGTTGGATGCACCGCCGCGTACAACCACAGCCACTCGTAGGCAGGGCGCGCCCCCTAGCAATTGGGCGCGTGCCACGTGGCGACCACTGGCGGCGCAAGAGTTCATCGCTCGTCAGGTGCGGCTTCAAGGTGATGCCTCGTAGCATCGCCGATTTCTACCGTATCTCAAATGGTTATGCAAGTCGGTATTACTTGCCGTGTAAGGGTTTGTCTGCGAACCGGAGTTTGCAAGAAAAGTCCGTGTGCGTAGGTGCAGCGCGACAATAACGCCGCACCTACGCACACGGACTTTTCCGCGTGTACGCGCCGTTTAGCGCAAACGAAAGCTACGCCCTTTCGCGGGAAGCGCGCTGAAATCCGATGTTTGGTTGACGACGAGCGAGCCGAAGGTACGTTGTGCGGGCGAGAAGCGAAGTCCGCGTGCCGCGACGGAGACTTGATAGACACCGCCAGCCGGTACGCTGAAGCGGTAGTGTCCGTCATTGCCGGTCATCATTATCGCTTGTGCCGAGCCGCTCAAGGTGATGGTGGCTCCGGCAATCGGCGCACCCGTCGCGCGCGTAACGAAGCCTTCAATCAGGATGTCATCGGCGGTCGGGTTAATCGCGTTGACGAGAAATTGGAAAGAATTAGTTTGTCCAGTTATTTGACTTGCGTGCGGAGTGATGTCGGCTCCGCCGGTCGTTGCGTCATACTTGTTAAATGTCGCTAACGAATCACCGTCGTAATTTGCGAGCGAAGGATTAATACTCGTCGAGCTTGTGCCGTCGGTGGCGAAGAAATAAATCGTGTGCAAGCCGTTGTGCAGAAACGCGGCGGTTGCAGTTGCGGTCAGAACATTTCCATTGCTGCCCGTTTGAGTGGCGCGCAGCCATTCGCCCTGCGCCGAGTCGAGTTGGTAGTAGATGTTGCGCGGCTGCGGCGTGAACGGCGTATAGCTGCCGGTCGCAAAAAAGTCAAAAGTCGGCGTGCCGTCGGTCGTGGTGTTGTTGCTGAAGTTCGACGGCACGACACCGGTTGTAAGCGGCACGGCGGAGACGTTGTTCGGCGTTAGAAGCTGGACGTTACTGGAACCGAAGTTCGGAACGAAAACCTGTCCGGTGCGCCGGTTGACCGCGACATCGAACGGTTGACCGCCGGTTAAAACGGGCAATGTTCTTTTTGTCGCTCCGTCGAACAGAACTACGCCGCTCAAAACCTGCGCGTAAAGTTTGTCGGTCGCCGTATCAATAGCGAGAACAAAAATATCGCCGCCGAGCGTAAAATTCTGCGAACTGTCGTCCGCGCTATTGATGACGAAAAGCCGGGCGACGGTCGAGGCGTAAATTCGGTTGTTCGTAGAGTTGACGACGACGTGATTGAAACTGTTGCCGCCGGCGGCGACGGCAATTGAATTGTCCGCGCCGTTGATGACGGTCAGGCTGCCGGGATTGCCGCTGCCGCCTTGATTAGCGACGTAAATGCGGTTCGTCGCTGGGTTGACGGCGACATCGTTCGGACTCGCGCCGACGGCGACCGTGCTTGTCGAATTGTCCGCGCCGTTTATCACAGTGACGTTATTGCTGTTTTTGTTGACGACGTAAATGCGATTTGTCGCCGGATTGACCGCGAGGGCGACCGGCGCACTTCCGACCGAAACGGTCGAGACGGCGTTATTGTTCGCCGCGTCAATCACCGTGACGTTATTGCTCGTTTGATTGACGACATAAACGCGGCTCGTTACCGGATTGACGGCGATTCCGGTTGGAGAAGTTCCGGCGGCGACGGTCTGCGTCGTATTGTCCGCGCCGTTAATCACCGTGACGTTGTTGCTCGTTTGATTGACAACGTAAATTCGATTCAAAATCGGACTGACCGCGACGGCGACCGGGAGAGTTCCGACATTAACGGTTGCGGCAACGCTGTTGTTCGTCGCATCGAAAACCGTCACGTTGTTGCCGTTTTGATTGACGACGTAGGCGCGGTTGGTAATTTCATTGACGGCAACGGCAGACGGCTGTGAGCCGGGGGCAACGTTTTGCACGCCGTCGCTTGTTCCACCGCGCAGATTGCCGCCGTCAAGCACGGTCGCGTTGCCACCTACGGCGTTGGCGATGTAGATGCGGTTCGTCACAGAGTTGACCGCCAGTGCGCGCGGCTCCGTACCGTTTGAAATCAAGTTGACGAGTTCGACGTTGTTCGCGCCGTTGACGATTTTGATTCGGTTGGCGGCGGCGTCGGTAAAATAAATTTTATTGGTCGCGGCGTTGACCGCCACCGAATCGATACGTGAATTAGAATCATTGTCGGCGAAGCGAAATACTTGGTTCGTATCGTCAGCACCGTTGATGACGCCGAAAGCGGAACGAACGCCGTTGTTACCGTAGACCGTGTAAATCCGGTTAGTCGCCGGGTTGACCGCCAACGACGGATAATTTTCGGGCGTAGTCCCGCCGTCCGATGTAATCGCCGGAACTCTCCTAATCTGGTTGCCGTTGGCGGCATCAATCCGAAAAACTTCGCCGCTAAAACTTTGAACGTAAATTTTATTCGTCGCCGGATTGACGGCTATCGCTTCCTGCGTTTGATTCAGGGCAATCGTCTGCGTCGTGTTGTTCGCGCCGTTAATGACGATTAAGCCGCCGGTGCTGTGATTGCCGACATAAATCAGGTTCGTTACCGGATTGACCGCGACCGAAGCCGGCACGAAAAATCCGGTCGGCGCGACGTTGACCGTGGTCGTCAAATTATCCGCACCGTTGATGACCGTGACGGTTTTACTGGTTTCATTGACCACATAAACCCGGTTCGTATCGGAATTAAGCGCGACGGCGACGGGTAGATTGCCGACGGCGACGGTGTTTGTCGAATTGTCCGCGCCGTTTATCACCGTGACGTTATTGCTGCCGCGATTGACGACGTAAATCCGATTCGTCTCGACATTGACGGCGACGGCGACGGGAGCAGTGCCGACATTGACGCTCACGGTCGCCGCCGTATCCGCGCCGTTAATGACTGTAACGGTGTTGCCGTCGCGGTTAAGAACGTAAGTGCGGTTGGTAACCGGATTAACCGCGACGGCGACGGGGCGAGTTCCGGTCGCAACATTGGTCAATGAATGGTCTGCGCGGACAAGCGAAGCACTTGCCCACAGCATAAACAGCGACATAGAGAAAAACAGTGCGGTTCGAGTCGCACAACGCGCGAGTTTTCGGGATGAGAATATGAGCGAAATCGCCGGCGAGGTTGTCGGCAAAGTTGATGTTTGATAATGGGTGGCGATGTGGTTCATAGGTTTCCTTCTTTTGCGAAGCGGGAACAATTATTTTCCGGGTTCGACGGCGTTCAGGGCGACAGGCTATCGGTGTTTGACCGCGATAATGGAAGCCGGACACAACAGCACTTCGCCGTTTGCGATTTCGACAAAATGCGCCGTGCCTTGTTCGACGAAGCGGTAAATCGCCCGCCGGCTGATGTTGAATGTGGCGGCGGCTTGTTCCGGTGTAAGCATCTGTTCTTGCGTGGCGCAAAACGGACAAAGAACAACGGCAGCTGAAACCGGAGCGGTGAATGAGACGCTCCGATGCGTCTCGATTTCGATGGTGGTTTTGCGTTTGACTTCCATGTTTGACAAGATGCCGGCGTGCATCGGCGGCGGCGTTCGTATGCGTCGCACCTTATAAATTCTTCAATAAAAAGTCTGGAAACGGGTTGGAAAGTTTTCGGATAAACTTCGGATAGCATGGAAAGACAAGCATCAACAAGCTTTTATGAGTTTGGAGAGTTTCGCTTGGACGTGCAAAACCGTTTGCTTTGGCAGGCGGAAAAGCAGGTTGCGCTGACACCGAAGGAGTTTGACGTGCTGTTGGTGTTGGTGGAAAACGCCGGGCGCGTATTGACTAAAGAGTATCTGCTGGAAGCGGTTTGGCACGACACGTTTATCGAGGAAGCGACGCTGGCACGCAACATCTCGTGGCTACGCAAAAAGCTGGCTGGTAACAGCGATGCCGCCAAGTTGATCGAAACGCTGCCAAAGCGCGGTTATCGTTTCTCATCCGCCGTCACTGAAACGGCGGCGCACGCTGCCGTCATCGTTGAAGAACATACGCTGACGCGCATTCATGTCGAAGAAACAATCTCGATTGAAGATTCGGAGCCGCCGCGAACGCCGTCGGTAAGCTCGTCGCGCGTTGCGGCTTTGCCCGCGCCGGACACGGCGCGGGAATTGCGTCGCAATTATCGGTTGTGGTTTGCGTTCGTGTTCGGCGTCGCGGCAGCGGCAATCGGCTTCGCCGTTTATCGAAACTCTTTACCTGAGAGCGCACCGAAAGTCGTGTTGCTTTCGCGCGTCGCTCCGTTCTCCGGTCTGCCGGGACGCGAAAGCTTTCCGGCGTTTTCCCCCGACGGCAGGCTGCTCGCTTTCGTCTGGAACGGCGGTACGGGCGACAATTTCGATGTTTATATTAAGCAGATAGGCGCGGGCGATCCGGTGCGTTTAACCGACACGGAAGCCGACGAGATACACCCGACGTTCTCACCGGATAATTCTCATGTCGCTTTCGTTCGCCGGTTCGCGGCTCACAGCGAAGTCTTCCTTGTTCCGGCTTTGGGCGGCGTAGAGCGTAAAATTTGCGATTTGCGCCAAAATTTTTCGCGACTCTCGTTTTCCGTTGACGGAAAGCTGCTTGCGGTCGTTGATGCGGACGCGGACGGCGGACGACGCGGCGTGTTTGTGGTTGACGTGGCGACGAGCGCGAAAAGACGTTTGACCACGCCGCCGGAAACCGCGACCGACATCGGCGCGCATTTCTCGCCCGACGGTAAAAGCATTGCCTTCGTGCGCGACTTCGACGGCGGAGCTACGGAATTGTTCGTCATAGAGAGCGCGAGTAATAATTTGATTGCGCGACAACTGACTTTTGACAAAAAGACGATTTCCGGTTTCGCTTGGAGCGCGGACGGAAAGCGCATCATCTATGCTTCGCGTACTACCGCCTTAACCTCCGAGATGCGCCAAATCTCGATTGACGGCGGCGCATCCGAATTGATCGTGACGAACAACAAGAACGTTACGAACCCGGCTGTTTCCGCCGATGGTCAGACGCTGGCTTTCGTTGAAGAGTCGTTCGGGACAAACATCCGGCAACTTGAAAGCAAAATCCCAAACTCGACCGGTATAAATATAAATCTCGCCGTTGCGCGCAAACTCATCGAGTCGAGCCGCGACGACCACAGCCCTGTTCTCTCTCCCGATAACCGACGGATTGCTTTCATCTCAAACCGGACTGGAAACAGCGAAGTGTGGATTGCCGACGCGGACGGTACACGTCAACGGCGAATCACCGGTTCCCTTCACGCTACCGACGAACAGCAACCGTCATCAACCGCATCGGTGAGCGCGGCGGGAAGTCCGCGTTTTTCACCGGACGGCAAGATGATTCTCTATGACGCGCAAACAAACGGCAACGGCGACATCTTCGTTGTCTCGACCGACGGCGGGGCGGCGCGTCGCCTAACCTTTGAGCCGTCGCAGGAAGTCTTACCGTCGTGGAGTCCCGACGGACAATGGATTTACTTTTGCTCGAATCGGGCGGGCGATTTCAACTTATGGAAGATGCCGCTTTTTGACGGCGAATCCGTACAAGTCACCAAACACGGCGGCTTCGAGTCTATGCCCGCTCCCGACGGCAGTGCGATTTTTTACACGAAAGCGCGCGGTGTTGCCGGAGTGTGGCGAGTTCCCGTCGAAGGCGGCGATGAGACTCCGATACCGGAGTTGTCGGAAGCAGGTTACTGGCGTTACTGGATTGTCACTCCGGGGGGCGTCTATTTCGTTGCCCGCGCTTCCCGTCCGCCGTATCACATTAAGTTCTACGATTTTAAGAATCGGACATTATCGGTAACGACGGTGACCGATATACCACCCATTTGGACTTACCCCGGTCTGGACGTATCCGCCGACGGCGAAAGAGTTCTTTACTCACAAAACGACCGAAATGCCGGAACCATCATGATCGCCAAGTTTTGACGCTTGCTCGCTATGCGTCCGCGATAATCTTCCTTGTCAATCGTCTTTCGCGTCAGCCGACACCGATGTATGCGAATGTTGTCGCAAATCACGACCGGAAACGAATCCAGCAGATAACGCGAATGCACGTTCAAATCTTTCAAATGAGAGCCGACACGATGTGAGATGGTCAAGTTTTGCCGGACACAACCCTCTCGCTACTTGACCCTTTCTTTTTAGTGTTGATGTGCCATTCCCGCTCGAACGCTTCGGGAGTTTTGTAACCCAGACTTGAATGCCGTCGCACTCGGTTGTAATAACCTTCGATGTAAGAGAAGGTTTCGCTTCTCGCTTGCGCTGTGTCTTCAAATAATCCGTCTTCAAGTAGCTCTGCTTTGTATCTCGAAAACAGACTTTCGGCTTGCGCGTTGTCCCAACAATTAGCCCGCCGCGACATACTTTGCCGACATTGGTTGACTTGCAACAGTGCGCGGAAGTTCTTTGACACGTACTGGCTGCCGCGATCCGTGTGAACAATCGTTTGTGCCTTGATGCCGCCGCTCCCAACCGCCCGCTCGAAGGCTTTAATCACTAATGCTTCGGTCATCGAATCGGCGACCGCCCATCCCACGATGCGCCTCGTGAATTTATCTTGCCAACTTGCTAAGTAACTCCACTTGCCCGACGCAAGCGGCAAATAAGTGATGTCGCCGATGATGACTTGACCGGGTTGCTGGGCGGCGTTCGCGGCACTTAGCAACAGGTTCGGACTCACCTGAGATGTGTGCCGCGAGTGGGTTGTGTTTGGACGAAAACGGCGCGGCGCAATCGCCTGTAAATCAAGGCGTCGCATCAGCGAACGAACCTGAAAACGTCCGATACTGATGCCCTGTGCCACGAGTTCTGCATGGATGCGGCGCGACCCGTAGCGTCGCCGGTGCGCCCAGAAAACCTGTTTGACTTGTCTGCCAAGTTCAGCTTTCACCGGGCTTAACACGTAAGTTTTGCCGCTCGCATAAGCGTGATAAGCACTCTTTGAGACTCGCATCACACGGCACACCAGAGCGAGTGGATAGCAGCCCTTAGCTTCGTCAATAAAGCGGTATCTGACTACGCGCTTCTGCCGAAGATAAGGGCTGCCTTCTTTAGGATGTCGCGCTGGCTTTGCCCATAAAGTCGGCGTTGAGTACACCATATTGCGGTCATGCAAAATCCGAGCGCACTATCAAGCACCGTTTTCGACTTTATGGGCAAAGCCTGTCGCGCTCCATTTCCAACTCACGAATCCGCTTCTTGAGGGCGAGCGTTTCCTTATCGGCGTCTGAGCTACGCTCAGATACTTGCCGCTTCCAGTTATGGAGCAGGCTTTCCGCCACGCCTAACTCGCGTGCGACGCTCGCTACCGATTGCCCGTCGTGTATTTTCTTGACGGCTTGTTGTTTGTATTCGTCGTCGTATTTTCTCATCGCTGTATTCTAGCGAGAGTTTTGTGTCCTGAATAATTAAACCACCTCAGTTGGAGGTGGAGTGAGAAACGGCAAGTTGAAAACGCGGGCAATCGGGTTTCGCGTAACTGAAGAAGTCTGGGCGGAAGCCGAACTGCGCGCCGTACTCGCGGGGAAGACGGTTCACGAATGGTGTCGCGACGAGGTCGCCGAACGGCTTGAGGAAGGTCACGGGCTGTCGCCCGGCGAGCGGCTGATGTACGCGGAAATCGTAAGTCTGCGAACGCTGCTTGTGGACGCTTTCAAGCTGCTCGCG
>JBGTMR010000177.1:0-6960 GCA_041743485.1 Pyrinomonadaceae bacterium
GGTTCGCGCATGTCCGTGATTTCGCGTGTCTTGACGTTCAGCACGATGTATTGGGCGATGCCGCTTTTGGCATACAGCAAACTTTTCGTGTCGCGGTCATACTTCAAGGTCGTATCGGAGACTTCGATTATCAACAGCACATCGGCGGGCGTCGGCAGACGGTCGAAGTATTCTTTTTCTCGCGGTATAAGCAGGGCGAGGTCGGGTTCGGGTTCGGTCGAGTCGTCAAACAGAACCGGGTTCTGATTGCGGACGATGACGCGCTCGCCAAGCAACTTGTAAAAGACTTTGTTGATGTGGTCGGTCGCCGCCGCATGGCGTTTGCCTTTCGGACTCATTTTGATGAGAACTCCTTTGATAAGTTCGAGACGCGCGTTTTCGCTAAAGACATTCGCTTCAATCATCCTGTGATATTCCGCGACGGTGATGCGGTATGTCTCCGGTGCGGTTTGAAGGAGGACATCATCGGCGGTGTCGCTGCGCGGCGTCGGTTCTTTAATCGCGGTCGGTGGTTCGAGAATCGTTGACATGGTGGCTCACCTCAAGTGGTCGAAAGATGCGGCAAGTATAACCCCCGCGCCGTAAATCACACATCGTGTTTCCCATACAGGATTACACGGCGAAAAGAGAAGCGGCGCGTGCCTGTAAGTTAGGCACGCACCGCTTTGATAATTTGTGTTCGGGGTTGGTGTGAAGCTTTAACTGCGGCGTGCAGTCGCGCGTCGCTTGGTCGCGGTGCTTCCGGCAGCGGGCATGAATTTGAGCGCGACGCCGTTCATGCAATAACGTAAGCCGGTCGGTTCGGGTCCGTCTTTGAAGACGTGTCCGAGATGTCCGCCGCAACGGGCGCATGTAATCTCTGTGCGCGTTTCCATAGCATTACTGGTGTCTTCGGATTCGATGACGTTGGCGGCGGCAATCGGTTGGTAAAACGAGGGCCAGCCGGTCTGCGAGTCGTATTTGTTTTCGGAACTAAAGAGCGCGAGTTTGCACGCCGCGCAGTGATAAGTTCCTTTGGTTTTGAGTTTGGTGTATGAGTGTGAGTAAGGTGCTTCCGTTCCGTCTTTACGCAAGACGGTGTACTGCGCGGGCGTCAGAATGCGCTTCCATTGGGCGTTAGTTTTCGTGACCTTTTCGCCGTTAAACGCGACATCGCTCATCGTTTGTGGTTGAGCGATGCGGGCTTCGGTCGGGGTGTACAGGAAGGCACACGAGGCGGCGAGTAATAAGAACAGGGAACAGATAATTTTCATGCGAAACTCCTTTTTCTAAAACAGGGAAAGATGGTTGAGCGATTTATGAGAGTGTCATTTTTAGTAATGTGACTCACAAGTAGCATCACTCACTACTTGAGATGTCGCTTATCGGGAGCGTCTTTAGCCGCCGATAAGCGACATCGTGCGCGCGGGTTGAATGAAGGCGAGGCTGCCGATGTCGTGGCTCGCTTCCTTGCGCCACACGACGGCGCGTATAAAATCTATGATTTCGTTTTGACTTGCTCCGCCTCTAATTACGTCGCGCAGAGAGTGTTCGGATTTTGAAAACAGACACGTTCTGATTTGCCCGTCGGCAGTGAGGCGGATGCGCGAACACGCCCCGCAAAACGGTTGTGTGACGGGAGCAATGATGCCGATTTCACCCGGTGCGCCGTCCATAAAACGAAAGCGCATCGCGGTTTCCGAACCCGTAGGTTTATGAGTTTGATGTACGGGAACGAGCGGGAATCTCTCTTCGATACGCGCGCGAATCTCTTTGCCGGAAACGACATCGGCACGCTTCCAATCGTGACCGGAATCCAGAGGCATAAATTCGATAAAGCGCATCTGTGCATCATGCTCACGCGCGAACTGCGCCATGTCCGCGACCTCCGCATCGTTGTGTCCGCGCACGATAACGGAATTGATTTTTACGGGCGCGAGTCCGGCACGCTTCGCGGCGTGAATACCTTCCAGTACGCGGTCAAGCACATCAACTCCGGTCATCCGTTTGAAGCGTTCGGGGTCGAGGCTATCAAGAGAAATCGTGATGCGATTTAATCCCGCGTCTTTCAATGCTTGTGCGCGGTCACGAAGAAAATAACCGTTCGTCGTGAGTGCCAAATCACGCACGCCGTCAATCGCTGAGACGCGCTCAACGAGTGATTCGATGTCGCGGCGCATCAGCGGCTCGCCGCCCGTCAAACGTATCTTCTCAATGCCGAGCCGGACGAAGATGCGGCACGCCATTTCGATTTCTTCATAAGTCAACATCTGCGACTTTGGAGCGGCGGGCGGTTCGCCGTGCGGCAGACAATAGAAACAGCGAAAGTTGCAACGGTCTGTGACGGACACGCGCAGGTCGCGTATCGGGCGGTTGTAAGAATCTTTAAGCGGCGTAGTAATCACTTGTTTTGACGAACGACGAACGGAGACGTTGTGAATAAAATTATTATAGCGTTATGTATGCTTTGATGCGCGTGAAGCAGGTTAGCGAGAGATTTCAGTCTTCATCATCCGTCGGTTCTTGCACCGCGTGCGATGCGGCGTTATGAAGCGCACGCGCGTTGCGTTGCAAGCCGGAAAGCTTGGCGCGCTTTATCGCACTTTTGCGGAAACGCGCGGCATATTCTTCCTGTGTCCATGCTAAAACTTGCCGTAGTTCGAGTGTGGTTTCATTCGCACGCGCGGTGAATCCTTCTTCGGTCGTTGGCTTCTCGAAACGATTCCAAGGGCAAACGTCCTGACAAATATCACACCCGTAAAGCCAGCCGCTTTGATTTTGCGCGATGTCATCGGGCAACGTCTCATCACGCGATTCAATGGTTTGATACGAAATACACTTCCGTGCGTCAACGATTCTGTCCGCGACAATCGCGTCCGTCGGACAGGCTTCGATGCACAGGTGACACGAGCCGCAGTGGTCGCTTTCAATATGCGTGTCGTATTCGAGTTCGAGATTCGTAATCAGTTCGCCTAAAAAAACCCACGAACCGTAATCGCGCGTGATGACGTTCGAGTGTTTGCCAATCCACCCAAGCCCGGCACGCACCGCCCACGCTTTATCCATCATCGGCTGAATGTCGCAACAGGCTTTCCCCGTCGCGCCCGCGAAGTTGTCGCTCATCCAAGCCAGCAGAGCGCGCAACTTTTCACCCACGACATCGTGATAATCATCGCCCCACGCATAACGCGAAAGCTTGCCGCGCGTCAGGGTTTCTTCGTGACTGTGCGTGGTGAAATAATTAAGCGCGACGACGACGACGGAACGCGCGCCTGCGAAAATCTCGCGCGGGTCGGTGCGCCGTTTCACCGCTTCGTCATCGCGCCTCATCCAATTCATGTTCGCGTGAAATCCATGCGCGAACCACGCTTCGAGATGCTCACGCTCCGCTTCGAGCCTGACGGCGGGAACGATGCCGACTTTGTGAAAGCCTAGTTCGAGAGCCTTGCGTTTAATCGCGGCGGTGCGTGCGCTTTGGTCGCCGTGTCGGATGTCGGGCATTTGAGAGTTCATCGGGATTTGCTGTTAGAATCTCGTTCTGCCGGTTAGATGCTTACTTCATGATAAGGCTTACCGAATAAAATTTATGTATATCGAAGAACTCGTAGTTTCAGCTTACGCCCAGAACGCACGCATCGTCGCGTGTGAGCGAACACGCAAGGCAATCGTGATTGATCCCGGTGACGACGGTGCGCGCTTCTCACGCCGTCTTGACGAACTCGGTTTCGATCTTCAGGCAATCGCCTTAACGCACGCGCACCTCGACCACATCGGCGGCGTCGCGGAACTCAAACGCCTTCGCCCGAACGCGGAAATCATCTTGCACAAAGACGATGCACTGCTTTACGAAAACTTGCCCGAACAACCCGCGTGGCTCGGCATTCCGCGCCCGCAATGGGCGATGCTGAATCTGATTTATGACGCGCCGCCGCCCGTCGAACGCTTCTGGCAGGACGGCGAAACGTACAAGGTCGGCGACCTTAATTTCGACATCATACACACGCCCGGACATGCTCCCGGTCACGTCGTGATGTTCGAGAAACGCGAGCGCGTCGTGGTCGCGGGCGACACGCTGTTTGCCGGAAGCATCGGGCGCACGGATTTACCCGGCGGTTCATTCGACGAACTCATCGCTTCCATCAAAAACAAAATCTTGCCGCTCGGTGATGACGTGCGCGTGCTGAACGGACACGGCGAAGCGACGACCGTCGGACGCGAACGCCTCACAAATCCTTTTCTGAATCCGTAATGAAAGTAATGTGTTCGGCGGCGAAAGATAAATCATGACTAATCGGCGTTTGACTGAACCGGAACTCGAACAATTTCGTCCCTTCCTCGAAGATGTTCGGGTAAAGCTTCGCTCTTTAAGTGGAGACGACGATCAACTCTTTTGGGCACTCCGCCGTAAGCTTGCCAAAGAACTTTCGTATGATGAGCGTGGTAAGCCCATGTACCGACGCAAATTGAAGGCATTCAAACGCCAAGAGCAGAGCGGGAGGTGCGCTCTCTGCAATATAGTTTTGCCCGAACGCAATGCAGTTCTTGATAGGTTTGAGGCAATGAGTGGCTACACGCCGGAGAATACCCGTCTAATCTGTAAGGAGTGTGACGATAGAGTACAGACGGAGCGAGGGTTTGCTTGAGAATCCAACAGTATTAAGTTTATGAAACGCGCTCAAGAAATTCTCAGTTTGATGTGTTTAATCTGATGTCTGGACACTTTTGATGTCCCGTTGGGACATCACGATAATAGCCCAGCTATTTATCGCTGGGACGACTCAGTTAAGGAGTTTCCAGTCCCGTCAGGGACGACTGAACTCCGCTCTACGACCGTGTTCAGTCGTCCCTGACGGGACTGGAAACTGTTTCACATCTAATCCCAGCGATAAATCGCCGGGCTATTATCAATCGTCCCTGTCGGGACGGAAAGTGTCCTGACATCAGGTGTTTAATATGAGTTTTGTCGCGGTATCTAATGCACAATAAGAGTGCATTCCTCACAAAAGATAAATCTTTCTCGTCCCCGAAATTTTTTACAAGCGAGCTTTACAAATTGATTATCACCAGAAACATTAGCCTCTCAAAAACAGTTCACATCTGCCTCGTTATCGTCTGTCTGGCAAGCGTCGGATTCGCGCAACGTCAAGGCTTAGGAACGATTGAAGGCGTCGTCGTGGATGCGGACGAAACAATCGTCGCGGCTTCGCGCGTCACTCTCATTACCGCTTCAAACGGCGTCACCGCGACTACCGCGACGGATGCCGACGGACGCTTTCGCTTTGCCGACGTATCAACCGGAACTTATGAAGTTCTCGTTGATAAAGAGGGTTTTGATGAGGTGCGGACGGCGGTGCGGGTCGGCAAAAGAGACGGCACGGCTGAAAGTTTGCGCCTCGTGCTTGGCGTGCGCGGACTTGCCGAACAGGTCACGATTTCGGCGGAAACCGGACGCGCGATTGACAAGGACGAAACCGCGCAGGCAGTCAACGTCATCGGTGAGGAGCGTATACGCGAACGCGCCAATTCGGTTCTCGCCCAAGTCGCGGACGAAGAAGCGGGCATCTCGCTTCAACGCACTTCGCCGACTATCGGGGCGATTTATGTGCGCGGTCTGACAGGGAAAAACGTCGCCACTTACGTTGACGGAGTGCGCTTCACGACTTCCGCGCAACGCGGCGGCATCAACACGTTTTTCAATCTGAATGAGCCGACAAACTTGCGTGCGGTTGAAGTCTTGCGGGGACCCAACTCGGCGCAATACGGTTCTGACGCTCTCGGCGGCAGCGTTCAACTGTTCACGCGCGTTCCGCCTTTCGGGACTGACCGCCCGGAGTTTCACGGCGAAGTCAACACGTTTGCGACGAGTGCCGATGCTTCGTTCGGCGGCAACACGTCGCTCTCTTACGGCACAAATCGTTTCGGCATTCTGACCAATCTCGCGTCGCGCCGCGTCAACACTTTGCGAAGCGCGAACGGCATTGACACGCACGCCGCAGTGACACGCTTTTTAGGTTTGCCTTCAAACATCTTCGGCACACGTCTCACCGATACGGCGTTCACACAATATGGCGGAAGCGTGCGAGTTGACTATACGCCCGCGACCGACAATCAATTTGTATTTCAGTATCAACGCAGTCAACAGGACGGCGGGAAACGCTATGACCAGCTTCTCGGCGGCGACGGAAACCTAATCGCCGACCTGAGAAACCTGATGCTCGACTTCGGTTATGTCCGGTATTTGCGACAGAACTTTGGCATCTTCGACAGTGCTTCGTTCACCGCGTCCTACAACGCGCAACGCGAAGAGCGGGTCAATCAAGGCGGGCAAGGGAACCCCCGCGCGCAAATCGTTTCCCAGTACGAACGCACACGCGCACTCGGTTTTAACTTTTACGTCACGAAACAAACGGGGGCGCGCAATGCTCTCGTCATCGGCGGCGACGTGTACCGTGAACGCATCGCCGCCCCTGCTTCTACGTTTAGTTTTGCGACCAACACCGCGACTCGTTCGCGCCCGCGCGTACCCGACAACTCGCGCTATACGAGCGGCGGACTTTATGTGCAGGACACGTTCGACGCGATTCCCGACAGGCTCAAACTGACCGGAGCTTTGCGTTTAAGCGGAGCGTCATATCAGGCTCGCGCCGCCGACAATTTGTCGCTTGCGGGAACTCCGTTATTGCCCGATGACCGCTTTCGCACGGGCGACTTTTCCGGTCGCTTCGGGGCGGTGACGCGCATTACCGAGAACGCAAACTTTATCGTCAACTACAGTCGCGGTTTTCGCACGCCGAGCGTCACAGACCTCGGCACACTCGGCTTGACCGGCGACGGATTCGAGATTGCCGCCCCCGACATCGCAAACCTGAATGCCTTCATCGGTACGACCGCGAGTGACACCGCCGCGTCATCCGGCTTGCCCGTTTCTCAACTGCGTTCCGAGACAAGCGACAACATAGATTTCGGCTTCAATTATCGCCG
>JBGTMR010000178.1:0-40458 GCA_041743485.1 Pyrinomonadaceae bacterium
TGCCCCGACTTTGCAACAGGAGATCGGCTGGAGCGAAGCCGAGTACGGCAACATCGTCATCGCGTTCCAGATGGCTTACGCCATCGGGTTCCTCGTCGTCGGTGGTTTGATTGACCGTTACGGCGTGCGCCTCGGCTTCGCGGTCGCCATAGTTCTGTGGAGCTTCGCCGGTATGGGACACGCGCTCGCTCGCTCGGCACTCGGCTTCTCTGTCGCTCGGTTCGCGCTCGGATTAGGCGAAGCCGCCAACTTCCCCGCCGCGATTAAAACCGTCGCCGAATGGTTCCCGCGCAAAGAGCGCGCGCTCGCCACTGGCATCTTCAACGCCGGTTCAAACCTAGGTCCGATCATCGTGCCGCTGACCGTGCCGTGGATCACAATCAACTACGGCTGGCAGTGGGCGTTCATCATCAGCGGCGCGCTCGGCTTCGTCTGGCTGCTGTTCTGGCTGCCCGCCTATCGCCGACCGGAAGAGCACCCACGCGTCTCGCCTGCCGAACTCGCGCATATACGATCCGACCCGCCTGAAGCCACAACCAAAGTCCCGTGGGCAGGGCTGCTACGCTACCGTCAGACGTGGGCGTTCGCTGCGGGCAAGTTCCTCACCGATCCGGTCTGGTGGTTCTATCTCTACTGGCTCGCAAAGTTTTTAGACAAGAGCTTCGGCATCAAGCTGACGCAACTCAGCTTGCCGCTGATCGCAGTCTATCTGCTTGCGGACGTTGGGTCGGTCGGCGGCGGCTGGCTGTCGGGCACACTCATCAAGCGCGGCTGGACGGTGAATCGCGGGCGCAAAGCCACGATGCTGCTCTGCGCGCTCGCGGTCGTCCCCGTCGCCTTCGCGTCACAGGTACAGAGTTTGTGGTCAGCAGTGCTCTTGATCGGGTTGGCGGCGGCGGCGCATCAAGGCTGGTCGGCGAATCTGTACACCATCGCCTCCGACATGTTCCCGCGCCGTGCGGTCGGCTCGGTGGTCGGCATCGGCAGCATGGCGGGCGCGCTCGGAGGGATGACGTTCACATATATTGCGAGCCGTCTGCTGCAACAAAATGAACGACTGTATCTCCCGATTTTCATCATCTGCGGCTCGGCTTACCTGACCGCGCTGCTCGTCATACACCTACTCGCGCCGCGCTTAGAACCCGCACGGATAGATGATGCGAATGCGTCATAACTCCTGTGAACGAATGAAACGAACAAGACAACGTTATGACTTTAATGCCTTCCATAGATGCAAATACTGACGCGATACAATCGCCGACACCCGCCGAAGCCCGGCGACTCTCAGACGAACTTGGACGTGTCGGCGGCGGTGTTATCTACACAAACTCGCTTGCTACACTCAACGGCACGGTATTTTTTCTTACCCGCGACGAACACGCCAAGCGACTCGGCGTGATCTCGACTGATGCCAACGCAAACATAGGATTAGAGGGCGAGACGAGGCGGGTGCGTCTCGCCGACAAGACGCTCACGCTCTGCGACATGACTGCCGCCAACGCTATGAGGTTACGTGCAGTGCTGCCGTTCCTCATCCCGCGTCCCTTAGGTTTGCGACTCTCCGCCGGGTGTGGTGACCGTCTTGGCTTGGCTACCCCCGGACACATACGCGCGATCCGAGAATCTTCGATGGCTCCAATACTCGCGCAGCAATCCATACGCGAGAACTCGCGGACGGGTCGCACGCCGCAAGAAGTGATGGACGATGCGATGTGGGGTGTCTTCCAAGAGGGCTGGCGCGAAGGATTCGGTGCTGACGCCGACCACCTGAAAACTCCAGAAGACTTCGACTCTTGCGCTGCCGCCGGTTATACATTCTTCACTGTTGATCCGAGCGCGCATGTGGACAACGGAGCGAACACTGACGACACGAACACGTTGCGGCAAAAGACGGAATCCTTGCCATGGGACGTGATCGAAGATAGCTATAACGATCTACGGAGCCGTCTCACCACCAAGCCGGTTGACCTCGGCACATTCAACATAACCATCAGCGAGGAAGAATGCTTGCGCGCGGCGGCAAAATATGGTCGCGCCCTCGCGCACACCGTCGAAATGAGTCGCCACTTGGCAGGCAGGATGGGAGATCGCCCATTCGAGGTCGAGATGAGCGTTGACGAAACGGACACGGTGACATCGCTTGCCGAACACGTTTATATCGCTTCGGAACTCAAGCGTCTTGGGGTGCGTGTGGTGAGCCTCGCGCCGCGCTACGTCGGAGATTTCGAGAAGGGAGTGGATTACATCGGCGACTTTGCACAGTTCGAGCACTCCTTCGCACAACACTTCGCGGTGGCGCAAGCTTTCGGTCCCTACAAGCTGAGTCTTCATTCCGGCTCGGACAAATTCAGCATCTACCCCATCGCCTCGCGCGTCGCGGGCGAACTCATCCACCTGAAAACGGCTGGCACGAGCTACCTCGAAGCCTTACGCGCCATTGCGATGATTAACCCCTCGCTCTTCCGCGAAATCAGTCGCTTCGCCGCCGAGCGATACCCGACAGACCGTGCGACCTATCACGTCTCGGCGCAAATCGAGAAGATGCCGGACGTGAACAAGCTGCCTGACGATAAGTTAACCGATCTGCTCGACGACTTTCACGCGCGCGAAATCCTGCACGTCACATTCGGGTCGGTGCTCAACCACAGTAAGTTTCGTGAGCCGTTCTTCAAGAGCTTGCGAGCAGATGAAGAAACTTACTATGGAGTGATCGAAACTCACTTTGACAAACACCTCGCGCCGTTCGGCAACACACAGAGGGCGGCGAGCGACTAAGGGCACGGGCTGAAAATAGAAGATGAAGATTGACGACCTGAGCAGGATGTACGACTTCATGGGGCGGACGGTGGTTATCACCGGCGGCACCGGAGTCTTAGGCGGCGCAATGGTCAATGCACTGGCGGGCTGCAACGCGGATGTCGTTTTGTTGACGCGCAACAAAGAGAAAGCCGACGCGCTACTCGCAACGGTTTCGGGCGAAGGACGGAAGATCGTCGTCGTTGCGGATGTCCTCTCATCGGATGAATTGAAGCGCGCCGCGCAAATCGTCAAGGATGAGTTCGGACGTGTGGATTGTCTCTTGAACGGCGCGGGCGGAAATCATCCGCAGGCGACGACACGCCCCGACCTTTCATTCTTCAATCTACCGGAAGACGCCTTGCGCTTCGTCTTCGACCTGAACCTGCTCGGCACGATCTTGCCGTCGCAAGTCTTCGGCAAATTGATGGCGGAACAAGCCGAAGGCGTCATCCTCAACATCTCTTCGATGAGCGCCTTGAAGCCGCTGACGCGCGTCGTCGGCTACTCGGCGGCGAAGGCGGGCGTTGACAGTTTTACACGCTGGCTCGCCGTGCATCTCGCGCAAGAGTATTCGCCAGCGATACGTGTCAACGCCATCGCGCCCGGCTTCTTCCTCACGGATCAGAACCGCTTCCTGGTCACCGATAAGGAGACGGGCGAACTCACCCCGCGCGGCAAAAGCATTATCGCCCACACGCCGATGAATCGTTTCGGGGAACCGGAAGATTTGCTTGGAACAATGCTGTGGCTGCTCTCACCTGCCTCTAGCTTTGTCACCGGAATTGTCGTTCCAGTAGATGGCGGCTTCTCGGCGTTCGGCGGGGTATAGCGTTACCGGCATGAAGAACTCAGATTCCATCGTCACCGGCAGAGGCTACATGGACGGAACCCTCTCAGAGCCGGAAGTTCGCGAGATCGTCGCGAGTGTCTTTGAGCGCGAGCCGCTTGATGGCAAGCGCGTCCTCTGCATCATCCCGGATGCGACGCGCACCGCGCCCCTGCCGCTGATGTTTCGCATTTTCCACGAGCTGCTCGCCGCGCGCGTCAACAAACTTGATTACCTGATCGCGCTGGGAACGCACCAGCCGATGGCTGACGACGCGATAAACCGCCTTGTAGGTGTCACGGCGGAGGAGCGCGCAGAGCGTTATGCTGGCATCGAAATTTTCAATCACCGCTGGGACACCCCCGAAACCTTCGCCGACCTCGGCACCATTCCTGCCTCGGAGATTGAACAGATCACGGGTGGACTCATGCAAGAATCAATCACGGTGCGCTTGAACCGCCTCGTCTTCGACTACGATCAGATTGTAATTTGCGGTCCTGTCTTCCCGCACGAGGTCGTCGGCTTTTCCGGCGGCAACAAGTATTTCTTTCCGGGCATCGGCGGTGCTGATGTCATCAACTTCTCGCATTGGCTCGGAGCGTGCCTAACGAGCCGCGACGTGATCGGGACGCTTCGCACACCCGTCCGCGACCTGATTGACCGCGCCGCCCGAATGATTGACCGCCCGAAGCTGTGTTTCACGATGGTGGTAAAAGATCATTCGCTCGCCGGGCTATACGCCGGCACGCCCGAAGCTGCCTACGAAGCGGCTGCTGCATTGTCTTCGGAATTACATATCCGATGGGTTGATGAACCTTACGCTCGCGTACTCGCCGTCATACCGGAGATGTACGACGATCTCTGGACGGGCGCGAAAGGAATGTACAAGACCGAACCCGCGATCAGCGACGGCGGCGAGGTCATCATCTACGCTCCGCACATCACGGAAGTCAGCTACACGCACGGGCGCTTGCTCGACGAAGTGGGCTACCATGTCCGCGACTATTTCCTGAAGCAGTGGGACAAGTTCAAACATTACCCCGGCGGAGTGCTCGCTCATAGCACACACCTGCGCGGGCAGGGCGAATACGACCCCACGACAGGCATCGAACGCCCGCGTATCAGAGTCACGCTCGCGACCGGCATACCCGAAGAACGATGTCGGCGCGTGAATTTGGGCTACGCGAATCCGGCGGACATCAATCCTGCCGAATGGCTGAATCGGGAAAGGGATGGCGTGTTGTTAGTGCCGCGTGCCGGCGAGATGCTCTATCGACTGCGTTTTTGTAATGTGTAAGAATCACGAAGTGCGTCTCAAGCTTTGTGTGCGTTGATTAAGAGCATAGTCGCGCGATCTATAGTAGACCTCTTTCATATGTGCTGTTTGACAATTCAGCAGGTCTTGCTCATCAATAATCCGTGAGCTATGAACAAATCAAATCGCTGTCTCCGACACATTTCAAGCGGTATCGCAACCGTCGCCGACGTTTCGGGTTGCGATTGAATTTGATAGCCAGATTGTAAAATTACGAATTGGCTCATTAGCTAAGTACTCCGACACATTTAGAATAAGCTATGATTGAAACCTGAGAATCTGATGTGCAACTTCGTTCCGACTGCCTTAAGTGCAAGGTTTAGCGCGTAGCATAAGGTTTCTCTCGTTTCGTAATCTTTCGGTGCGAGCCATTCATTTTTAAGTTTGCGCCAAAGCTGCGTATTCCGAAGCAATGTGACCGCAGTTTCCGCGCCGATCATGATCAAGGATTCGGAGCGATGATGACCACGTATTCCGCCGCCAACGGCTCTTCCGCGCTTTTGATACTGCTGGCGAAGTCGTTTCGGTGCGGGAGTGACTGGGCGTAACATCCGCATCGGTCGTTTAGAGTCTACGCTGATGGAGGAGTATCCCGATGTCGCTACGCCCGCGCCCCGTGCCGCCCGTTCCCGCCGAGACCGCCCGTGTCGCCCGTGCCTCGTTCCCGCGTGGCAACACCTACATGCTATTGCGCGACGAACTCGGCGTGATCTTCGCCGACGAAGACTTCGCCGCGCTGTTCCCGACGCATGGGCAACCCGCCGAGGTGCCGTGGCGGCTCGCTCTCGCTACCGTCATGCAGTTCATCGAAGGCTTGTCGGATCGTGCGGCGGCGGACGCCGTCAGAAGCCGCATCGATTGGAAGTATGCGCTTTCGTTGGAGCTGACCGATGCTGGCTTTGACAGCACCGTTCTTTGCGAGTTCCGCGCGCGTTTGGTCGCCGGTAATGCCGAGCAACTCGTGTTCGACAAGTTGCTCAACGTCTGTCGCGAGCGCAAGTGGCTTAAAGCGCGTGGGCGGCAGCGGACTGACTCGACGCATGTGCTTGCCGCCGTCCATGCCTCGAACCGCTTGGAATGTGCTATTGAGACGTTACGTCACGCTTTGAACAGTTTAGCGGTCGTCGCGCCAAAGTGGCTACGTCAACACTCTCTGCCGGAATGGGCTGACCGTTACGCTCCGCGAGCGGGCGATCATTACATCCCGCCAGCAAAGGAGAAGCGGCATGCACATGCCGCGATGATCGGTGCTGACGGCGACCAACTCCTATCGGCTGTTGATACCGCTGATGCCCCAAACTGGTTGAAGGAAGTTCCCGCCATTGAAACACTCCGGCGCGTCTGGCGACAGCAGTTCTACATGCAAGACGGCGTTGTTCACTGGCGCACCGAGGTGGAAGGCATTCCGCCGGCGCGTCTCATTGTTAGTTCGCCTTACGATACGGATGCCCGGCTTGGGCGTAAGCGCACCACGCAATGGGTCGGCTACAAAGTTTACTTGACCGAGACCTGTGACGATGACCTGCCGCGTATCATCACGCATGTAGCGACGAGTTCCGCTCCAGTCGCCGACGGCGCGGTCACGCCGGAAGTGCATCGCACGTTGGAAGGTAAAGGCTTGTTGCCGCAGACGCACATTGTGGACACAGGGTTCCTCGACGCCAAGTTGTTAGAGTCGTCGTGGCGCGAATATAAAGTGGACTTACTCGGACCGACACGCCCTGACTACAAATGGCAGAAACGCGAAGCGACAGGTTACGATGCTAGCCGCTTCACGGTTGACTGGGAGTCGAAAAAGGCGACGTGTCCCGAAGGGTGGGCGAGCAGCAGTTGGGAGCCTTCTTGGGATCGCTATAGAAACCCACTCGTCCGCATCAAGTTCTCCATGAAAATATGCAAGCGTTGTCCAAAGCGGGAACTGTGCGCGGGCGCGGATAAAGTGCGTCGCACGCTGACGTTGAGACCTGAGTTGCAATACAAAGCATTGCAACGCGCGCGTGAGCGTGAACAAACCGGTGAGTACGCCCGAGAGTATGCGCGGCGCGCAGGAATCGAAGGCACGATCTCACAAGGCACTCGAGCGTTCGGGTTGCGTCGTTCGCGCTACATCGGACAAGCCAAGACCCATCTTCAGCACGTCCTTACGGCGACGGCGATTAATGTTGTGAGAGTAGCGAACTGGCTCACCGGAGTGCCGCTCGCGCAGACAAGGCAGACCGCATTTAGCAAGTTAATGGCACAACCTGCGTTCGGCTAAAACGACTTCGCCAGCAGTATCAAAAGCGCGGAAGAGCCGGAAACAACTGAAATCTGCTCACGCTGAAAACGAAAACCTTGCTCACGGTGTCAAAATCCTTGCTCACGCGGTCTCCGAAAATGTTGCTCACGATGCCCCGAAATACGCAGCCGATGACATCCAGCCCCAAATTCTCCGCTAATTTACGTCCTTTTCGTTCGTCCATAACGATGCGTGTAGCACCAAGTTCGAGTGCCAACGCGATCACTGATGCCTCCCCATCGTCGAGTCGAGCTGTCATCGCAATAGAGAGCGGACTGTTAAGCCGCAGCACTTCGATCCATTTGAGATTTGCTTCCATCAACCCCGCTGGCAACGCCGTCTCACCGCCCACTGCCAACTCAGTCTGGACTTCTTCTGGTATAACAACGCGGTCATAAAGTGAACGAAGAAGATCGATTCGTCCGCAGGTGCCGAGAGCGATCAGGGGACTTGCGTTGACGACGACAACCGACTTACTTGATTCCGGCATAGCGCATTTCGTTCTCCATCTCTTCATCGTCAAGATCGAGAACTGCTATGCCGACCCTGCGTAGGTTGCTGAGAAAAAGGACGCGGTCGACGCCGGCGAGCCGTGCCGCCTTACCCGATGATAATAGCCTGCGCTTGAAGAGGCGCGCGGCGAGATCGAACCGCGCCGCCGGCTCTTCGAGTTGGTTCAAGATTGGACGGAGTGCCTGCACGAGGTCTTCTGGTGTAAATACTTCTTCGCGAAGTTCTTCGTCGTCACCGAGAAGTCTCGACAAAGTTTTATCAACCTCGTCCACGACATCCTCGCTGTAAAGTTCCTTTTCGTCTTGCGGTTCGGTTATCCGTGCCCGAATTGCGCTTTGGACGGCATCGCGCACCTGAGTGCTCATGTTGCGAATGTTCTGCCGTGTATCTTCGTCCGTCGGGTCGATCTCCAATGCTTCCTTGAACGACTTCGCCGCCAACTGGAACTCACCGCGTCGGAAGTAGACAACTCCGAGACCGCCGTGAGCGGGAGCGTAGTCAGGTACGAAGTCGAGCGCGATCTTAAATGCGGCTTCGGCTTCATCCAACAATTTACTTTCAGCAGTTTGTCCGCCGGTTGCCTGCAACTCCGCCTCGTAGGTTTGGAGGATGGCAACACCTAGTCTTTGGTGTATCTCAGCCATGTACATCCGCACATCGGCGTCGAAGTTGGGTGATTTGAAGCGCGCCAATTGATCGCGGATGAAGTATTCCCCGAACCCGATGATTTGTTCGAAGATGGCTCGCGCCTCCGCGTGACGTTCGGCGCCTAGATAAGCGGTGCCCAAGTTCGCCAGCGCGATGACATGATCCGGTTTCTCTCGAACGGCGCGCTTGTGCGCGTCGAGTGCTAAATCAAGCTTCTCTATTTGTTCGTACAAGTAGCCGATATGGTTATAGACGTCGGCTCTTGCGACATTGTCGGAAAGTGCTTTCGCCATTCGCTCGAACGATGCGGCCGCCTTCAGGAATCTCTGCTCACGCTTTGACACGTCGCTTTGCTCACCAAGGTTGAAATGCAACTTGGCAAGGGCTTGGTGCGCTTCGACGAAATCCTTTTGCACTTCGCCTGCCTTTTCATATTCCTCTTCTGCCCGCTCCCAAAGCTTTAGCTTCTCGAAGATGTGACCGAGATAGAAGTGCGCGTGAGCCCCGCGACGACCCGTTTTTATGACGCGCTCAAAAGCCGATCTCGCATCATCAAGTCGTCCGGACATCATGTAGACGGCACCGAGCGTGTGGTGTGCGGTTTCATCCGCACCATCCATTTCAACGACTTTTTCAAGTACCGTTGCCGCATCTTCTAACTCCCCTTTCCTATAAAGGGCGATGCCAAGCATCGTATAAACTCCCTGTCGGAACGAGGGTTCTGGCTTGAGGTCAATCACCTCCCGAAGCGCAACTAAGGTCGCCGTCCAGTCCTTACGCTTCATATGTTGACTGGCTTGATAATAAGCTTCTTGTATCGGAGTAAATTTGGTGCGGTCAGCAGTTATGGTGCCGTTCGGAACCTCTATACCCACCCAGTTGCTTTCGGTCGCCCCGGTAAGCGTGGTGTCTAAAGCACTCTGAAGGCTTTGATCATCCTCACGTTGTAACCGACCAAACTTGTTGATGTCACCTTGATTTGGGAACAGCCCTGATGAAAATTTCGTCGTGCTTGATATTTTTTGTTGAACCCTCATAAATTCACCTGATGCGACAACGCGGATTGAAGGACATGCTCCGAATCAACGGTTGTTGAGTACGTCGCGCAGTTCATCTGCCCCGATACGCGCGTACTGCATTGAATAAATCGCGTTCTTGTGTCCGAGTTGTCGTTGTACCGCAGCAATGTTGCCGGTTTTCTCCATGACATGTCTTCCCATCGCGTGGCGCGCTGTGCGGTGTTTTACCTTCGACTCCGGCGATGGCGGCGACTTCATTCCACACCTCGTTCACTACACGCACCGCCAATCTGCCGTCACCGTGCGGCACGGTCGCCGGAGAGAGAAACAGGGCAGGGGATTGCCACTTCACTTCGTCCTGCCCCCGCTCTCGTTCGACGTAATCGCGGATGGCTTGCAGCCCTTCGTTGCTAATCTGATACGAGTGATGCACGCCACCTTTTTCTTCGACGCTCAACGTCTTCTTCTTGAAGTCTATGTCGTCGACGCTCATGTTGGTCACCGCGGCGCGGCGCATCCCGGTCTCGATCAGCGTGTAGATGATCGCACGGTTGCGAAGCGCGCGATAGCCTTTACGCTTCGGTCGCTCGACTCCTCTGAATCGGCTGCGATCCTTCGACCGTCCACCAATCTCGACGAGCAAGTCGGCGGCGTCCAACACCTTGCGCCGCTCCGACTCCGTCAGTGCCCGCTCGATCTCCAAACCCGTACCGATTGCCGCGAGTTTAATCTTCGCCATCGGATCGCCGAGCGGGAAGGGACGCAGCCGGTGAATCCACTTCGCCCATGTCTTCAGGTGCGCCATGATCCGGTTGATCGTCCGATCCGACCGCCGTCGCTTGCCGTCGACAACTTCCTTACTCAAACTTTGCTGGAATGATTTCGACAATCGCGGCGACCAAGTGACACGCGCGTCCTGTCCTTCCTCCTCAATCGCGTACTGAATAAAGATTCCGATGTCGCGCCGCTGCACCTTCTGCGATGACGAGACGGTCGTGACTTCAAAATCGAAATACTGCTCCGCCCACCACGCGAGAGAATCCGGCGATGCCTCGGTGATGCGAATCAGGGCGTGTTTTTTGTTTCATGAAGCCTTTTGTGACTCTAGCGCGGTTCCGGTACTCAACATTTACCCGCTCCTCGATGTTCTACTACCTACAAATAGGGTAACGAAAGATACCTTTCATGCGATGACCTGCAAAGAATAGCATTCGCAAGCAGCCCGCTCAGACTTAACAGCCTCCAATTTCCACTCAGGCGGGCTTATTTCGCTGCCAGACACTTCGACCCGCTTCGCTCGCTTCGAGTCGGCGCGTCGGCGTGATGTTCACTAAGCCACGACAGCACAAATCGGCAATCGTAATCTTCGCGGTTGATTCATCTAAATCCGCATCTGTTCCTAACCCACGATCAATAATCCAACCGGCAAGTCCCACTCGATCTTCGCCCGTGCACACTGCCAACCGCTCCATGCTGTAGCGCGAGGGTAGTTCCGTGATGATCCCAAGTAGAGCCAACGACGAAGCGGATAAATCCTCCTTTGCCAGTGGTCGACGTTCCTGTGCTACCGGCTCATCTGACGATGTGCGCCGCTTAACCTGACGCGCAGGCGGAAGGGAAGTGTCGAGGGGCAACGCATCTTGTTCCGCAGCCTTCTCAGCGCGTAATCGGTAGTCGCCGCGCAGTCCACATTTCACTTGATGCTCAAAGAGTAATAACGTGGCGAAGGCATCCCGCGCGGCGTAGTCGAGTTGCTTGGGTTGAAGAGGGCGCAAATCCCAATCGCTTCCTTGCGCCGCTTTGTCGAGCGAAAAGTTAAGATGTTTCTCGACCTGAGCTTTGAGAGAATATCTCTTTTCGCCGCTTCGTCGTGCGGCGAGCAAAGTGTCATGAATCGGAGCAATCGTGATCTTAAAATGTCTGGCGATGCGCCCGGCATCGAAGACTGCGTTGTGAATGACTTTAGTCGTAGTGTGACTCTCCAGTTGCGGGCGCAAGAGAAGCGTCAAGTCGAGCCGGGCGAGGGCGTCAATCACTGAGACGCGCATCTCACCCTTCAGGTGGTAGGCGAGTTGGATGAGTGCCACCCGCTCGGCTTGTGGATTCCACCAGTTGATAGTTTCAATATCGAGAGCGAGAACTCTTACCGCCGCGAGATTCTCGCACAAGGTCAGAAGTCTAGTTGGGTCATTGATAAAGGCAAGGGTGTAGTTTAATTTCATCGAATGTCGAAACAGACTTTAATCTTCCGGTAGCATTGAGCAGCGGCGGAGTGGTTTTCCTGTTGAAGCTTTTATTTGTTCAGCCGGGAAAAACCGGTAAGCCATGCGCGGCTCTGCTCGTATGCGCTCTGCTGCCCACAGATCACGCGCAGTTCTTCCAAGACACACGCGCGACTGTTCGCCGCCTCACCTTGCCCTTCAAGGTCGCGTGGCTTTACGCGCAAGAGCCTGACGGCGAACTTGCCGTCCCGGTCAAGGGCGTTCGCGTTAAGCAGATTTTGGATACGTGGCACGCCCCCCGCCCGGTCGGACGTTGGCACGAAGGTCAAGACATCTTCGCCATGCGCCGCACCATCGTCCGTTCGGCGACCGACGGGTATGTGGTGAGAGTTGGTGTACGTTGGGCGGGAAGGTCGTCTTCGTCGCCGGTGCGGGCGGACGGCGTTATTACTACGCACACTTGGACTCATATACTTCCGGTCTCGCGGTTGGCGATTATGTGACACCGGAAACGGTACTCGGCTACGTTGGAACGACGGGTAACGCTGCCGGCACTCCACCTCATCTTCACTTCGGGGCATACACCCCGACGGGAGCGATTGATCCTTTGCCGTTGTTGACGGACAAGTTTAAGGGATAATAGTTTCTACTGGGACAGATGATACAAAGGCGGCGACATAAACGGCAGACACACGGGGCTTCGCATAAATGATTTTCAATGTAATTGACATCTTGCTCGTGGTGGTCGTGCTGTTAAGCGTGCTGCACGGCTTCCGGCGCGGCTTCATCTTGAGTGCGCTCGATCTGGTGCGCTGGGTTGTGAGTCTGCTGGCGGGCTTGCGTTTTTATCAGCCAATCGCGCACTGGCTCGCGCCGCGCGTGGATTTGTGGTCTGAGGTTTGGGATCAGCCGATTGCGTTTCTTCTAATCGCAGTAATGGCGAGTGTGATGATTCATCTGCTCGGCAGCGCAGTTCTAAGACGGTTGCCGCGAGATGTTCACGAGCGACGAATCAACCGACTGCTTGGCGTCTTGCCGGGTACGATGAACGGCGTGATTACGGCGGCAATCGTCGCGGCATTGCTCCTCGCCATCCCGCTTACCGAATCGTTGCGTGAGCGCGCCCGCGAGAGCCTGACGGTGAATCGTCTCGCCGTCTTCACCGAACGCTTAGAGACGGCACTCGTTCCTATCTTCGACGACGCCATCACGCAAACGCTCAACCGGCTCACGATTGAACCCGAATCAAGCGAGCGCATCAGGTTGCCTTACACCGTTAAAGAGTCGCGTCCGCGTCCCGCTTTGGAAGCCGGGATGCTGGAACTCGTCAACGAAGAAAGACGCGCGGCGGGACTTATGCCACTCGCTTTCGACCCGGAACTCGTGGAAGTGGCGCGCAAACATTCGGCGGATATGTTTGCGCGCGGCTACTTCGCGCACGTTACGCCGGAAGGTCGTAATCCCTTTGAGCGCATACGCGCGGCGGATGTTAATTTCCTCACCGCCGGTGAGAACCTCGCGCTCGCGCCGACCGTCCCCGTAGCGCATACGGGATTGATGAACTCACCGGGACACCGCGCCAACATCCTGAGACGTGAGTTCGGGCGCGTCGGCATCGGCATCATGGACGGCGGGATGCGCGGGTTGATGGTGACGCAGAATTTCCGTAATTGATTTGGATTCATCAAAACGGCATGTTCGTTATGACAGATGATTAACCCAAGCGGAAGTTGATTCGTACTTCATGGTTTTTACGAATGCTGGTTTAGATCATCGGGAACACTGGAAGGATCGGTTCACTAAACGCGAAGAGAAATGGTTGTTCATCGAAAGGAGAGTTCTAGTTGGGGGCTTTTAGATTCATCTTGGTTTAGGGGTACGGGAGTTTGATGATCTCATTGTCTCTATCGTGAAGGAATTGAAGCCCGCATCTCTAGTTGAAGACTTACAGTAGGTTTTGCCCCGCTCCCTTCGTGATATGATTCGCTCGAAGAACAAAGGCACTCGACGGGGCTTGAGCCTCGGACATCTCTCACCCTACGCTCACCTTCAATCATAAAATCACTTTTTGGAACTGCACCAATGAATCAAATAATCCTCGCTTGTTTGAACTTGTGCGTGTGCCTCGGTCTGGCGGCACTCGTCACATCACAAACCTTCGCCCAAACGCAGACCTTAGTCAGCGTCAGCCGTCAGGGCGGCGTCGGCAACTCCTCATCGATCAATCCCCGCGTCAGCGATGACGGACGCTTTGTGGTTTTTGAAAGTCTCGCCAGCGATTTGACTCCATTATCCGATTCCAACAATGGCTTCGACATTTTCGTGCGCGACCTTGTGATGAAGACCACGCAACTTGTCAGCGTCAACCGCGACGGCAACAGTGCGGGCGACAATCGTTCGCAACGACCGGCGATCAGTCGTGACGGTCGTTTTGTGACATTTGAAAGTGTGGCGACCGACTTGATCGCGACGCCCGATGCAAATGATGCGACCGACATCTTCGTGCGCGATTTGCAAACCAATACGACGCGCCTCGTCAGTGTCAACCGCGACGGCACCGGCACTGGCAACCTTGCGTCGGTGCAAACCGTGATCAGTGCCGACGGTCACGTCGTCGCGTTTTTGAGTCAGGCAACCGACCTTGTAACAAACAGCGATACGAACGAAGAAATCGACATCTTCGCTCGTGACATGGTGACGAATACGACGACGCTCGTCAGCGTTAATCGTGATGGAACGACGAGTGCCAACGGGCGCGGGTTATTCAACGCCGGGCAGCAACCCATGAGTGCCGACGGACGCTTTATCATCTTCGCCAGTGCGGCACCCGACTTGACCGAAACCCTTGACGCGAATGCGACCAATGATGTTTTCGTGCGCGATAGGCAAACTAATTCGACAACCCTCGTCAGCTTCGACCAAACGAACAACGGTTCCGGCGACGGCAGTTCGATTCCGGCATCTATCAGCCTCGACGGACGCTATGTCGTCTTCCAAAGTGTGGCAGCGAACCTCACGGCGACGATTGACTCAAATAATCTCACCGATGTTTTCGTGCGCGACACGCAAACCGCTTCGACGCAACTCGTCAGCGTCAATGCGGCGGGTACGGCGAGTGGCAACCGTCAATCTTTCACTGCGACTCCGAGCACGACATTAAGCGACGACAATCGTTTTGTGATTTTCACCAGCGCGGCAAATGACCTCGTCGGCGACGACGCCAACAATTTTCTCGATGTCTTCCGGCGTGATTTGCAAAACGGCACGACCATACTCGTGAGCATCGGCGGCGGCACTAATCCTGCCAACCGCAATGGTGACGGCGATTCGGTCGCACCTTCCATCAACCGCGACGGTCGTTTTATCTTGTTCACGAGCCGCGCCGAAAACTTCGCATCAAATGATAACGACGGCTCCGACATCTTCGTGCGCGATGTCAATCTCGGGATCACCACGCTTGTCAGTCGCGGCAATCCGCCGTTCTTAGGTTTTTTCAATCAACTTCCGCCTCCGCCTCCGCCGTTTATTGATGGAGTAATCAGTGCCGACGGCTCGACGGTCGTCTATGACACCTCCAACATCGTTACCGTTGTTAATTCCAACGGCTCCGGCGACTCTAATACCGTAGAAGATGTCTTCGCCTACAAGGTCAACACGCAGGCGACGACCGGCGTCGATATAGACGACGTGACGGTGACGGAAGGTAACGCCGGAACAATCAACGCGCAGTTCGCCGTCACGCTCTCGGTGCCGAATCCGATGACTGTCACCGTAGATTACTTCAGTTCTAGCGCGCGTCAGAACGTAGATTACACCGCCACCAACGGCACATTGACTTTCGTACCCGGCGAAGTAAGTAAAACGATTAGCGTGGCAGTCATCGGCGACACGTTGCCCGAACTAAACGAAAGATTTTCCATCACCCTTGCTAATCCGACAGGCGGTGCGACGCTCGCCAGAGGATATGCCACCGGCACCATCATCAATGACGATGCAACGAAGACACCGGCATCAATTCTCATCAGCGAGTTTCGCCCGCGCGGACCGGCTGGCATGGATGATGACTTCATCGAGCTTTACAACAACACGGATGCCTACCTTAGTCTCGCCGGATGGGGATTGGTTTCCGTTGACGCGCAAGGAAGAGAAGTGACAACTTTTCTGGTAGGTTCGCAATCCCCGGTCGCCCCGCGCCGCCACTTTTTATTCACAGGTCGCAGATATAGTTTGAGTGCATACGCAAGCTCGCTTCACAGAATCGGGGTAGAGGACGACCGGGGTATCGTGTTGCTCGACCCGAACGGCATTGTTATAGATCGTGTCGGCTTCGACCGCTTCACCGATGCGGCGAATGCTCAGTATCGTGAGGGCGCAGGACTACCGACGCTTGATGCGACCACCGCCGAACACAGCTTTGTGCGCCGCCAAGAATCAGGTCGCCCGCAAGACACCGATGACAACGCGCGGGATTTCGTGTTGGTTTCGACGACCGGAGCGAGTATCGGCGGCGTGGCATCCGTACTCGGCGCGCCGGGACCGCAGAACGATCCGAACGTGGTGAGCATGTTTGCACCACTCCGTCTGAGCAGTGGCGACATCGTACCGACGATTGCCGCCGAAAAGCGTCGTTCCTTTCGTCGCCGGACATCGCCCACCCCTGTTGTGGCGGGTACGCTCGTGCTGCGCCGCACATTTACTAACACGAGCAATCACTCACTCACACGGCTGCGGTTCCGGGTCATCGACATCACGACGCAGGGCACGCCGATAAGCACGGACGGCTCAACCGCCGACGTTCGCGTCGTGTCGTCCTTTGATTCGAGGGCAGGGAACGGAACGATTGTTCGTGGATTGATGCTTGAACAGCCACCGACCCAAGCAGACGGCGGTGGACTCAACGCGAGTTTGCGAGTCGAAGGAATCAACTCAGGCGCACCGCTCACACCGGGGGCGACCGTCGCGCTTGAGTTCCGCTTGAACGTCGTGCGCGGCGGACACTTCCGGTTGAGGGTTCAACCCGAAGAAATCCCGTAGGACAGGCGACAACGAGAGGCATTTCCGATGGCAAATCACGATAGCTGCGTTTTAACATTATTTGCAAAAGTCAGGACGTGATCTGACAAAACGCGATGTCGGATTTGAGTCGTGAGTGTCAGACGAACACACACACAATCTTTTTATTATCCGCCGTATCAGCGACCGTCAATGACTTAGCACATCATGGTAATCCTCTGCCTACACCAAGTGTCAGATTAATCCTGTGCTAAAACGAGTGTCTGTCAGGTCAAATTTAGAGTTTTACACATTATTTCTTGCGATAGGTGAATGAGCAATTGTTTTCCGCTTTGCTGCGACACAGTAAATCGCAATCCGCTTGATGCTGGATAACGTCCCGTATAAAACTCAAATCATTAAGTCATGCGACGCGCTCTCCGACGTGCTTCGTCGCCGCTTGTCGTAAATCTGCGTCGTCGTGATGTGACGATGACCGAGCAGGTCCTGCACCTTCCTGATGTCCACACCGCCCTCAAGCAGCAACGTCGCCGTCGTTGCACGCAACGAGTGCGGAGTATAAATACACTGCTTCCGCTTCGCGCCGTCCGGCAACTCGACTTCCTTCATCGCCCCCGGCAACCGCTCCAAATAACTCTGCACCATGCGGTACATCGTCACCGCGCTCATCTGATGACCCGCCAACTTCCGACTGCGCGGATTGAGGCGCGGGCGAAATAACGCACCACTCGTCAACTCCGCGGCTGCGACATATTCGCCAATCGCCTGTGCCGCCGCGTAGTGCAAACCGATGGTGCGCCGCTTGTCGCCTTTCTCGTGCAATCTGATCGTCGCCTCATCACCATCAACATGGAAGTCCGAGACTTTCAACCGACATCCGGTAGCGAGTCTTACTCCTGAATACAGATACAATTTGAGAATGGCGCGGTCACGATAATCAATCGCCTCGTCACCCGACGGCATCCCCATCAGTTGCCGTGCGCGTGTGGCACTCAAGGCGCGCGTCTCGTCCCGCGCGTCGCTCGTCTCTCTGGCGATGAACTGCGCGTGCGCCGGATTAGAAACAGTGATGGGCAACCGCAACTCGGCGGCGGCGGCGGCGAGATACTTGTAGAAACTCGACAGCGAGGCGATACGGCGATTGAGCGTCTTGGGAGCCAAATCACGCGCAAGCATTTCGTCACGAAACCTTTGCACGTCGGCAATCGTCGCGGCGAGAAATCGCACCGAGTCATGCTTCCAATCCATTCTCATGAAGCGCACAAAACTCATCACGTCCTCGCGGTAAGCAC
Organism: Pyrinomonadaceae bacterium; assembly: GCA_041743485.1. Classification (GTDB taxonomy): domain Bacteria; phylum Acidobacteriota; class Blastocatellia; order Pyrinomonadales; family Pyrinomonadaceae; genus JANDLT01. Next base: position 17,926 of record JBGTMR010000178.1, read on the forward strand.
GCTGCGTGTGACGACTCTTACGGCGCGTCACCCACGCTTCAAAGATGTCGGCGACCGACATGTAGAACTGCTCGACGCGAACGTGAATCTGCGGCGTTGCATGTCCGGCGAGAACCGGCGGCATGAGCCCGCCTGCGGGTACACGGATTAACTCTGTCACCATAGCTCCTCCACAGAGATTTCAACTACAATCAGCGTCCTCATTATTGACAAGCCTTTCCACTGCTGCGCGGGCAACACACGGTTCGCTCTACCTCAATCAAGTTAGCTTATGCCGCTTGAGGTAAGGGCTTCAAGTCGAGATTTCGACCAACTCGCCCGGAGAGATTTTGCTTAACGTCTCTTTGACTTTAGGGATCAGAGGAGCAAGGGTCTCATAGCGGTTATCACTTCCGATCAGCACGATGAACCGGAGCGCGCGAACAGAAAGGTTCTGTTGATGTTTGATGTTCCGATCAACGGTGAAGAAGACATCGAACGTCTCGCTTTCGACGAGGCTGAGAAGCTCGCCGTTCTTCTTCTCAGACCACCCGCACTGGTAAGCGGTGACCACCTCATGTTCCGACAGGTGCCGCTTCAAGCGTTTGTCGACGCAGTGATCGAAAAAGATTTTCATGCGGCGTGCCGCAACTCTTCCATGAGTTCTTCGCGGGCGAGATGGATGACCGCCACCGCCTGCTCGCGCGTGATACCGTCGAAGCCTTCGAGGAAGTCGTCAATAGTCTGACCGCCTTCCAAATAGTCGAAGAGATGTTGGACAGGTACGCGCGTGCCGTAGAAGCAGGGAGTGCCGCTCATGCGCTCGGAATCCGTCCAGATGAGACGGTCAAGATCGTGTGCATTCTCATTTGTCATCGGTAACATAACTCATTCCTCCTCAGCGATCACCGCCGATAGACGGGCAACTTTCATCCGCCCTCCTCTACCCGCGCTCCTCAAAGATGCCATGTTCTGTCGGCAACACGTCTAACCTCCGAATTGTAATCTCCAAAGCACATTCGCCGTCAGCGAACATGCCGCCAAATCCGACGAGTGCCGCGAAGTTGTCGAGATACATGTCGAATCCTTCCTCGCCGACACGGGCATCGCGTAAAATGACGCCGCGCTTCGTGGGGCGGACATACACGCCACCGCGATAGACGAGCGTCGTAGCATCGCCGTTAAGCCTCACCTCTGCGCCAGTGATCTTTTCCTCACTCATAACCCGACCTCCGTGCCGCGCATACTAGCATGTCTCACAGTGAAAGATAACGGATTTTATCTTTCACTGTGGAATTGATCACCCACAATCACAAATTTCAGCATAAAATCACAATCATCAGCGTTACCGAAGTAGAATTTAAGTTATGGATCTAAACACTATCGCTGAGTACGAAAGAATACGCGCGGCACTCGACAAGTCCGAGCCAGTTACAGTCACCGAGTATGACCCGGACATAGTTGGAGCTGTCGTTAGTCAAGCAGAGTTGTTGAGCCTCAAGTTACCGGAAGCAGCAGGACAAAAGATGGACGGCATTTACGTCGTCACCGGCGGCGTGGCACTCAAGCTCAGTGCCCTACGTTATCACTGTGCCAATTTCCGACGGTTACAAGATGTAAGGACAAAAGAGATAGAAGCTGACGCTAAACGAATAGATTTGCTCAGACAAGGGGTAGTCGTTAGCGAGAAGGGCATGATCTTCGAGCTTGAGGCATTCTTCTTTCAACTCAAGTCGACATTGGACATGATGGTCAAGCTTTTCGTTCCGGTACTCGGGAGCAAGCAAGCAGACATCTCGACCTATGGTGATGGCGGCAAGAAGGTGATCGTGCATCTTCAGCAATTAAAGAAAAACAGAAAGCTGAAACTCTCCGAGGGTCGCATCGATCAGCTAATCGAGTTGATACAGCAAGTTCGAGATCCGTGGCTCAAGCCGTTGATCGCTATTCGCGATACGATCTCTCACTACAAATCGTATGTCGGCATCGGCTTTTCGTGGAACAGAGATACGGATCAGATCAGAACGCCGACAGCAGACGTAAGTGGCATTCAATATCCGCTAATCGAAGTGATGGAGCGTGAAACTGAACACTTGATAGACTACGCGGTAGAATTTGTCGCTTATACGATCCTGTGTGCAATACCAATCGACATCTATTATCAACCGATGACCGAGATGGAGAAGAAATATATTGGCGCATTGTGGGGCAAGGATTTGAAGAGGGCACATTTCAAACTTAGCTCCAACGTCATCTACGATTACACCGAGCGTGACGTAGAAGAAGCGCGTCGAAAGTATGAGCAGCGAATTGCAGCGATGAAGCTAACGCCCTCGCCTACGCTTTGAGCATCCGGCTGGATTGATACCGAAAATTACGAATGAGTTTTACACACAAAGAGATAACGGAAATGAAGGAAGCAGAGCTACGCACGCGCGTGCTGATGCCACTTTTTAGGGCGATGGGTTTCCGCGACGTGCGACACTATCACGGCGGACCACTCGAGGTTGGCAAGGACATCGTGATGTGGAAGCCGGGCGATCTTGGCGAGCGAATCAACTACGGTGTTGTAGTAAAAGCCGGTAAGATTAATGGTCGAGCGACCGGACGGTCGAGTGCTGCGGAGGTGCGATTTCAGATTGAGCAGTGCTTTGGCTCGTCATACCCTGACATCATTACGATTGAAGAGCGTCCCGTGCATCGGTGCTTTGTAGTTTCGTCAGGTGAGATTATGAAAGAGGCGACCAACGCGATCATGGGTGTGCTATGCAACGCGAAGCTAGACACAGTCACAAAATTCATAGACGGCGATAAACTCTGGCAGCTAATTGAAGAATTCATGCCCGAACAAAGCGGCTTCGAACACTTACACATCGCACACCGTAAGCTGAATGCGAAAAGCGAGTATGTGAATGTTGTCGCCAACACAGAGGGCGCATTGTTCTTCGAGCCAAAGTCGCCGGATATTCTCGAGCGTTACCCACATGCGTTTATTGGTAATCTCCGCTTTGACCCGATGACCAAACACGGGCGGTTGGCGCACGAGCAGCTTACGCGCCATGTCGAAACCGGTGTTTCGGTCAAGTTTCGGCGATCACAGTGTGCTGAGTTTATCTTGCCCGAGTTCATGCGCCCGTTCGTTGATCCAAATGAAGAGTTCGAAGTGCATTTACATTCTCTGCGCGGCGAGTATGTACTGCCGATGCGAATAGCGATTACAACTTCTGATGGCACGCGGGCGTCGCTCGACTACGTCCGGCTTGAGTCGACGCAGGTCGGAACTGACGAAATCACATTCGACAATGCCAGTCAGGACGTACCGTGGACATGGACGATTAAGTTCGATCACGCCAACCGTCGCAGCACTTTCGGCTGCCAGCTTGAGTTTGCCGGGGCGAACGTCAAACCGGTGCTTGACCTTGTGCGTTTCACGAACGCGCTCGCAAGAGGCGGTGAACTGTCGCTTGAGAATCTAAATACGAGTGTGTCAGTTGATTACCGAGTACCTCCTAACACGTGTGACCAAACGAATTCGCGTGTAATTAAATTGCTTGAGTCACTCGTCATGATTCAGAGCAAGACAGGAGTGCTGTTCACGGTGCCGGTAGATGCTATATCCGCCGAGGATGTGCGGCACATCCACCACTTTGCGCGGGTTTGCGAAACCGGATATTCGACGTTTGCTCCGCAACCGATAACATCACAGTCCACCCCGGAACAAGCGCGGCAAGCATTGGAAGTTTTCGGTGGTGGGAGGACGTCGAATTTGTATTTTACTGGAGAAGCAGAATCAGTACGTCTGCTCGACGTTGAAGTGCCGACAGGACGGTTTTCAGCATATTGCGATCAGGTCTACATTACGCCGGAGGACGAAGCCGCGTTGCGGGCAATACTCGGAACAGTGGCACCTGACACGTTAGTTAATGTGCGGTTGACGCCGCAGGAAGGGCAGGATTTAGAGTTAACTGGTTTCCAGTTGAACCGGATGCTGATGGGCGTATTTCGTTGCCCATCCGGCGAGGAAAAATGGTTATCGATGAAAGTACCGTTCAAGTCAGTAGCATGTGATGTTGTACGGAAGCTGCACTCTTTGTTTGGATCCCGTGTTCATATCACTGACATGTAAGTCGCAAATTAAAAGGCGGGCTTTCTGTTCTCGAAGGTAGATGTGAAAATTTGCGTACTGAATTAATATATGCCCGCCAAAAAACAATTTAACGACACCAAGGCAAACCGAAAGCGCGCCGCTAGAAAGGAGCATGTCAAAGCCACCAGACAAAAGCTGCAACCTGAAAGAGAAATGCAAGATTGGCTCGACACGGTGCGAGTTGACACGAATGATGGACGACAAGTAGTTGCCGGAGATGACTTTGCTTATGGTTCCATCACCTACGACGAAAGCAAACTGCGGCGAACGCTCGAGAAGATTTTCTCCGAGTTTGTGAAGCATGCAGTGGTTCAACTTCCCTACACTTTTCAATCTCCACGGGGCAATTTGAAGATGGTGGCGGAGCGCATTGTGTATGACGCTAAGATCGCCAATCCCAATGAACAAGTTCAAAAATCTGTCGATATTGCAGCGCGCAACTTTGACCATAAACTGCCGGACGCGATTCGCACGTTTATTGACCAACTTATTTTGCAAGCTGTCATTGCAACCCTTGACGAGTTAGAGCGAAGCGGAGCAATTAACTTCGAGAGCAAATCAGGACTTAGAAATATTTGGCTCTCATATTTAGAAGCTTATGAGAAGGAAACGAAGCACCTGTGGGCACCGCGGAAGCCCGGAAAGTTACCGAGAGTTAGTAAAGCAGACATCGAATTACTTCGCTTTTACGACCGACAAGTCGAGATCGCTCATTTTGTTATAAATAGTCGTGGTAAACGCAAGAATGTCGACGATAAATGGAGGCGGGAGGTTCAAGAACACCTCGGGAATATAGACGAATGGACATACACGCTCGTTCTCGAAAACAGAGAGAGTGAAGATGTTGCCTTAACGCTTACAGGAAGGCATTTAGGTCTCAATAAAAAACAAAGTAGAGATGGCGCAGACAACTTAAAGCGAAGACTGTCGGCTCTACGAAAAAAAATCAAAAGTTTGGGGAGACTTGGTATAACGGGTGACGAAAATGAGCAAATAGATGAGCGAATAATCTTGGAATGATCTGATTCCAAACATAACCACTACTGAATCTCTTTTGTTGAAAATCAAGGGGACGCGAATTATTATAAATAATTCGCGTCCCCTTGCCCTTTTTGAGAGTAATTTATCGCTTTATGGAGTTCCAAACACGAATTAAGTCAAATAATAAAGTCGTTTTCTTCGCTGAAAAAACAGGTAACAATAATTGAAGAGCTGCATACAGATACTCTTGGGAGCGTCTGGATGTTTTGAAAAAGTTATTACCCACAGCAATCCAGCTTGTTAAGTTTGATTTGAAATTTGTTTTTGACTAGGAGTTGTTTTGGTAAAAGTCCCCGTCCCCGCCCGTACAACCGCTGTATGTAATTTCGCCTGTCACTTGATTATTTATGGGTAATTCCAAAGAAAACAGTAAATATTGTGTGCAGAAGGTCGAATGGTCAATAAATTTTCCAAATTTCTATTTATTAAACTGCTTCTTATCAATAAGTTACAAAGTATGTGTGAGCAAGATATGTATTCTTGTAGCATCCACCTCTTTTGGAAACTTCCTTCTGCGATTACAACAACTATGTGTGTTTGCAACAATTAACTAATTATGCACACACCGCGCAGATTTTTATGGATGGAATCAACAAAACCGTTTTCCAAGACGAGAGAGGCAAGTAAAGCTTGTGTAATAACGATTGAAAATTGAAAGCGGGGACAAGGGGACGTAGATTTAAAAGCGAGAGAACAAATCATTTTTAAGTAGGTGAATGATACTTCTTCTCTCCCCCGTTGAGTCCCCAAGACCCGGCTCAACTCCCAGTTATTGACCGTTTTTCCAAGCCAAAAATTCAAGTTTTCAGGGTTATAGATTTTCAGATGACTAAAATTTCAATATATGTTATAAGTGCCGTTGCTGCAATTAAATTTTATACATGCAACATTGCTTAAAGGTAGAACAAGAGCCACTTATCTTGAAAGTAGGGGTGAGTGTGAAGTCTAAACAACAGACACACTTCTTAGCGAAATTTAATGAGGAAAGTTAAATATGAAAGCTTCCGACAATTTTTTAGCCGCGGTCGAGCAATCATCAAAGTCTTCCCAAATTAAGGCAGCACTGGCAAAAGTTAATAAACTTCTACGCCGTTTCATGCACTTCAGGAGAAGAAAAGAAATAACCGATTTGCTTGTGGTCGACGTTATCAATGTTGATGGCAGAATTCAGCCCGCTTTGGTGGGATTCGTTAACAGTCATTATTCGAATGTCTCCACTCGCACTTCACAAATTTCAGTGCTAAATCGAGTGATCAGACTGTTGGGTGCGTCGTCTGCAAATGACACAGAGGACGGTACTGCCCCACCGCTGAATGGGGGGAAACAGTGGGAAGGGGTGTGGCTTGCTCTCGGTCGAATTAGAGGTCGTGGAAAGGTAGCGGTAGGTGATAAATCAGCCTCTCGCGCTGCATTGCCGCTGACTGAGATCGCAAATGAACTCTGGCGAATATTTGTAACCACAATAGAAGAGTTTGACCCTAAATCCGCCGAGGAACTACTTGTAAAGCATTACGATGCCATAAAAAGTTGTATAAACAATACAGCCAAGCACCAGCACAGAACTGCATTGTTCAACTGTTTTAGCAGGGTGCGTGGCAAAATGGGACTTGCTTTACCGGAGGGCAAGCGGTCATTAATGATTGAAGACCTGCCGCCTAAAATGAGATTGCAACTTGAGATGTTCCTTAAGCGCGCTCCGCTCGGATTTGGAGCTTACCCGCACTTGCGTTCCGAAGCCGCGAAGTTCGGCATTACAGAGGAACGCCTCGCACCTTTAAGCGCAAAAACTATAAGTTCGTATACAACACAATTACTACGCGGTATGGCATTTATCACATACGAGGGTGACATCGGAGTCGAAGATTTATTACGCCTTTACCCCATCACACACATTGACGCAGGCAAGGAGGTACATAGTCTTTCCAACCCTTTCACTGACCAGTACCGTCATGTCACACAATCAACTGATAGCGACCGCAAACGCGCGGGCTTTGACTCAGTAAGCTTCTCTCACTTCGTGTCGGCGATTAAATCTATCGCTCAGTTTAATAATATATTTAACCTTCAACAACCTTTTAACACGGCTTACCGACTTAGACTGGACAAAACAGTTAAGAGGGCGCGGAAAGCGAAAAAAAAGGAGGTTATGTCACGTCCTTGGCTGTTTGGGGAAATACGCAGATTGAAAGATGAATTCAATCACATCCTTAAAACAGGGTCGTACAAAAACAACTCTGAGGATCTCGACCTAGTATTGTTTCTTCCGGTTTTAGTTACTCTGACTTTTCTAGGGTATCGACAACAGTGTATTCGTAATTGCTACATCGGAAAACACATAACATTTAACCCCAAAGGTTACCCGCATGGGTCTATTGCTTTCACTTGGACCGCAAATGAAATCAAGAACAAACGATCAATCGAAACGATCCTCGTACCCGCAGACTGCACGGAAATTCCTGAGTTAAAAATTCTTCTTGACGTACTTCATAAATATAACAACATTGTTTTGCCATATTTGAATAAGATCGGTTCTATCTCTCTTCAACGAAATGCGGGTAGTGCATTTTTCATATGTCGAGGGAGGCATAATATGATACGCCGGTTTGCCGATTACGATGAAACTTATTTCGGTGAAGTTTTCAAACGAATAGCTTATACCTTCTTGAATTTCGATGATTTTTGCTCTGAGAATGTAACATTTAACCCTCACTTTTTGCGTGGTATTTGCTGCGATTGGATGTTCAAAGATCTAGGACTTTCGTGGGCGGCGATTGCCGAGGCACTTGGCGATTCGGAGCAGACATTGCGACAGGAGTATTACGGCGACGACAAAAAGCAGAGTGCCACTCGGCCCTTTGCCGACCTTAACAAAAAGAGAAAGTCCGAGCGTCGCGAGATCGAACGAGATGAAGCTTCCGGTAAGTTGTCCGATACCGCGATGCTCACTTTTGGCAATCAAATACAAATGTTAACAGTTGAGATGAAATCGCTACGACAAGACTTAGTGCACGAGCGCGAAAGGAGTGCAAAACTCGAATCTGTGAACGCCCTAAAGGACGAGCAACTCGCGTCTTTAATGGCGCAGATGTTGAATTTGGGGCAATCACAAATGCCGGTTGCCGCCCGAGTCCCAAGTTAAATTTAATAGGAGGGCTAAAAAGCGAAACGGCTGCGGATGTCACCCGCAGCCGATCCAAATTCGCGTTAGCGAAATAACTTCATGAACAAAGAAAATGTAGCACGACCTGTCACCGGCGGGCAAGACGGAGCTGCGTCCGTTTCAACCGCCGCGCCGAACTCCTCACCATCAGGAGATCATCCTTCCCTTCACCCGGACGTATTCCGCTTCCTTGATTTCATATTCGAGGGCGTACCCGACGGACGCTATGTTGAATTCTTCTACCTCAAGTCGGGTAAGAAGCCGAAGCCCGACGGTCCGCGCGACTTCTTCACGCTTCCGCTTAACCGCGAACGCATCGCGGCGGAAATCCTTGCGCGCGATGGTCGACAAAGTATCACGGTCGGTGTCGCCCCGCGCTTCGCTAAATCTGATACGGGCTACAAGGGCGGCAAGAACAATGATGTGATCGAGGTCACCTGCATCTGGGCGGACATCGACTTCCGCAGCCGCCCGGGCGGAGCAATCGACGTTTTCAAGCGGATCAATGCCTTGCCATTGCGCCCATCGCTCGTCATTAACTCCGGTTACGGTCGACACATCTATTACGCTTTTAACTCAATTGTCACCGGCAACATGCTACTTCAGTGGGAGGAGATGATTCGCTCCCTACGCACGATCCTCGGTTCGGACGCGACCACCGACATTTCCCGTCGTATGCGATTGCCAGGCACGCTCAACATTAAAGAAGAAACGCCGGTGCTATGTCATATCATTGAGGAAGAATCGAGCTGGATTCGCTACGATCTGGAAGAGGTCAAGTTAGCATTTCAAAAGTCCGGTAATTTAGATAACCAGCAAATCATTAATTCAGCGTCCGATATTTCCACCCCTACAGTTACTTGTGCTCCAGCATTATCGGTCGCCGCGTTTCAAGCCGCTTGGACACTCGAGAAGCTGAAGAAGCGCGGTGTCCGCGCGAACGTAATTAAGGCGATCATCACGGGTCTATGGAAAGTTAAAACCGGATCGAACGCCGGGAAAGAAGACGACCGGTCAAGCCGCGATTTTATGATCGCCAGCACGCTCACCGGACTTAATTTCAGCGAAACAGAGATCGCCCAAATCTTTCGCGCCTACCCTCAAGGATGCGGCAGCAAGGTTGCCGACCCGGGTCATGGCGAGACGTATCTGACCCATACGATCAAGGCTGCGATCACCCTTCAAGCGAGTAAAAAGATTAAAACTGCTTATCATAAAGGTGAATATAACTCTGTCAATGACGGCACGCACGAGCGGTCGGCGATGCCGGAAACAGGCGAAGCTGAACCATTACCTCCCGGCTACGAGGCGCATCTCGACGGCTCGCTCTGGTATCACCCTTCTCGAAACGAGTGGGATGCACGGGCATCACGACCTGAGCAGATATGCAGCGCGCCGATCCGGATCGTCGAGATTCACGAAAACCTCGACACCGCACAAATCTCGATCGCTATTGAATACAGCTACGGTGACGCCACGAAACGCACGACGATTCTGCGCTCGCAAATGGTCGAAGCGCGTGGACTCGTTGCCGCGCTCGGCGGCTCCGGCGCGCCTGTGACATCAAACAACGCGCGTCGCATCGTTTCTTTCCTTGCCGCCTATGAACACCACTTCCTGCCGGTGATTCCACGCAAGTACATCACTAATCGCTTTGGGCGCGGTCGTAACGGAGGCGCGTTCTTCCTGCCGGGTTTAACCTCGGACGTCGAGTTCACACCGACCGGGGCGGGCGACATGGCACTCTACCGTGCCTTCGCCGCGCGACGGGGAACAATTCAGGAATGGGTTGGACTAGTGAATATGCTAAGACCAGACACGATGATAATTCCGCAGGTGGCGATCTGCGCCGCGTTCGTGCCGCCCTTACAATCAAAACTTCAAATCCCAAATTTCATCTTAGACATCAACGGCACCACCGGATCGGGCAAGTCAATCTCTGCGAAACTCGAAGCGAGCGTCTGGGGGCGACCGAAGGAACCCGAATCAATCATTTTGCAATGGGAAGCAACTAAGGTCGCTATCGAGCAGATCGCGGGACTATGCTCGGAGCTTCCAGTTTTTCTCGACGATGCTCAACATGTGTCCGACGATTTGAAAAAGTCGGTTATCTACATGATCGCGAACGGCAAGGGGAAAGCGCGTGGTGCTAAGGCAGGCGGCATTCGCGAAACGACGAACTGGCACACTGTAGGGATCAGCACCGCTGAACATCCACTTCACGAAGCGAGTACGCACGAGGGCGCGCGTGCCCGACTGCTTCCGGTCGGCGGCATTGAGGTGCGACCGTTCCCGTCCGGCATGAAGGCTTTTGTTGACAATCTCGAGCGCGGCGTCGCCGAGTGTCATGGGGTTGCCGGAGAAACTTTTATTCGTCACCTCAATGGATGGACTGAAAGCCACTGGACGAGTTGGCGGCAACGCTACATGATGATCCGCCAGACGCTTGCCGCCCGGGCATCTTCAGACATCGTCGGAAGAATCAGTGAGTATATCGCCGCGATCCAGCTTGCCGCCGAGATTGTGCGTCCACTGTTCGGAATTAACTTCGCTCCCGAGGAGATCAGTCGTTGGTTGATGCAACATTTAGAAGATCAACAACGCGCACAAAGTCACGTGCAGCTGGCACTGCAAGTGCTCGCCGATTTCTACATCACAAACAAGCGCAACTTCTATGATTCCACCTCACACGAGGCGTTTGATAAACAAGCTCAAGTCTTCGGAGCTTTGAGGAGAAATCTGTTCGTCGGCTTCCTTCCCAGCACTGTTCACGACGTTTTCGGTCGACGAAAGTGGAACACAACCGCGATCTTGAACAAGTTCGCCGCCGAGCATGTGCTTCACAACCCTGAGTTGAATCACCACACACGCAAAGTCAGCGTCGACGGCGAAAAGTCGCGCATGGTGTGCATTCACTGGAAAGACCTGTTCCCTGCCGGCATCTGTGCAGATGCTGCCGGTAGGGATGATAACGGCTGAGTACCCTTTTGCATGCAAAAGACACGTGACGACGGCAACGACATAATGTTACTGCCGCCGTTACGACGGTGATAGTGCGGTTTAAGTTTATATTTAATGTCGCATTGCGAGTGTACGAACGACGAACGCTGAATTGATGAATTGCCAAAACCCTAAAAATTTCGCACGCTAAAACCCTGCTATGATGCCGAACCATGATAGTGACTGTGGCATCGTTCAAAGGTGGGGTCGGCAAAACCACCACTTCCATTCATCTCGCCAGTTACCTGCAAAACAAATCTCCGACGCTCTTAATCGATGGCGACGCCAATCGCAGCGCGATGTCTTGGGCGGAGCGCGGCGACCTGCCGTTTAAGGTTGTTGACGAACGGGCGGCGGCGCGCTTCGCCCGGCAGTTCGATCACATCGTGATTGATACCGAAGCCCACCCGGACGCCGCCGACCTTAAAGCTCTTGTTGAAGGGTGCGACCTACTCGTCATTCCGACCACACCTGACATCTTGTCGCTCAACGCGCTGCTGTTGACGGTGGACGCGCTCAAGGGAATCGGAGCCGAGCGATACAAAATTCTGCTGACGATCATACCGCCGCGCCCGAGCCGGGACGGCGACGAAGCGCGGTCGTTGCTCAAGGAGCGTAATCTGCCCGTGTTTCGCGGCGAGGTGCGCCGGTTCATCGCTTTCCAAAAGGCCGCACTCGCCGGACTCCCCGTAAGCAAATCAACTGACCCACGAGCGAATGAGGCGTGGGCAGACTACGAGCAAATCGGAAAGGAAATCTTGCGATGAGCAGGAGTAAGTTCAGTGACGCGCTTGCCGCGGCGAAGAATAAGGGCAAAGCATCAATTCGCGGTGAGGAAGCAACTCCGAAACGCGGGGCGGGGCGTGAGATGACACCGGTGAAGGGGAGCGAAACGCAGGAGAAACCTCCTGAGCAACCAACAGGGGAGCTACCACGCCGCGGACCCGGAAGACCTTCAGGCAAGCGTAGCGACCCCGACTTTCAGCCGACAACCGCTTACATCAGAAAGGCAACGTACAGGTCGGTGCGTCGAGCTCTTATGGATGAGGGCGAGGATCTCGGACAAGAACGCGAGTACAGCGAGTTAATCGAAGAATTGCTTAGTGGCTGGCTTGCATCACGCACATAGAAAGACTCTACGGCGGCACACATCCCTTCCACCTTAGCGATTACTCATCAACAATCGCAATTATCTGATCCGATTTTGATAATTACACCGCCTGTCCAAGCAAAAACAGATGAAATCCATACCTCGATCAATTTGCGATTTATTTGACGGTAAACACCGTTACGTCGTACCACTTTTTCAACGACAGTACGTGTGGACGCGCGAGAATCAATGGGAGCCATTGTGGGAAGATATTACCGAGCGTGCCGCGCGACGAGAAGCGTCGGATGCGAGCGACCTTTCGCCGCACTTCCTCGGCGCGATGGTCTTGGATCAAATGAAGACCTTCGGCAATCAAGTCACCGCTCACACAATTATCGATGGACAGCAACGGCTGACGACGTTTCAGATTTTTCTCGCTGCGTTTCGCGACATCGCCCGCCAGACTGGGGCGGCGACCTACGCCGATGAAGTCGAACGCTACGTTCGCAATACCGGGCTGATGGAAAACCCAGAGGTTGAGCAATTCAAGGTCTTCCCGACCAGATCCGACCAAGAGCAATTTAGAGACGTGATGACCAGCGGCTCGGTCGTCGCGCTTGAGGCGAAGTATCCGCCGGTTTACGTGCGGCGCAGACTCCAAGAACGCCCGCGCATGGTCGAAGGGTATATCTACTTCGCCCGAAAGTTGGAAGACTACTTTACTTCTGAGCCAGGTTCTGACGGGAACGAAACTACTACCGTGAACAAGCGCGTCGAGACGCTCTATCAAGCTCTGCGTTCCGATTTGCAGGTCGTCTCTATCGAGTTGGAAGGTAAAGACGATCCACAATTGATTTTCGAGACATTGAATGCGCGCGGCGAACCTTTGCTACCGTCGGACCTGCTGCGTAACAACATCTTTCGTCGCGCCGAACGTCGGCGTGAAAACTCGGACGCTTTATATCTGCGTTACTGGCAAGGCTTTGAGGACGATTTCTGGCGGGTTGACGAGCGGCAGGGAAGACTGGTTCGTCCACGCATCGATGTCTTTATGCAACATTTCCTCGCGCTTAAAAGAGGCACGGACGTAAACCTCGGACGTATGTTTCGGGAGTACCGTGAATGGATCGAAGCGGAGGCACCGGAAGCGAAACCACCGTACGAAAGCGTTGAAGAAGAATTGATCGACCTCACACGCTACGCCGGGGCGTTTCGAAAAGTCATCGTGCCCGATACCACAACAAGGTTCGGTAAATTCATCGAACGTTTGCAGCGGTTGGATGTGCGAACAATTTACCCGCTCGCGCTGTTTTTGCTGGCGGATACTGATTTACCGCCGGCTGAATTTGACGGGATAGCGAGTGACCTCGAGTCTTATGTTGTACGTCGCGCCGTGTGCGGCAAAACGACGAAGAATTACAACAACATATTTCTGTCGCTTGTGCGCGGACTGCAACAAACCGGCGTTTCTCGCGAAAACTTGCGCCGGATGCTGCTCGGCTTCAAGGGTGAAGCAGTAAATTTCCCGGATGACACCGAGTTTCGTAAAGCATGGTTGAGCACTCCCGTTTACGAAACGCTCAAAGCGAGCAAGGTAGCGACGCTCCTGCGCGCGATTGAAGACCGACTGCACAGTTCATACAACGAGAACGTGACGATCACCGGACCGCTTACGGTCGAACACGTTATGCCGCAATCGTGGGAAGAGAATTGGAGTCACGATGTGCAAACCGAAGGCGACTTTCTCGGTGACGGCGAGTTCGTCATCAAGGCTACCGAGGTGGCAGGCGAGCGGGCGCAGTTGCGAGATCAAATGCTTCAGACGTTCGGCAATCTGACGCTGCTCACGCATAGCCTCAACTCATCGGTCAGTAACGGTGCCTACAGCGTCAAGCGACCGGAAATCGTCGGGCAGTCGCGGCTGCGGCTTAACACTTATTTCCAGAATGTGGACAGGTGGGATGAAGCGGCGATTCTTGATCGAGGCAAAGAATTGTTTGAGGTCGCTCGTCAAGTTTGGGCGTACCCGGCGGAAGATACTCAAACCGCGTGATTCTCTTCGGGGGTGAAGCTACGACGCGTGAAATAGAAAGACAAAGCGGTCGGGAAAGCGGTAAAATCAGGGGGTTAGTGATCCGGCGGTCAGTAGAGGGAGAGCGGGCGTGGATGTGCCGGATATAGATTACAAGGGACGCCCGTACACCGACGCGCAAAAGCAGCGCATTCAAGAACTCGGCAATGATCCGGTGCGGGGACTGATTCCGCACGAAGGCGAAGCCGGACTTGCCGCCGAAGAGACGCATGGATTGCAGTTGCAACGCTACCGAGCCGGTGATTTGGAGTTCCTCGACCAGAACGGCACGGAGTGGGACGTTATCTCGCCGCCGTCAGTTGGCAGCAGCGGCAAACCTGCTTTCCGCTTGAATCAGGTTATAGCATCGCTTAAAAGTCATTTCCTAAAAGGTAACGTGATCCTCGACTTCGGACGACTTAACGGGACTGACGCTGCGACATTGCGAACGGCAATCGGAAGTTTGAACCGAGCGGAGAAACGGGGACGCACAATCGTTTATGTGCGCGAATAAGCAAGGAGAGTAATTATGACTTACATTCTCGAAGGTGCATACGGGCAAGACTGGCAAGCTGCGAACTGGGTGTTCCGCAACATGAGTGCAGAACTGCTTAAAGCTTTGCGTGAAATGCCTGAAGCTGAAAAGCTGGCAGAGCGGTTGCAAGAAGCTATTGAGATTGAGGTCGGACATATGGATGCTTCCGATTTGCTCGCATCTCCCGAACAGAGCGCGGTATGGTCGGCAGCGGTCGACCGAACGGTGGTAAAGCTGCGCGCAGAAGGCAGTACACACTGGAACCAGCCGGATCGCTTCGAGCCGTTCCTCGCCAAGGTTCAAGAATTAAAAAATCTTGCCGTCGTGCAGCAACCTGCGTAATTACCGACTCGACTCCAAGTATAACCGTTAGTAAAGAGCGGTCAGGGATAATACTTCCCTGACCGCTCTTATTTGTTGAGTAGCATTTCAGTATGTTGATAATTTAATTTACTGAAATAGTGGAATTATGGTTAGTCAAAATCGACTGCTTGATATAAGATGATCGCGCATTGTGTTTCTTAGTTGCAATGTTGTGTCATACGTAGAATGAACACTTAGAGCAATAGCTTGTTTAAGATTATGTCAAAGGTAGTTAGGAGGTGCGATGATGACCCGAACAACTTCGCTGGTGTCTCTCTCTCCGACTAAGCTTAAGGATTATCTCGTCTGTCCTAAACTGTACGAGATTAAGCATGTGAAACGGGCGGTTCGGTTTGAGACATCGCCGGCACTCGCTTTTGGGCGCAGTCTGCACTCCGCGCTTGAACATCTGCATAGTCGGGATAGCGGACGGGATGTAACGCCCCTCGTCGGGATCGATGTCGAGGCGTTGCTGGCGCGACATTGGCAGAATCCTTACGCCGACCGGCGAGAATCAGAAACTTATTTCGCGTCGGCGTGCGACGCTTTGAAGCACTATTTGAAAGCGTATATGGAAGCACCGGACGAAACACTCGGATGCGAGGTATTCATGGCGCGAGTGTTCGACACTTCAGGTTTGCGTGTACGACTCAGTTGCAAAGCCGACCGGGTCAGCATTCGAGGCGATGGCACGCTCGCAATCACCGATTACAAAACAAATTCATCAGGCAAAGTGCCAACGATAGAATCTTTACAATCGGACTTGCCGACATTCCTCTACTATTTGCTCGCCCGGGTCACCTATCCGGAATACGAATTCTGCACCATCACTTACCTCAACGTATTGTCCATGGCACGGGTCGAGGTCGCTTACAGCGAAGACGAAATCACAACGAACAAAAGGCACTTGCGCGAAGTGTTTCGACAGGTCAGTGATGAAAACTTTGCGGCGCAAGCGTGTGAGGCGTGCGCGTGGTGTGACGCGCAGGTGATCTGTCCGCTCTACGGCGCAGAGGTCGCGTTTGAGAGCGTGATATAAATGGTCGATGTGCACTCGCGGACGAGTCTTACTTACGCACCAACCGCCAGATCGCTTCGCGCTTCGCTTCGTAGTCGGTCACATCTTGGAGCGCGATGCGGTCGCCGTTAGTGGCAACCACCGCTACGCTACCCAGGCTCACCAATCGCTGGTCAAATGACGCTCCGGTCGAAACATCCCTGATCGCTGAAAACGGAATTAATCGCGTGTGGCGGTTGACTAGTCCGCGCCGCAACTCAATGTATTCGCTTGTCACGATGTAGCGTTCGCTGGTGAGCAGCACCCAGGTGTAAGCGGCAGCCCCGGTCATTAACCCGGGGAAGAGGCAGACCGCGAAGGCGAAGAAGTGAACTGTCGTCCAGTCATAGCTAATTCGTTCGGGCGGGTAGTAAAGCGATCCGGCAAACAAGACGCCGTAGTAGATGGCAAAGACGATGACGAGTAGGCTGCCAGACAAGGCAAGCGACAGGTGCGCCCGGCGTAAGGAAGGACGCGCGGTAAAGACGACCTCCGTCCTTGCCTGAGACATTCGTCCGTTCATAATCGACCTCCGCGATTCGTGAAGCGGCGTTGCTTCGGTTGTTGCAACACCGGCAAGCGCGTTGTGAGCGTCGCACGATTGCCCGTCGCCGCCGCAAAACTCGGGGCGTCATGTTGCGTGCCGTATCCCATGCCGGTGACCGCGCCTGCGCCTTGCGAACCTGAGCCGTAATACTTCGCCATTTGATTGACGTAACTCATCTCCGCCACCGACGCCGGTTCGGTTGTCGCGACGAGAAACGCCGCACGGAAGTTCTTCGTCGGTTCGTACGTCGGTAAGAACTCTTCATACACCGCTCGTATTTGTTCAGCGGTAACTTCCATCGTTTCGTCTTCGCGCACGCGCTCGCCGTATCGCAGACTGCCGGTACGCGCCGGGTCACGAATGAAGCGGTGAGGTTTTACCTCTGCTGCGGGCAGCAACCCCATCAAGAACAACTCCAAATCGCCGAACCGATTCGATGCGGCAACGGCGGGCGGCGCGGAACTCACCGTGTACGTGCTGTCTCCGTTCGCTTTGAGAAACTTACCTGATGTCCTTCGCCCTATAACGTCGGATGCCGACCATAACCCAGTGCCAGGATAGGTGAGGTTGAGGTCGGGACGCGAGAGATGCACGCCCCACCGATAAGCCAAGAGTCGGATCGCCAGATCACCCGCCAGATGATGGTTTAGTTGTGCGATGCCGACATCACGTCCGTAGTAGGATGCCCTACAGCCATATGCGTCGCCGGCACCCGGAGCCAGTCCACCGGAGAACGTGGTGTACAAGTCGAAATGGCGCGGATACACATCGAGGAAGCGGCGAACAGCCGCGAAGCCGTAATCGTGGTCGAAACTCGGTGGGACAAATACCGCTTCGCTGAGGATGACGTTGGCGGCGTGAGGGGTGGCGAAGATGTCGGGTGCGACGCGGCGCGGTGTGACGGCGTGAATACGATCAACCACACCGAGGTAGGCAGTGGTAGTTCCGGTGATCGATGAGAGTCGTGTGCCGGCAGCGTCGCGCATAGTTACCGAAAACGACTCCCACGCTAAACTGTGGTCGTAGAGCGGCAGTTGACCGGTTATCTGCTGACCCGTGGTGAAACGAGCGGTGAAGGTGCGGTCACCCGCCACACGGTCGCCCTCCTGCCCATCGTCGCGCATCGGGAGTTCGATCACACTCAAACTATATGCCGCGCACACCAAGAAGTGGATTCTTACCCGGATAGCGCATAGAGCCTTCCGTTACTCCAGCCATACCCGAACTTCTCAAGAAAGTTGACCGTGTGCTGCTTCGTTGTTTGATAGTAGTCGTTGATTGCTTGGCGTAAGTCGTCCATCGTCTCATGCCAGTGATGATGCGAGACTTCTTCCTTCATCCACTTCCACGTCGCCTCCTTCGGATTCTCCTCCGGCGTATAGGCTGGAAAGTGAATAACTGTTATGCGCCGATGGGCTTCTAACCATTCTTCGACTTCATCGCTCGTATGATGCGATGCCCCGTCTATCCACAGCAGAATCTGTCCCTCCGGGTGTTCCTCCAACATCATCTCCAACCACCCGATGGTCGCATCACTATCTTGCCAGTCAATGCAGAATGTCGCAGTCTCTGCGCCCGTTCCTAAATGAATCGCACCGTAAATGTTTTCGGCTTGTTTGCTGCGTGCGCCATCGGCGACTAAGGGTTGTTCGCCCACCGAATTCCACCTCCGGGCAAGCGTCGCTTCTAAGTACACCTTGCTTTGGTCGCCCGCCAACGGCACCACCTCCGCACCACTTTCTGCGTATTTCGCTAAGACTTCTTCCGTCTCCAACACAAAGCGGGCTTGTTCTTCTGGCGTGCGGCGAAGGTAGAGCTTACGTCCCCGCTGATAGCTCCAGCCCATCTCACACAGCAGCTTTCGCACCCCGCTCTTGCTATAACTGACAGCATATTCGTCACGAATTAGTTTCCTGATTGCCTTCGCACTCCACCCGCTGCCCACCTTCGTCCCCGCCATCGCGCCCGTTGCCATGCACTGCTCAAGTTCGGCAAGTTGTTCGACCTTTAAGAACCGTTGCCCGTGTTCACCGCCCCACCCCGGATGGTTCTTGAGCCGCTCAAGACCAGCGGCTTGGTAGCACGTCACCCACTGACTGACACTCTGCTCATCAACGAGGAGAATTCGCCCAACCTCTCGATAGTTGTAACCTTGCGTCACTAAGATCAGGGCATGGTATCGAAGGCGTTCAGCTAACTTCGTCCGTTTGTCTTTATACCGCCGACACGCTTCGACGTAATCTTCTTCACCAAGCACGCTTCCGTCTCCATCCTTACAGGTTTCTCTGCCACCATCATTCTACATCCATCGCTGATCCACTTCTTGGTGTGGCTTCCATATAGGTAACTTCGATGGCAGATTGAGTTCACCATCAATCAACACATCCAACCATATTTTAGACCGAAGCCTTGCAGAGGGCGCGGGCGGTGCTGCCCGGTAAACAAACTCACCGCATCCCATCGGCTACCAAGCAGCGTTCGGTGTTAGCGACCGGCATCAATCCGGTTCCCGATTCGACGTTCGGTCGCGGACTTCGCGGACTAGGCGCAAGAACTCGTCAACTTCGCGGCGGATTTCTTCCTGAGATTGTTCCGCTTCACCTTCGGCAAGCCATTCGTCGAAACTGAAGGGTTTGATGCCTTGCGTTGCGGCGCGTTTAAGTAAGTCGGCGCGGGCTTGTGCCATCTCGCGTGCGCGCTCGGTGTCCGTCAGTCTGGTATTGGGTTGTGACATCGCGCTTCATCTCCCGTCGGTGATTATACGATAGAGAGTGCTTTTTCGACGGCTGAACTTTGCGCGCAGAACCGTGTCGTAAGTTCTCGCGGCTCGGCACAACGCGGAAGCGCGTTGACTACTTTTGTCAACGCGCAGAAATTTCTGCGGTTTGACAAAATTTTTACGAAGACGAAGGTTGATGCCGCAGCAAACATCGTATCTTATCGCCACAGTCCTTCAAACCTGATTGCCGCCGTGCGTGTATAGCGAACCGTGTGTGCGATGTTTCTGTGTCCTAAGTGAGCGGTGAAATGTCGTCGAGTGCGACGTGCAATTGGTAGATGCGCGTCTCTTGGAGATGATCGTCGGGTTGGCATTCGTCGTTAGCCCGCTCCTGAATCGTCAAAACCCAACACCAGCTTGACTCCGGCTTCAACGCGCGCCAGTGCTTTTGCCGACAGCGTACCTACCAGTTCGGTCAACGCCGCTTTGTCAACCGTGATGAGCTGCGACACGTTAGCGACGCTATCGCGCTCCAGTCCCGTCGCCTTTGCCGAAAGCAAGATGTTACCCGGTGCTTTCGCCAATTCCAAGTTTGAGGTGACGATAATGACAATCACCGTGTTGATGCGGCTACGCGTAAAACGGTCGGACTGTAACACGATTACGGGTCGCCGCCCGCCCGGTGCCGAACCCTGCGGCTGTGGCAAACTTGCCCACCAGATGTCACCGCGCTGCATCGGCTACCACTCCGCCTCGTCAGAGGTTGCAGAGAAGGCAGATGCTTGAAGGTGTGTAAGCACTGGGTCAAGGTCAGAAGACTCTTTGGCATACACTTCGTCGAGGCGGGCGGTGATCTCGCGGTCGCGGTCGGCGGCAAGCAACGCTTCGACGGCGCGCGTGTAGAGTTCGCTACGCGACATGCGGAGGCGACGCGCGAGTTCTTCGGCTTGCTCGAACACGGGAGTTGGAACGGAGATTGCGGTTTTCACAGGCAAGAGTATAACCGGTAGTTATACCCTGAAGCAAGAATAATGGAGCAATAACTACCGCCATAACCCTTCAAACCTGACTGCCGCCGTGCGTGTATAGCGAACCGTATGCGCGATGTTCTTGTGACCTAAATAATCTTGAATCAGTCTCGTATCAAAACCTTTATTTGCCAGATAGTAACCGCACGAATGCCGCAGCATATGCGGATGCGCACGAAAACCTAGCTTCGCCCGCTCCCCCGCTTGATGGAGGAGATAGTTAATCGCAAAACGTGTCAGTGGTCCGCGTTCACCCAAGAACAGATAAGGCGAACGAACATCACTTCTCTCATTTCGTTCTCTCAACCACGCACGAATCGCGCGCAACTCGTCACCCGCTACTGGCTGCTCGGTTGACAGACTCCCTTTGAGCCTTCTGACAAATAGCCGTCCCGAATCTAAATCCAGTTCCTTCGTTCGCAAGTTAATTAACGTGAGTTCGACGTAAGGAACTGAACAAGAGAACTCCAAGAGGTAAGATGTGGTTGCCTAAACTACATCTCTTTCGCCGCATGGAGTTCTCTCGATGGACATTTTACCTGTGTTCTGTGACATAGACGATTTCTGTTTGCTGTTTGAACCGCGCTGGCAGCAGCAGATGCTGACATCGGGTGAGCGTCAACGCCGCCGCGCGGCAACGCTTTCGCTCTCGGAAGTGATGACGATCATCGTGTTGTTTCATGCGTCGGGCTATCGTGATTTCAAGACCTTCTATACGCAGCATGTGCAGCGTCATCTTTCGTCGGCGTTCCCGCGCTTGGTAAGCTACAACCGCTTCGTTGAACTCCAGCGTGACGCGCTCATCCCCTTGTGCGCTTACATTCAGACGCGGCAGGGCGAGTGTCGCGGCATCGCCTTTGTCGATTCGACAAGTTTGCGGGTCTGTCACAACCGGCGTATCCACTCGCACCGCGTCTTTGGCGGCGTTGCCGGACGCGGCAAAACTTCGGTCGGCTGGTTCTTCGGCTTCAAACTTCATGTCGTTATCAACGAGCGCGGCGAACTCTTAGGCGTGCGCCTGACACCCGGTAACACCGACGACCGGCGACCGGTTCCGGCTTTGGTCAAAGGACTCTGCGGCAAACTCATCGCCGACAAAGGCTACATCTCCGGCGCGCTCACCGCCCGTTTGTGCGAACAAGGCTTGCAACTCGTCACGAAAATCAAAAGCAATATGCGGCAGAAATTCTTACCCTTGTTCGACAAGTTGCTATTGCGGAAGCGGGCGATTATCGAAACCGTGATTGACCAACTCAAAAACATCTCGCAGGTGGAACACTCCCGCCATCGCAGTGTGATGAACTTCTTCGTCAACCTGATGGCGGGTCTGGTCGCTTACACATTCCGAGAAAAGAAGCCGTCGCTCAACATCCGGGTCACAGAGCGGTTACAACTTCCGGCACTGGTTTTCTGATACCGCTTACGTCGAACTCACGTTAGGTTATTACGTCGGCGACGGCGTGACGACCGAGTTGATTCGGGAGTACATCAACAATCAGAAGGTGGAAACAGAAAACCCGACGACGGCATCCGGCTCCACGCAAGGGGAACTGTTCGTATGACGGGCAAAAGCAGAGCGGGCTTTCTCGATGTGATGCAACACGAAGAGTCCGCGAAAGGCTGTCGCGCTATGACAATGACCCGAAACACAAAAGAGTCATTTTGTGTTTCGGGTCATTGTCATTGTGCGACAGCAATTCGCGGACTCTGATCCTCACCGTTGCTCGTGGTTCCGCATATCATTTATCAAAATAAGTTCGGGACATGTTGTCGCATATCAACAGTGACCCGAAACA
>JBGTMR010000179.1:0-8767 GCA_041743485.1 Pyrinomonadaceae bacterium
GTCAAAGCCGGAACGCATTCGCACGCCGCGCGCATCGTGCGAAACGTCGCGCGCACGGTGCGCGTCGCTTCCGGCAGCGGAATTAAGCGCAACGTCGCTTCGGTGATAATACCGAGCATTCCTTCCGAACCCGTCATCAACATCGTCAAGTCGAACCCGACAACGTTCTTCGTCGTGCGTCCGCCGGTCTTGATGATTTCACCCGTCGGCAACACGACTTCCAAGCCCAAAACATAATGCTTCGTCACACCGTACTTCGCGCATCGCATCCCGCCCGCGTTCTCCGCGATGTTGCCGCCGATGAATGATTCTTTGTACGACGAAGGGTCGGGCGGATAAAACAAACCCTCGGCTTCGACCGCCTGTTGCAAATCATAAGTCTTAACGCCCGGTTCGGTGACGACACACAAATCGTCAAAATTGATTTCCTTGATGCGATTCATCCGGTCAGTCCCGATGACGATGCCGCCGTCAACCGGAACAGCACCGCCCGTATAACCCACACCGCCGCCGCGCGCCGTGACGGGAAAACCCGCTTCGTTCGCAAGCTTGATAATCTCCGAAATCTCAACCGCGTTCGCCGGAAAGACGACGGCTTCGGGCGCGAACTTCTCCTTCACCGCGTCTTGCGAATAAGGCTCGAAACGATCCGAATCAACGATGATGTTTTCACCGCCAACGATTTCACGAAGCCGCGCACGCACACCTTCATCAGACGCCGTAGTCGTCGCCCGTCGTGTACCGACCACGAACGACACACCCGAAGGCGGCGTATCCGCGACCAAATCGGAAACGGCTTCGGTGATTGATGAAGGGGTGGCGGTTAATTGCTGACTCACTTAGTTTGACCTTTCATAATGTTTGGTATTCAGCGTTTGCTATTTTGGTAATGATTCTTATCTGCATCGGACTAACTTTTAATCTCGTTCGCCAAACTGAATCTGCGATGCGCCGCTCATGCGTGCCGCGTCTGCGACTTCCAGCACCAAGCCGTAATTCGTTTCCGCGTCGGCGTCAATTTTGACGGTGCGTTCACCCGCCGGTTTCGCGGATAAAAGTGCGGCGAGGCGTGTCTTGAGTTCGGCTTTTGTGACTTCGATGCCAGCGACATAAAACTTGCCGTCACGACTGATGAATACAATCACGGGCGCGTTTTCGATTGTCGTGTTCGCACCCGGTTGCGGCGCGGTGTCTGTCGCAATGTTCGCCGTAGCGTTTGTTACGGGCGAAGCGTTCGATACGAGTTGCGTGACCGCGATGCGCCACGTCGCGGGGGCGCACGTCAAACGCAGACCGGGCGCATCCGTTTCCGCCTGTTCTCCGGGCGCGAACGCGCTGACGGTGAACAATCCAGACCCGCAACGCACGCCCGCCGCATCGTAAAACGAGACTTGCCCTGCGACAAACGTGATGAACGATTGTCCTTGATTTTCGATGACGAACCGTACCCCGCGCGCGGGCGCATCCGTCGCTCCGGCGAGATTCGTATCGCGTAAGGTCGCGGCGAGTCTGACTTGCGCGTCCGCCACTCCCGTCACCATCGTTGTGAACGCGACGGCATTTAGCGGCGCACGTCCGTCGTTCGCAGACACAGCGTTTGAAGTCTGCGCGACGGGTGAAGGCGCGACTGTTACAGGTGAGGCGGCTTGTTGCGCGCAGATTGACCACGCGCCGACGATTAACACGAAGCCCGCGCGCGTGACGTTAGCTAAATTGGTTTTAATTATTTTCATAAACACTAGACCTCTTGCAAAAGTCGTCCCGTCAGGGACGTTTGATAGTAGCCCAGCGATTCATCGCTGGGTACAGGATGAACAACCTGCCGTGTCCCGTAGGGACACTTGAAACTCCGGTCAGTCGTCCCTACGGGACTGGAGACATTTCCAACATTTCCCCAGTGATAAATCGCTGGGCTATTGTCAGTCAGTCCCTGCGGGACTTTTGCAAGAGGTCTATCACTTCGTCAAAGTTATTCGTCGCATGTTTCGGTTGTTCACAAAAGAAGCTTGCGCCAGATTAACAGACTTCCCCCGCGCCAATCACATCCCGCCTTTCAAACGCCGAAGCGTATCAAGTCGCGTTCGAGCGAGTTGAGCAGAGCGACGTTGTTCTGATTCGCAACGCGAATATCGGCAAGCCATCGTCGCAGACGCTTCGCCTCTTCGACATTAACGATGCGACACGCTCCGGTCAGTGCCAGCGTCAACAGACACTCCGGCGCGCCGTGCGTTACGAGTGCCGATTGCAACGCCGCCTGTTCACGCGCGTCAATCGTGACCAGTAAGTTGATTTCCATAACAGCGTGGAGGTTAGATATTGGAAGTTAGTGGAAGAACGCCCGGCATCAGCCGCCCGCGCGCAACGCAGCTACAGCAAAGTCTTTGTGGATGTCGGGTACATGCCGTTGTTATGTTTCGACGCGGAGATGTGCGCCATTCTGCATTCTCTGTCTGATCTCTTCAACCAAGGCATGAAGGTGAACCATAGCAGGCGCATCAGGTTCGTAGCCAAAATGGTTGTACCTTCTATACTCAAAGAAGAGCGCAGCACGCAGATCGGTAAGAGTGCAAGCCGAGAAATTTAGAGCCTTCTGATTTGCGGCGAAGGCAGCGGGCTTGAACCCTTGAAGTTGTTCGTATGCATTAAATGTGCTTGCGAAGGTCACGATTTTCGACCATGACGCGCCGTGCCGCGGGATATGTTCTTCCAGTAGGTCATGATGTGGAATGTGTTCGCCCATTCTAATTTGATACATAACAGGTTTTTACCAACCTCCAACCTCTAACCTCTAACCTCTAACCTCTGCTTTTCGTGATTCAAAGCACGGCATTCCGGCGTGACACGGTTCGGTGAGTCCGGTCGCGGCGTTGACGGTTTCGAGTTGAATCGTGAGGTGGTCAATCCCGAAGCGGTCATGGAGTTTCGCGCCGAGTGTTTTCAGCAAAT
Organism: Pyrinomonadaceae bacterium; assembly: GCA_041743485.1. GTDB lineage: Bacteria > Acidobacteriota > Blastocatellia > Pyrinomonadales > Pyrinomonadaceae > JANDLT01. The sequence goes on from JBGTMR010000179.1 coordinate 2,947, forward strand.
CGTTTTGCGTCGCGGTCTGTGTATGGACGACGTGAACGCTCAAAGCGTCGCGTCCCGATGTGATTGTCCAGACGTGCAAATCGTGCATGTCGCGCACGCCGTTGGTTTCACGAATCGTTTCTTCGACCGCCGCGAAATTGATGTGCGCGGGTGTGCCTTCGAGCAGAACATTCGTCGCTTCGCGTATCAGATGCCACGAACTCCACAGGATAAGCAGCGTGATGACGACGCTGATAATCGGGTCGGCGATGTACCAGCCGTAAAAATAGATCAGTATTCCGGCGGTAATCGCGGCGACCGAGCCGAGCGCGTCGCCGATGATATGCAGCCACGCGCCACGCAGATTGAGATTCTCTTCGTGGCTGCCGTGAAGCAAGTACGCGCTTAATAAATTGACGCACAAGCCGCCGAACGCAATCACCATCATCACACGGGTTTCAACTTGCGCGGGATTGACAAAGCGTTCGTAAGCTTCACGAAAGATGAGCAGGGAAACGACGACGAGTGTGACGCCGTTAATCAACGCCGCGAGAATTTCTATGCGGTGATAACCGAAAGTCTTTTGCGCGGTCGCCGGACGCCGCGAAAACCACGCCGCGAACAACGCGAGCGCGAGGGCGGCGACATCCGCGAGCATATGCCCGGCATCGGCAAGCAACGCGAGCGAACCCGAATACCAACCGCCGACCGCTTCGGCGACCATATAAAAGGCAGTCAGACACAACACCAGACTCAAACGGTTGTTCGTGCCGTGCGTGTGCGCCCCGTGATGATGGTGGTGATGTGAAGCGGATGCGTTTGTCGCACTCATAATTGCATCCTTCTTTGGAAGCGAATTTGAAGCGTCAACCCGCTTGAAAAACAGCGATTCGACTTGGCATAAATCATAAAAACTTTGTCCGGCATGACTTGCAAGATAGCAAGCCGTGCCGGACAAAATCAAATCGCACTTCGGGTCTTTCGCGCTTCTTCATCCGGCTCCGATACGCGCGATCATAGTCGCTTTGTTGAACTCCTTATAAAGTTCGCGGAAAGCGTTTTGCGTGCGGTGCATCGCGTCGGGCAGACTGTCGAGTTCCGATGTATTAACGACGAGGTTGAACGATTGGACAAACGCCGCGTGCGCGTCCATGGTGCGAACATCCGCCGCCAAGCCGACGAGAAACAGACGGCGACGCTCCGTGAGTTGCATACGGTTTATCATGCGCCGGACGTGCGCCGTGCCGCCTGCCGCCACGTCAAACTCATTGTCGAGTATCACCGTTCCAACGCGCCCTTCGCGCATCATGGCGACGGCACTCGCGGCGTCTTCCGCGATAAATGCTTCGTAGCCGCGCCGCGCGAGAAGTTCCGCGATTGTATTGTTGCGCGTCGCGGAAGCGCACACCAGAGCCGCGCGCGTTTCGCCTTCGGGCGGGGTTTCGATTAAAGCCGGGCTGCGGTTTTTGGTTTCGCTTTGCAACAGCTTCGCCAGTAATTGCAGGACATCCGTGTTTGAAACTTCGCCCGCCCCGCTTGTCGCTTCCGGCGTCTCACTCGTTTCCGGTTTATCGCCCAACGCGAACCGCCGCACGTTCGTCGCGGGCTTCGACGCCGGAAAATCGAAATCATCATCTTCCATTTTGGAAATTTCTTCCGACATTGAACCCGGCTGTGTCGAAAGCTTATCCGGTGCAACGGTTGGCTTGACCGCCACACCGTTGTTCGTGTTCACCTCATTACTGTTCATCACTGCCGCGATGCCCTTCGGCGGTTCGACCGTCATCACGCGATTGCACTTCGGGCATCGCACCGTGAAAGCCTGCGCCGGAATACGACGGTCATCAAGCGAAAAATTCGTCTGGCAACTCTGGCAAAAGATAATCATAGGAGTGTGATAAGTGACGAGTGACAAGTGACAAGAAGGAACAAGTTTTATCTTGTCACTTGTCACTCGTCACTTAATCACTATTCGATCATATTGAGCATCGAGGTTGATGCGGCGTGCGGTGGTTTGACGGTAGAGGGCGGCGGCGCGTCGGGCATCGTGAAATCGTCGCCGGAAGATAAGCCTTTGAGGGCGAGCAGCATGTTGTTCGGGTTGGTGGCGAACGTCAAACCGTCTTCGAGCGAAACGATTTTCTGTCCGATTAACTTTCTGATAACCGAATCGAAATCCTGCATTCCTTCGAGTTCGCCGTCACGCATCGCGTCAAGCAGAGACTTACCGTTCGATTCGCCTTCCTTGATGTACTCCCTTGTGCGCGGCGTAGATTTCAAAATTTCAACCGCCGCGATGCGCCCGCCGTGCGTGCCGTCGGCGTTTATGCGCGGAATCAAACGCTGTGAAACGATAAAGCGAAAGGTTTGTGAAAGGCGTGTGCGAATCACGGCTTCCTCGTTTTTCGGATACAAGCCGATGATGCGGTCAATGGTTTTCGCGGCATCAATCGTGTGCATCGAAGACAGCACGAGGTGTCCGGTTTCAGCGGCTTCCAAAGCGATTTCCGTCGTCTCGAAGTCGCGCATCTCACCGATTAAAATCACCTTCGGTGCTTGACGAAGCGCGGCGCGTAAGGCGGAAGGAAAGTCTTGCGCGTCCGTCCCGATTTCGCGCTGATTGATAATCGAAAGATTATGCGCGTGAAGAAACTCTATCGGGTCTTCGATGGTCACGACGTGGTGACGTTTGGTTTGATTTATCTGACTTAAAATCGCGGCGAGCGTCGAAGATTTACCGACGCCTGTGGGTCCCGTAATCAACACGATGCCGTTTCTGAGTTCGGCGGTTTCGGTGAGTTGGGCAGGAAGTTTGAGCGAAGCAATCGTCGGCACACCGTTCGGAATCACACGCATCACGATGGAGAACGTGCCGCGTTGCTGAAAGATATTGACGCGAAACCGCGTGCGCGACGGCAACGAATAACTCATATCGCACGAACCGGAACGCACGAGTTTGGCGGTCGCATCGGGGTGTCCGCGAAGCAGTGTGAGGGCAATGATTTCCGTGTGATACGGCGTCAGGCGTTCGAGTCCGAGAGGCTGAACGGGGTTTAGTTCGCCGTTCATCTCGACCTGCGGCGGCGCGCCGACGGAAAAGTTAAGGTCGCTGATGCGATTGGAGACAAGCAACATCTGCTCAAGCACGGGCGGCAAATCGAAATAGCTCATCGAAGGTTTCGGTTTCGGCGGAAGATAAGAAAAGCGTTTGGGAAGATGGGTGAAGGCAAGAGAGGTTCGCGGTTGGGAGTCAATCGAACCGCTAGCATCTTCGCTTATCGCACGCGGAAAACGCAAGCATGATTTTTATGAAAAACTATTTCCAACATATTCATACAGATTGACTTCTTCACCCGCAAAGCCAATCGGGTCTTCGGAGATAAAGCGACCAATCATCGCGTCGTACCACCTCGCGCGATAGTAGTAAAGTCCGGTGAACTCGTCGCGCTCTCTGCCCGTGTTATGTATATCTCGTGCGCCGTGAGGCTGACCGCAGAGTGGCATGAAACTATTTATCAACCACAGCCGATGCTGAACGCCGTTCCAATGTTACTTGCCACTTACCGTCGGCTGTTTTTTGAACGCCCGTAGGATATACCTGAGATTCAATATCATAGGTGAACAAGGTCACGTTCGATTCGACATCTACAAGCCTAATGGTGCTGAACTTATTTACATACTGTTTTACGGTTGATGGAAGGCGTGGGTCGTGAGGCATCTCGTGTTCCCGATTAAGTATCAAGACGCAGATAATGCCGATGACGAGAATGCCGAAAGCTAACAGTGCGTATTTCACAAACTTCATTGGCATTCTTCACACAACCTTTCGCATGAGTAGATGATGATGTATCCCGCACCAGAACCGTAATAATTTGCTCCGATGTCACCCAGCGTATCCTGCAAGCTGAAACCGCTTATGTTCGTGATGTTGCGCGCTTCCTGTCCAGCACTAAATATCTGTCCCGGAATCGGATTTCCAAGATGAATGCGTGTGGACATGCAGTTCACATAGCAGTGTCGCTTACGTCCATTCGGGTCTTGTTGCTGAGGGAAAGTATTTGTCGCTCTATCAAAAAGGTGGTTGTGTAGAAGCAACTCACCAACCGCCGCAGCACCCACCGCTAAATAGACCAACGGATTTGTTCCGTTCGGGTCAACAAAGTTGACAGGATTGTTCTTTACATACCCGTAGAGGTTCACATCTCCACCCGCAAAGCCAATCGGGTCTTCCGAGATAAAGCGACCAATCATCGCGTCGTACCATCTGGCGCGGTAGTAGTAAAGTCCCGTGAACTCGTCGCGCTCTCTGCCCGTGAAGGTGTAGCGGGTGCGCGGGCTGGCAGGCGCATCGCCGAATGAGTCATACGTCATCCGCTCCACCACATAGCCTTGCGTATCCGTCAGTGCCGTCGTCGAACCTAAGTGGTCAGAGGTGAAGCAGTATGTCCCCGCTGGCGACGACTGCCGCAGCTTCTCGTCAACTCCCAGTCCGTTGAGATACTTCGTCAGCGTGCCGTCCGGGTTTATGACAAAGCTGTTCCAGATTACATCGGAGGGTCGTTGACGTTCGCCGACTTGCCGTAACTCACGCGAACATCGGTGCTTGTCGAATCTATGTAGAAGTGAGACTTGGTATTAGACCCAAAAGCAGAAACGTCTTGCGGGTCGGCAGCAGCACTGAAGAACTCAGACGCTTCGTTGTCCGCCTGTCGCACAGTGACTGTATAAACATAACCGTGCGCCGCAGGTGTTTCGTAGTGGGAAGCCTCTAAGTATCCAGCAGCGCGTAACTGTTCGAGAGTGCCATAGCGGGCGTTAGTAGCCACATATCTCTTCTGCGCTTCGGCTATGTCCTTTAGCTGTTTGATCGCTTCGAGCTCATAACTTACGTCAGGGTCATAGCTGCGGAGGGACGGAATTACAACGCCCATGACGAAGACGAAGACGCATATTACGCCGATGGCGATTATGAAGTGTCGAGACTTCACTATTCTAAGCAAACTCATAATTCCCTCCCTGCGACTTCAGCCACCAGAGCAACTATCCGCATCTTTTGAGAAGCCTCTCTTAGTTAGACGACTTGCACTTACACCTCATGTCATCATACATAGGGTCTAATGTAACAAAGGGTCTTTGGGGGTCGCGGGGTCTGGCTTCAACAAACTGATGTGGAAGGGGCGCAAACACTCTCGGTATGGTGAAATCCCAGTCGTTGAGATTGTCGTCATCTTTGTATTCCAGATCGTACCAAACCTTTAACGCTTGTTGACCGCAACCCAAGTAAGGCTGGTTCGGTCGAGGAGGAGAAGCGAACGTCGCCAAGAAGTTGTTTAGCCAACCTGTCGGATGACGCTCCTCTCGTTCAGTCATCGAGTCAACCCTTCTTCGGAACAAGTCAGACATTAGATTGATGTCCGGGTCGTTTTTAGGACACTCACAATCTTCACGTTTGGGCTTAGGCAGGTGCGGGTTGTATGTGAACCAATCCCCTTTGTACTGCGAGGTGGTATACCTCTCAAGTCCTGATGGGTCTTTGAAGTTCATCGGATTATTGCCGACGTATCCATAAAGATTCACATCCCCGCCCGCAAAGCCAATCGGGTCTTCCGAGATAAAGCGACCAATCATCGCGTCGTACCACCTCGCGCGATAGTAGTAAAGTCCGGTGAACTCGTCGCGCTCTCTGCCCGTGTATGTGTATCTCGTTCTGGGGCTGGCGGGCGCATTGCCGAACGCATCGTAAGTCATCCGCTCCACCACGTAGCCTTGCGTGTCCGTCAACGCCGTCGTCGAACCCAAGTGGTCAGTCGTGAAGTAGAACGTCCCGGCAGGTGAGGATTGC
>JBGTMR010000180.1:0-5525 GCA_041743485.1 Pyrinomonadaceae bacterium
GATTTTCAAGGCTTGTGGAAGTCCGCTGCCGTCGCGTTTCTTTCGGGGGCGAAGCGGCGTTACGGCTTCGCGTCCGCTGCTTTGCGCGAACCTTCAAGTCGCATGTTGATGACGCGGACGTTCGACGTGCCGCCTGAAATCCATGTAATCCGTAAAAACTTAACGCTTGCCCGCGAAGCACTCGGCATTGATGTTTCGATGAATGAAACGGCGTGGCGTTTTCCGATTACTGTGGAAGCGAAACACGAAGCGGAAGCCGCGCGCATCGTCTCGCAGGTTGGTCATAGATTCGTGATTCTCAATCCGGGCGGTAATTGGTGGACGAAGCGTTGGAGCGCGGAACGCTTCGGGAAGCTTGCCGATGAATTGTGGCGCACGCACAATCTTTCTTCCGTCATCACGCATAGTCCCGACGAGATTGGTTTAGCACAGGGCGTCGTCGCGGCAAGCGACACAGGGGCGGCGCACGCGCACAGTTTGACGCTCAAAGGTTTTTACGCCCTTGCGCGTAAAGCCCAAGTTTATGTCGGCGGCGATACGGGTCCGACGCATCTCGCGGTTGCCGCCGGTGCGCCTGTCGTCGGCTTGTTCGGTCCGACGGAGTGGTGGCGCAACGGCAGCCCGCGCCGCCAAGACATCGTGGTCGAACGCACGGACATAGATTGCCGCGCGAACTGTCACCGTCGCTCGTGTGAGCGTTGGGTGTGTATGGATATGGAAGTCGCACAGGTGGCGGAAGCGGTCGCGGGGCGGCTTCGTGCGCGTGAAATCGAAAGCGGATTCACATGCAAAGAAACGGCGTCTAACGAAACATTGATGAGTGCCACACTTGGCGCGGGAGTTTTGTGATGGGGGAAAAGCGCGGCGGCGCATGGACGCAAAGGTGGCGTGTGCCGCTCGGGTTTATGTGCGGCGCGATTACTTTGCTGCTGGCGCGTCCGCGCGTGTGGACGTTGATTGTCGGCGGCTTCATCGCCCTTTTGGGTTTGGCATTGCGCGCTTGGTCGGCGGGACACATACGCAAAAACCGCGAACTGACGATGACCGGACCTTACGCTTACACACGCAATCCGCTTTATCTTGGAAGCCTGCTTCTCGGCGCGGGATTTCTTATCGCGGCGGCGAATCCGTATCTCGTAGTGCTGTTCGTCGTGCTGTTTGCGGGCATCTATCTTCCGGTGATGCGCGTCGAAGCGGGTGATCTGGCAAAGGTGTTCGGGGATGAATATCAAGCTTACGAACACGCCGTGCCGCTCTTGATTCCCCGACTTACACCGTACAGGGTGACGGGCGCGACGAACGATGTGAAGGATAAGAAGGTGGGTTTCGATAAAAATCTTTACCTTCGCTACCGCGAGTATCAAGCTGCGATGGGATTGGTTTTCGCGCTCGCAATCCTCGTCATCAAGATGTTCTATTTCGCTTGAGCCGAACATGGTTGAGGAGTTATCGCAAGATGATGATTACCACAAAAGTTAATTGCCGTTTGCTGGTTCGTAAATTTCTATCCGCTCTAATTTTACTTTGCGCGGTAAGTGCCTTGATGATTTTCTCCGGCGTTATGACGACTGTTGCATCAACCGACGACCGCGCGCGTGAGGACGACCCGCGCGAAGCATCCATGCTCGACAAACTTCCTTTCGCGGCGAATGAACAACTGACATACAGTGCCGAGTTTTCGCGTTCGCTGTTGCGCGGCATTGACATCGCCGAACTGCGTTTCGCGGCTCATTTACCGGAAGGTTTGAAGGTCGCGCGTGAAGAGAAAATCAACCCTCAGGATAAACAAATTGAGTCCGAAAAGAGTGCTGTAAAAATTGATGCGGCTTTGAACTTCACCTGTGATGTTACATCGAGAAGCTGGTTTCAGCGTCTCTTCAATCTTACTTTTCGATTGTCCATGAAGTCCGATGTTGACGCGAAAAAGTTTGCGGTCAATCGGACAACCAAGCTTGATGAACAGGGCAAGCGACGGCGCGAAAGCGAAGCCGTGTTTGACCGCGCGGAGAACGTCGTGACATGGACGGAGCGCAACCCCGTCGAACCGAACAAACCGCCGCGTGTCGTCCGCACGCCACTTCAAGGCGCGACGCACGATTTGCTTTCCGTGTTCTACTACTTACGCACGCAACCGCTCGCCCCCAATACGCGCACCGAAATCACTCTAAGCGATTCCGGTCAGGTTTATCGCATCCCGCTCACCGTCGGCAATCGAAGCAAACTGAAAACCGTCATCGGCGAAATTCCGGTCGTCGAAGTCAAAGCCGAGATGTTCGGCGAAGGGCGACCTTTGCGCGGCAAAGGCTCTATGACTTTATGGTTTAGCGACGACGCGCGGCACGTTCCCGTTCGCGCCCGAATCACGAGCGACGACGGCACGCTCGACATCAAACTCAAGCAAATGACGGGCGACGATGCCAAGAGCAAACCCGTCACTCGCCCCGCTTAAAATCCCGATTCGAGTTCAATTTCAAACCTCGTTATCACGCATCAACATTGCGGTTGACACGTCGCGTGCAATCCCGTACAACTTGGCGCATCTACAAACAGTTACCCGCTCTTCCATTCAGTTGAAAACAAGGCTTTTAAGGATGCGACTTTTTACCGGAAGCTCCGACCACCCGGCTCCCGCCGCCCCGCTTGTCGAAGTTCAAGAAAAGCTCGACCTGCTGGCGATTGACGAACCGTTGCCCGAACCGCCCGCGCGCGACATCGTGCGCTTGCTCGTTCAATCACCCTACCGTCTGCACCTTTACTGGAACTTCAAAACCGATCCGTTCACGATTGCCCGCCGTCAATTTCCAAATCGTGATTTTCGCTTGATGGTGCGCCTTGTTGATGCTTCAAGCGGCGAAATACAGGCGGCAGAAATCGCGGGTTTTACGCGCAACTACTGGTTTAATTCGCAACCCGCGCGCACCTATCAAGCCGAAGTCGGGATGTTTTCCGAGTCGCGCCCGTTCATACGTTTGCTGATTTCCGAATACGTTCAAACGCCGCGCGTCGGTGCGTCGCCGATTGTCGCTCCCGCCGAGTTTGCCGTCAGCAATGTTGATTTCATACAGATGCTCGACCGCGCGGGCTTCGTCGCCGATGCGTTCGATGTCGCTATGCAGGCAACTGACGAACATGCCCGCCGCGTGCTTCTCGAACAATTATTGAGAGATTTGAGCGCGGGACACACGGCGTTTGCAAACACGGGAACGCAAAGCGAACTCAATCGTTTGCTTGAAATGCTTGCCGCCGAACGCTCGCTCGAAGAAGTGCGCTCCATACTGTCGTCGCTTCTCGCGCGATGGTCTGCCGTCGCCAACGAAGCGGAAACGCAACGCCTCATCAGCCAAGCCCAATACGCCGTCGGCAGCCTCGTCAGTTCGCCGACCGACTTCAATCGTCGCTGGCTACCAAGCATGAACGGAGGAAACGATGAGTGATAAACGGCAATCTGAATCAAGCGTTAAAAGTATGCACTGTCTTTAGCTGCTGCCACAGCAGCGACCGAATGTAGCTGCGGCAGCAGCGACAAGTTGGTAGCCCACAGCGCAAGCTGTGGGTAAGAATTAGAGAGATTTCCAGCTACGGTAGTAGCGGCAGTCTTACGCTGCTGCCGCAGCTTGAAATCTTCAACGTATCTTAAACCCACAGTTACGCTTCGCTTCACTGTGGGCTACCAACTTGTCGCTGCTGCCGCAGCTAAGGAATATAGCAATCGAAGTTCTTGCTTTTGATTCGCATAGATACATAAAACTCATCACTTATCATTGTGCCAAGCCTCTATTTCAGCCTTATCCTTCACGCGCACCTGCCGTTTGTGCGTCATCCCGAACACGAAGAATTTCTCGAAGAAGATTGGCTGTACGAAGCCATCACCGAAGTCTATCTGCCTCTGCTGTTCGTCTTTACGAATCTGCACGAAGCGGGAGCGCGCCCGCGTTTCGCCTTGAATCTTTCGCCGCCGTTATGCGAGATGCTCGCCGACGAACTGCTTCAATCGCGCTATGCGAGACATCTCGCCAACCTGCTCGCCCTCGCGGAAAAAGAGGAAGCCCGCACGCGCGTTGAAGATGCGGAGTTTCACCCGGCGGCGCAGATGTACGTTGAAAGTCTGCGCGCCGCTTCAGAACTCTGGCACAACCGATACGGCGGAAACTTGATTCGCGCGTTTCGTGAATTACAGGACGCGGGCGCGATTGAAATCATCACTTGCGGCGCGACGCACGGATTCCTGCCGTTGATTTCGACAGTTGAATCGCGCCGCGCTCAAATCGAAATTGCGGTTATCAATTATCGCAAACACTTCGGACGCCACCCGCGCGGCATCTGGCTGCCCGAATGCGCGTACAAGGCGGGCGTCGAGGACTTACTTAAAAACGCGGGCATCGAATACTTCATCTCCGACACGCACGCGATTCTTTACGGCGAACCGCGCCCGCGTTACGGCGTTTTCGCGCCCGTCAAATGTCCGAACGGCATGCATGTTTTCGCACGCGATATGGATACGAGCCAGCAAGTCTGGTCGAGCATCATAGGCTATCCCGGCAACCCCGATTACCGCGAGTTTTACCGTGACATAGGTTGGGACGCCGATTATGAATACCTCAAACCTCATCTTCACAAAGACGGCGACCGGCGGCATCTAGGCTTAAAATTTCACCGCATCACGGGGCGCGATGTCGCGCAGGAAAACAAGTCGCCTTACATACCGGATTGGGCGCGGCAGCGCGCGGCGGAACACGGCGCGGACTTCGTGCAGAAACGCATCGCGCAAGGGCAGGAGCTAAGTCACAGTTTCGACGGGCGCACGCCGCTTGTCATCTCGCCTTACGATGCCGAACTTTTCGGTCACTGGTGGTACGAAGGCGTTCAGTTTCTCGACTTCGTTTTCCGCAATCTTCACACACACGAAAGCGATGTGCGCGCCCTCACGCCCGGCGATTACATAGACACCGGAACGCCTGTTCAAACACAACAACCTTCCGATTCATCGTGGGGCGCGGACGGCTATTTCAGAGTCTGGCTTAACGAAGGCAACGCATGGATGTACCCGCATCAACAAGTCGCCGAAGAACGCATGACCGAACTTGCTAACCGCTATGCCGGAAGCGCGAACGAACTTCAACACAGAGCGTTGAATCAAGCGGCGCGCGAACTTCTGCTCGCGCAATCGAGCGACTGGGCGTTTCAGATTTATCAAGGCACAACCGTCGAATACGCCGCCCGCCGCTTCCGCTCGCACATACGCCGCTTCACGACGCTTGCCGACGGCATCGAATCGGACAACATTGATTATGAACAACTCGCCGAAATGGAAGCCCGCGACAACATCTTTGCCGAACTCGATTTTCGCGTTTATTGTTCGGGGTAATGCAACATCATCTTGATTTCTAAGCCTGTGAATGGAATGCAAGATGAGTTGAGTTATAAATGGATTACGAAGCAAGTACAACGGAGGTGAACGGAGGCATAACGGAGTAAAGCGGAGAAGCGGTTTTATTCCTCCGTTGACCTCCGTTCCCGCCTCCGTT
>JBGTMR010000181.1:0-1957 GCA_041743485.1 Pyrinomonadaceae bacterium
CACTGACCACTGTTTAGAACTTCATTCATCGCGCCGCTTCGATAACCGTGCAGGTCAAGCGTGACGTAGCGAAAGCCGAGCGCGCGAAAGCGTGTGGCGAGTTCATCTACGACGCGGCGCGATAAAGCTTTATCGAGTTCCGAAGGAGCGATTTCGAGACGCACGAGTTCGTCATGGTGTCTGACGCGAAACTCACGAAAGCCAAGCGAACGCATGATGTCTTCGCCGCGTTCGACGGTGCGAAGGCGCGTGATAGTGACCGGAGTTCCGTAAGCGATGCGTGACGAAAGGCACGGGCTTGAGGGTTTATCCCAAGTCGGCAAATCAACCAGACAGCTAAGTTCGCGCACATCCTTCTTATTCATTCCGGCTTCGATAAGCGGGCTACGCACACCGTATTGCGCGGCGGCGCGTCTGCCGGGACGACGGTCATTGAGGTCGTCCATCGTCGAACCGTCAACGATAAATTCAATTTCGCGTTCGCGGGCGACTTGCGCGAGTTTTGTATAAAGCTCGTCTTTACAAAAAAAGCATCGCTCGCTGTCGTTCGCCTGATACTTAGGATTGTCAATTTCACTTGTCAAAATCGCTTGATGATTAAACTTGAATTGCGCGGCGAGGGCGATGGTTGCATCGCGCTCAGAAGTAGCGAGGCTTGCCGATTCACCCGTTACACACAGGGCGCGCGTACCGAGTTCGCCCGTCGCAACGTGTGCAAGGTAAGAACTATCCACGCCGCCGGAAAACGCCACTACGACTGAACGCATCTCACGCAGTATGCCGCGCAAGAGATGCTCTTTGGCGAGTGCCGTCCGTGCGACATCGTGTGTGTCGGCGGCGGTGTTGTCAGAATGTAATTCGAGCGTGTTCACCAGTGATTTATAGGCAAAAGGATTTGCGATTCTGAACTTTGGTACTTCCGCAAAGTTGTGACGTTTTCCGGCGCAAATCCCAATGATTACTGTTGCGACTATTACCGCATTGAGCTTGTGTGTTTATAGATTACCCGTCAGGCATGTTAGCCCAGCGGGTACGAACGGCGCAACCATGTTGTTCGAGACTTAGCGTTGAACCATGACTCGCTTCAAGTCATGCGGCTTATCAACCGGCTTTACTTCACCGGCACTTTCATTTTTGCGTTCACCGAAAACTTTACGCTCCCCGACCAAGGCAAATGTTTCGTCTCTGTTTTCGTTTCATTGATGAGTGTTATATTTCACTTGTACCGCATCGAAGGTTTATCTTTAATTTCGTTTCGTCATCATCGGAACTCGAACACTTAAAAATCAATGAACCTCATTCATCGCGTCATCTATATCTTCGCTCTGCTTATCGTCTGCGCTCTGTTTAGTCCGGCGAACTTCGTGGCGTTCGGGCAAGCAACCGGGCAAACGACAAGCGATGTGGAAGCGGAGTTTGATGCCGCGAAAACTTTCGAGCAGGCGCAAGCCGCGCACGAACGCGGCGACTTTGCGAAGGCACTCGAACTTTACGATTCGATTTTGCGCGTCACGCCCGACGTTGCCGAAGTCGAATATCAACGCGGCAGCGCACTCGTCTCACTCAAGCGTCTCGATGAAGCCGAAAAATCTTTCGTCCGCGCCCGCGAACTTCGCACCGATTGGGCGTTACCGCTTGTCGCGCTCGGCGATCTGTTCATCAACCGCGCACGCCCACAAGAAGCCGTTGCCATACTTGAAAAAGCTTGTCAGCTAGAACCGTCGAATCAAAAAGCAAAGTCTTTGCTCGTCCACGCACGGGAAGTGACGCAGGGCAAAGACGCGACACTCGCCGGGTTGCGTCAAGCGACGACATCAAACGCGGGCGAAGATGTCTGGCTCAAGCGCGCACTGCTCGAACTTGAATCGAAGAACACCAAGGAAGCCCTCGCCGCGTTCAATCATTTAATCGAAATCGCTCCCGCGAAGATGAGTTATCGTTTGACGCGCGCCGAGTT
>JBGTMR010000182.1:0-21515 GCA_041743485.1 Pyrinomonadaceae bacterium
CGGACATCGTTGGAAGCTTCGCCGCCGAGATTGACATGCCGAATAGACTGACGGGCAAGGTGTAAATACTTTGCGCGAAACTCAACGCGGAAACGGCGGTCACAGGCAGGAAACTCGCCAGTGAAGAATCTACGAATGCGCTGATTTGCACGACGCCGCGTGAGAAAAAGACCGGAAAGAAATTGCGAACAACGGTGCGAACGCTCTCGCTTGCGAAATCGAAAGCCGGACGTATGCCGCGCGCGACTTTAACGACGGTCGGCAACTGTATCGCAAATTGCAGAAAGCTTCCGATGACCGAACCCCATGCCGCGTACAGTGCGAGTGAGGATTGAACGACACGATTGCCGAACGCGACGAGGGCGATGATGATGGCGATGTTCCAGATAACCGGAGCGGTATATGACAGAAAGAAGCGGCGATGACTGTTGAGAACGCCGAGACACCACGCCGAAAGCACGAGCAAGCCCGCGCCGGGAAAGAAAATCCGAACGAGGTTTTCCGTCAATTCACTTCGCGCATCATCGAAACCGTAAGCCAGCAACTTCGTCAACAAAGGGGCGCACAGTACACCCGTCAAGACTAAAATTGACGTGACCAATGCGAGTAACGCGAAGACCGCGCCCGCGACGCGGTTGGCTTCGCGTTCGTCGCCGCGCGCGAGCAGTCCGGCATAAACCGGAATGAAAGAAGCCGAGAGCGCGCCTTCGCCGAACACGTTTTGCAGAAAATTCGGGATTCTAAACGCCGCATCGAAAGCGTCTTTGGCGGCGGAGTTGCCGAAGTAATGAGCGAAGATGCGTTGACGAACAAGCCCAATCACGCGGCTGATGAGGATGCCTGCGCCGACGAGCAACGCCGCGTTGCCCGTTGATGGCGGGCGAGGGCGGCGCGCGGTTTGTGGTATGTCGTGCGGTTGTTGAGCAGGTGAGTCGCCGAGCGAATCACCGATGACAGGAAGGGTTTCCCCTGCGGCAAGGTCGGATTCGGTGCGTGAAAATTTCGGTTCGGGAACGTCGCGCGTTTGGTTCTTTAGCGTCGTCTCATCATCGCGGTCAGAAGTCATGCGGAACTGTACTCTGTAATGGAAATTTTTAGACTTTATTGAATTGCCTCCAGCTTTAGCTGGAGGACAAGCAAGCCAAAAGGATTTGGCTTTAGCCAAACACTTCGGCTAAAGCCGATGATTCTGAACCATCTTCTCCACTAGCTGAAGCTAGTGGCAATTCATTAAGTCCACTAACTTCTATTACACAACACTAGGGAGGGGCGTGTTCGAGTCGAAACGTATTTACTGTGGATTGGCTTCGTATTCGTCACTTGCGGTGCGAACCGTAGTGCTTGTCGGAGCGGTGGCGAGTTGAACGACGGATGAGCGCGGAATATAGGCGACGGCGCGGGGTCCGCCGCGTTGAAGTTGCTGGTCGAGTACGATTTGGTCTTGTTGCGAACGCGAACGCCACACGTTGCCGCCGCGATTGAAGATGACGAAGTAAAGCCGTTCACCGTTGGCGGCGAGGGCTTCGCCGACGAGCGCGCTTGTGCCGCCGTCGGTCTGAACCAGCGTTCCGGTTTTGGCGATGATGCTGCCGCGCCCAAGCGTAGCTTGATAGCGTTTCTTTAACGTGCCGGGGTCAATTCCGGCGACGGGCAGAATATCGGCGGGCGTTAAATTGTCGGTCGCAAGTTCGGCGACGAGGGCGCGATAGACGCGCATCATCCCGCGCGGCGTCATGCGATTTACACCTAAGCCACTCGTCGAAGCGAGGCGGGCTTCGTCGGGGTCAATGCCGAGTTTATCAATCAGGAAATTTTCAACGCCCGTGCTTCCGCCGAGCATGTCACCGAGACGCGCCGCCATGAAGTTGTTTGAGTAACACAGCATCGTCTTCAGCACATCAACCAGCGGACTGGATTTATGCAGCATCAACTGGCGCGAGTTTGCCGGGACGTTGCTGACATAAACCGCACCCATCACGGCGACACTCGGCACGCGCGCGAGATTTTGCGTATCACCCGCCGCGAAGCGGGATTGCGTCCACGCGCGCGTGGCTGAAGGGGCGCGCCGTGTCGCATCTAGAGTGTCATAGAAACGATTGCCGGATGAAGTCGGCGAAGCGGAAAAGTTCATCGAAAAAGTCGGGGTAACGATAAGGTCGCCCGTAATGACGCTGATGCCTATGCGGTTGAGTTCGCGCGCGATTTCAACCGCGTGTTCATCGTGAAAAGACGGGTCGCGTCCGACGACGATTAAATCTCCGGCGATTGTTCCGGTCGCCGAATCGTATATGCCGTTGGTCATCAACGCGGTCGAGAAACGATGTTTCGCGCCGAGACTTCGCAGAGAGACAAGCGCGGTCGCAAGTTTGATTGCCGACGCGGGATTAAATTCCGTGTCGCCCGCCTGTTCCAGCACCGAACTTCCGGCGGCGGTTTCAATCAACACGCCCTGACGCGGAACGATGATTGGAGCATTAAGGGCGGGAAGCGGTACGACATCATCCGCCGTCGTTGTCGGCGTCACGGCGTTCGGTATCCCGTACACCGTCGGCTTAACCGTGCGCCCTGCGGGAACGGGCAAGTTCGATGAAGGCGTCGCCATTCTCGGCGCGGTCGTCTGTTGCGCGGAGGTTGGCACGGAGACGCCGAGACTTAATAAAAGTAGAAGCGTGAAGGCGAAGCTTGAGCGACGCAAACGGGAGAGATTGGAGAAGTGTGTGACGGAAGGGATAAGATGTTTCAACTTTGGGGCAACCTCTTTGAAATCCGAATCGGAATTTTGGTGCGCATCGCTTCGCGGACGAAGGACTAACGCGACTTCGATACTAGCATACGCCGACGTATGCAGGACGATTAGATGTTGACGCGGACGTGACGGGATGTATGTACAAATCCGCGCGCATGTTATGACACGCAAGCATCAAGATGACCTCATCGTTGACACTGTTCTATGCGCGCTCATAATATCGCGGCTACCGATTGCGAATGCTAGATTTCAAAACCAAATGCTTACTAACTCTCATTTAGAAATGATAAAGCATGTTGATTACGCGCTACCTGTTGCAAGCGTCTTGCAGCAAGTTGCAGCATTTTTAGCAGAGTGCGGTTGGAAGCTGGAGATTGAAGATGCCGTTGTTGAAATCCCGAAAGATACCGAACTGATAGTTCGTTCGCGTGCCTTTATCAAAGCTGATATTGAAGGACAAGTGTTCTTGGATAATCATTTTGAAGCGGTTGTTCTAATTGGGAAAGTTTTGATTGGCGAAAGCATTCGTGCAAAGTATGGTGTGCTAAGAATCTATTTCAATCTCGAAGGTCAATTCGTTTCCGAAGATCGCTACAATAAATACGCCTAAGCACGCCTAAGCTAAAGTTAATTTCACATCAACCGTTCTGCTAAAAACCTGTGTCCCGCGAAAAGCCCATCGTCACGCTTGAAGCTATGCGCCTCTACGCGCGGGAACGTCAGCGTGAAATCCGTGCGCGGCTCGATGAATTTGCCGGTGTGCGCGAACGTGCCGATGATGAAGAATTGTTGGCGGAACTTGTATTCTGTATTTTCACGGCAGGGGCTTCGGCAAAAATGGGTTTGCGTTCAATCGAAGCTGTACGTCCGTTGCTAAAACTTGCGACGCACGAAGAATTGGCGGATGCTCTGACGGGCGTGCATCGTTACCCGCGCGCGCGTTCCGGTTATATAATCACGACGCGCGAATTTCTCGAACAGGATTGCGGGTTGTGTCTGCATCAGCGTCTCGAAGCGTTCGGGGATGACGCGGACGCGCGCCGCGATTGGCTGGCACGCACGCGCGGCATCAAAGGTTTGGGCTACAAGGAAGCGAGCCATTACTTGCGTAACATAGGCTATCGCGGTTATGCGATTCTCGATAAGCACATCCTAAAAAGTTTGTATGAACTGAAGGTGATTGACTCCCTTGACCCGCCCGCGACGCGCACCAAATATCTTGCAATCGAAGAACGAATGCGGAAGTACGCCGAAAATATAAATCTCGACTTCGATGAGTTAGACCTTGTATTGTGGTCAATGAAAACCGGCGAGGTTTTGAAGTGAAACGCAGTCGCACCCGTCTCGGTAAGTCCTCCCAATTACCGTCTTAATATAGACCGTTTTTCTCACGATAAAAGTTTTCAACTTCGACGAAAGCGTTTCGCTTAAAATCATGGTTGATAAAATCATCAAATGACTTCTTAGAGTGGTGTTCCATCGCCAGAAAGTGAGCAGTACCGTCATGGCGACACTTCCGATTCGCTTCACCCGTTTTTCCCGCCCCGCGCGATTTAACATTCACACGTTCGACAAGCTTAATCGCTTAATGTGCGTGCTGATGTTGGGCGTGCAGATTCTGTTCGCGCCCGTGGCTTTCGGCGTCGTGATTGACGATGACGGCAAGCTTTTCAAGCGCGCCGAACAAGACTTGCGCGCCGGACGCTTTGCCGAAGCCGAACAAGCCTATCGCCAATTTTTATCGGCAAACGAAAAACACTCGCCCGCGCGTTTGGGCTTGAGTGCCGCGTTGCTCAAACAGCGCAAGCTTCAAGCGGCGTTTGATGAAGCCGTGACGGTGGCGACGCGCGAACCGGAATCGGCACGGGCAATCGCCCTTATCGGGATGACGCTTTTAACGTCCGGCGACTTTCCCCGCGCGAGTGAATACTTCGCGCGCGCCGTGCAACTCGACGAACGAGAAGCGATGGCGGTTGCCGGATTGGGGTTGATAAATTATTACGAAAGCCGTTTGGATGCGAGTCGTCGTCTGCTGCGGCGCGCCGTCCAACTCGCACCGCGCGAACCGGATTATGTCTTCAGTCTGGCGCAAGCCGCCGCCCGCGCCGAACACTACCGCGAAGCCGCCGATGCTTACGAAACCTTTTTGCGTATCTCGCCGATAACCGATGAAGACCGTCGCGCCCGCATACGCGGCTTAGTTCAGTTTCTGCGTTTCGTCAGCACGCAGGGGCAGTTGTATCAAGCGGGCGGAGCGCGGCAGAGCGCGGTTAAGTTCGAGTTGCTCAACAATCGTCCCATCGTGCAGGTGCGCGTCAATAAGCGTGAAGAACCTTTGCGCTTCGTGCTTGATTCCGGTTCGGGGATGTGTGTGATTTCCGAAGAAGCGGCGCGCAAGATGAAAGTCTCTCCGGTGGCACGCGGCGGTCGGGCGCGCGCGGTCGGCGGCGACGGAGGTTTCGACATCGTGTACGGCTTTTTCCGCGAGCTAAGTTTCGGTGTTGAAGACCGGCAAAATTCAAACGTCACGATGGCGAACGTCCCGGTTTATATTCGCCCGTTTTATAACAAAGAGAATCCTGTGGACGGCTACATAGGATTGTCCGTGCTGTCGCGCCACTTGATTTCGGTTGATTACCGCCAACGAATTTTGACCATGCACCGCGACACCCAAGCCTTAGCACAGGCGCGCGAGTCAACCGCGCAAGCCGCGCGCGATGCGACACCAAACATCGCCGTAAGCACCGCCGCAAATAATGTCTCAAGTGATGCCACAACCAACGCTTCGCTTTCCGCCACTCCCGTCATCAACACCAACGGGGAACGGTTAAGCGGCGCGGTCGAGATTCCGGTGCGCCTGACGACGAGCGGTTTTTGGAGCAGTGAAATCAACCTCGAAGGCGTTTCCAAACCACAAAACTTTATCATTGATACGGGCGCGAGCATCTCCGTCGTCTCCGAACAACTCGCATCGCGCGAGGAGATGAACCGTTTCGCGCAAAGCACGCGCATCAAGATTCACGGGGCGGCGGGCGTCTCTGAAAATGTGCCGTTATTACTTTTGCCGCGCGTTGATTTCAGCGAACGCTTGACGCGCAAGAGAGTTCCCGCCGTCGTCCTCGATATGAACTCGATAAACGAAACCTCCGGTTTTGAACAATCCGGGATTATCGGCGGCAACGTCCTGCGCCACTACTTAGTGACGTTCGACTTTATGCGAATGGTGATGCGGCTCGAACCTTACGACACGGCGGCAAGTGGCAACGTCGCCAAACCTTTATGAAACAGACTTTGTATCTCGAAACATCGGTCATCGGGGCGTATCTCGACAACGGCGATGCGTTCCGGCGCGACCTGACGATTCGCTGGTGGGAGCATGAAATGAACGAGTACGACGTTTTCATTTCGCCGCTTGTCCGCCGCGAACTCGAACGCACGATTGAGCCTTACCGCACAGGCTATCTCAAACTTCTCGCGCATCTTCCCGAACTTGAATTGACCGACGAAGCCGCGATACTCGCCGAAGGCTACGTCGCACGGGCGATATTCCATCGCAAATACATCGCCGACGCGCTTCACACCGCCCTCGCTTCGATACACAAAATTGATTACCTCGTGACGTGGAACTTCGGGCATCTCGCTAACGTCCGCCGCCAAGCCCGCATACGTCTCTTTAATACCACCGCCGGATTCTTCTGCCCCGTCATCATCACGCCGGAATTTCTTGTTTCGGAAGCGACCGAGAAAACGCTGAATGATGAACGATGAGTGATGACTTGCTATACTCACCTTCGTTACTCATCATTCATAACTCATCATTCATCGTTACCCTTTATGTATCCACGTCCGCGCTTTCTTGAATTGCTTCACACCATCCGCGAAGAGATGTCGCGTGAAGCCGATTACGATGTCGAGTTGTTCGCACAAATGGTGCGCTCCGGCGAATCGCCGCCCGAAGGTGCAACGCGCAACATACGCGGTTATCGTGTGCGTGTGCCGCGCGCGATTGAAAACAGTGAGGAACCCGAACCGACTTCGACCATGGACGGTGAATGGTGAATAGTAAATAGTAAATCGAAAAGACAGGCTGTTCATCCGCTCGCCACTAACCAACGTCAGTTCGATATAAGAAGAAAGAAATTTATCCACGAATCACACGAATCAACACGAAGGAAAAACACCAAAAGAAATCCGGCTTTGCTTCGCGCCGCCCGCGTGTGACTCGTGGATAAAATCTTTACTGTTTTTGACATCCCGCCTCACGCCAACTATTCACTATTCACCATTTACCCATACTATGAATTCGACTTTTAATTTAATCGGCATTGACGTACCGAGCCAGAAAGCGTTTAACGTGCTTGCCGCGCAAGCCGACGATCACGGCGAACCGACGCGCCTCGCGCGCGACGGAGCGATTTTGCACGGGCGTTGTTGGAAGTTGGGCGAGGGGTTGGAAGTGTGGACGGTGTTGTATGAACGCGGCGGCGGCGAAGTGTTTTACGCCGATTGTCGTCCCGGCTTTCGCGCCCGCTCCGCCCAAACCGTTAGCCCTTGGGCGTTGACCGAATACACCGAAGAAGGCGAAGCGATTGTTCACGGCTACCTCGAAGACGGGCAGACGGAAGTGCTGTTTCAACTTCAAAACCTGACCGAAGTCGGCGCGACCTGCTTCCACTCGTCCGCCTTGCAAGTCAGTCTCTGCGGCTTGGCGTATCAAGCCCAACTGTGCCAGACGACCGATGCGTCAGGCTGGCGACCACTCGAAGAAAAGTCATTCGTCACCGTCAATACGAAACACCGCGCCGCGCCGCGCAACGGTAAAGAATCCGACGACGACACATCGCACATAATTCACGAAAACGATTGGAGTCTGCGCGGGCGCGTGCTGGCGTGCAAGCAGTTATCAAATCCTTTATCGGGCAGCGAACTCGTCTGGGCGCGCGTTGACACGGGCTTTCTCAAACTCGAAATCCTCATCAATCCCCGCTCACTCGTCACCGAACGCGGCACAATTTACAAACAACCCTTAACGCCGGGAGCGATGATTGCCGCCGATGTCTGGCTGCAAGGACACGTTATCAACGCCCCCACCCTGCGCGCACGCTATGAAGGTGTTGACCGCAGCGTTCGACCCGGCGCGATGTGGCACGGTTTGCGCCGTCGTAATTAGTGCTTTGTAACGTAAGTGTTTGGATTATGGCTCTCTTGTTTTCACCTTCATTTGAAATCTCAAATCTGCAATTTCAAATTCATCACCATCACCGTCAAGTCGCCTTTATCCGTCAAACCTTGATACGCGAGTCGTCGTTCACGCTTTTCCGTTCATGAAACGATTGTTGATTCTTTCCCTTGTCATCATCCCGCTTGCCGCACTCGGCGCGTATCGTTTCGACATCTTCTGGCAGCATCGCTTCGACACGGTTATCGAACGCCAAGCCCGCATCTACCGGCTTGACCCCGATTTAGTGTGGAGCGTGATTTACGAAGAAACCTACTTTCGTCCTTGGATGCGCGGCGAAGCGGAAGAAGTCGGCTTAATGCAGGTCACACCCGTCGTCGCGCGCGAATGGGCAAAGGAAACGGGCTTGCGCGAACTCGCCCGCCAAGTCGAACAAGACCCCGCACAGGTTTTACTGATTCCCGAACGCAACATCCAAATCGGTTGTTGGTATCTCGAAAAAATAGCGAAGTCTTACCCCGATACGCCCGATTCACTCGCACGCATTCTCGCCGCCTATAACGCCGGACCTTCACGCGCCGCGTCGTGGAATCGCCCCGACAAAACATCAACCGAAAGCGAATTTATCAACCGCATAGATTTCCCGACCACACGCGCCTACGTCACCAACATCCTCGCGCGTTACCGCGAACGAAAAACCATTCGCGCGCAGGCAATCCGCGCCGCCAATCACGATTCTAATACGCCCACACCACAAACAGACCAAGCCGCAACCCACGCTGTTATGTTGCCCGTCATCACACGCCGATAAAACTTTTTCGATGACATCCGCATTGCCTACCAATCCGCGCATCTACACCGCGCACCACCTGATTCCGACCGCCCATCAAGTCATCGAACACGGCGCGTTGTTAGTCCATGATTCGCGCATCGTCGCCGTTTCCACTCTCGAAATCTTACGCCGCCAACACCCGCACGCCCACGTCACAGCTTACGGCGCGAGCGTCATCACGCCCGGCTTAATCAACACCCATACGCACTTGGAATTAACCGCGATGCGCGGCTTTCTCGATGACGTAGAACATGATTTCTTCGCGTGGCTTCGCAAACTCACCATCGCCCGCCGTGACATCATGACCGACGAAGACCTTTACGTTTCCGCGATGTTCGGCGCGACGGAAGCCGTCAGAAGCGGCGTCACCTGCGTTGCCGACGCCAGCGATTCCGCCGCAACCACTATCCGCGCCCTACACGAAACGGGCTTGCGCGCCGTCGTCTATCAAGAACTTTTCGGCATAGATGAACGACTCGCCCACGACCAACTCGCCGAACTCAAAAACAAACTTTCACACTTACGCGAACTACTACCTGACTCGAACGCCCGCCCGCCCAACTATCCACTATCCACTATCCACTATCCACTAATCCGCATCGGTATCTCGCCGCACGCTCCTTACACGGTCAGCGGAAAACTCATCGAACTCGCCGCCCGCTACGCCCTCGATGAAGATTTGCCCGTGATGATGCACGCCGCCGAATCAAACGCCGAACTCGCATTTATGAGGCACGGTCAAGGAGCGTTTGCCGACGGCTTGAAAACCCGTAACATCGCTTGGCAACCGCCGCAAGTTTCCACGATTCGTTACCTGTCGCAACGCGGCTTGCTCGACACCAAACCTCTTCTCGCGCACTGCATCACCATTGATGAACACGACCTAGATTTAATCGAACACCACGACGCATCAATCGCGCACTGCCCCAAGTCGAACCTCAAACTCGGACACGGGCGCGCACCTTTTGACCGCATGTTGAAACACCGAATCCGCACCGGCTTGGGCAGCGATTCCGTCGCCAGCAACAACACCTGCGATATGCTCGAAGAAGCCCGCTTCGCCCTGCTTCTCGCGCGTGCAAACCGCGAAACGAACGAAGGCGCGGCGTTCGATATATCAATCACCGAAGTCCTTGAAGCCGCGACCGAAGGCGGCGCGCAGGCTCTAAGAATGGAACACCACATCGGCACACTCGAACCGGATAAGTCCGCCGACTTCGCCGTATTCAACTTAACGGGGGCGCACCAACTTCCCGTCCACAACGCGCGCGCCGCCCTCATTGCATCCTCATCAGGGCGCGATTGCATAGCGACCATCATCGCGGGCAGGGAAGTGTATAAACACGGAAAAGTAACGACGATTGACGAAGATGATTTGCGTGCGCGGGTAATCGAAATCGGAAAGCGTCTAGCAATGGCTGTTTGAATCAATGCATCTGTAATAAAATTATCGAAGCTAAAGTAGAAACTCTTGCCCATAGTTTTCAATGAGTAAGCTACAATACGATTGTAGAATTTAGACGTTGGGGAGTTAAAAGATGACGATTATATTGACACGCGAACTTGAAGAATTAGTTAATGAGCGAGTCAAAAGTGGGATGTTCAATTCGCCCGAAGAAGTCGTTAGCGCGAGTCTGCGTTTGTTGAAAGCACAGGAGAACGGCGTTGAGGCTTTGCGCCGCGAAATCATGCGCGGCGTTGAAGATATAGAGCAAGGAAGATTCAAGACTTACCAAACGGATGCCGAACTCAATGCGCTTTCCGATGAAATCATCAAGAGCAAACGCGAACAACGCAAAACTTCACCGTAATCATGACTCGCACCGTTCACGTCGCCGACACCGCGAAGGTCGATTTGCAAAATATTTGGGATTACGTTGCGAATCACGATGCAAATGCGGCTGATAAACTGGTGCGAGAGTTAGTCGAAAAGTTCTCTTTGTTACGTGACTTTCCGCACATCGGGCGCGAGCAAAACGGCTTGCTCATCAACCTCCGCAGCTTCGTTGTCAAAGACTATCTCATCTTTTATCAACCCCTTGATGACGGCATCGAAATCCTGCGCGTAATGCACGGCGCACAAGACATCGGAAGCATATTCACTGGCTTCCTTGATGCACTCTGAAAACATCATTAGGCATAACCCCGCTTCTTATCAAGAGATGAACATTCTCGTCCTCAACTGCGGCAGTTCAAGCGTTAAGTTTCAACTTATCAGCACCGACGTTGAAGAAATCAAGAACGATGCTGACCGCAAGTTGGCGCGTGGTGTATGCGAACGCATCGGCGGCGAAGCACTCATCACGCTTGAAGTGATAGAGGGCAAAACGAGTCGCACGACCGCGCCTTTGAGAAACACACAAGCCGCCGTCGAGATGATTATTCGCTGGATATGTTCCGCCGATTCGGGCATCGAAGCGATTAAATCCATCAGTGACATACACGCCGTCGGGCATCGCGTCGTTCACGGCGGCGAACGCTTCACGCACTCGGTTTTAATCAACGATGAAGTCTTACGCGAAATCGAAGACTGCATAGACCTCGCGCCTCTCCATAACCCCGCGAACATCAAAGGCATCACCGCCGCGCGTGAGATTTTCGGAGCGGGACTTCCGCAGGTCGCCGTGTTCGACACCGCGTTTCATCAAACTTTAGAATCGCACGCTTACCTGTACGCCCTGCCGTATCAACTCTACCGCCGCCACCGAATCAGACGTTACGGCTTTCACGGCACATCGCATCGCTACGTCGCCTATCGCTACCGTCAAATCAAAAACATCCCGCGCGCGTCCGTCAACGTCATCACCCTGCACTTGGGCAACGGCTGTTCGGCGTGCGCGATTAAAGCGGGCGACTCGATTGATACTTCAATGGGCTTCACGCCTTTGGAAGGCTTGGTAATGGGAACACGCGCCGGAGATATAGACGCCGCGATTATAGATTTCCTCGCCGCGAAAGAAGGCATGAGCATAAGCGAAATCGAATCGCTGCTCAACAAACAATCCGGCTTGCTCGGCATCTCCGGCTTAACTAACGACATGCGCGAACTCTTAGCCGAAGCCGAAGAAACCAAAGACCGCCGCGCCGCACTCGCCATCGAACTTTTCTGTTACCGCGCGCGCAAATACATCGGCTCATATCTCGCCGCGATGTGCGACGCGGAAGGCGCAACCGCCGACGCGATAATCTTCACCGGCGGCATAGGCGAAAACTCACACGCCGTCCGCACGCTCATCGCAAACGGCTTAAAATGTTTCGGCTTGGAACTCGACGAAGCCCGCAACCAAAACATCTCCACGCGCAAAGAAGGCGACATCGCCACCGACGATTCCGCCCTCCGCGCCTTCGTGATACCGACCGATGAAGAACTCTTGATTGCCCGTGATACCGTGCGCGTGGTGAGAGGCGTTGAGCAGCGTTATTGATTCTCCGAGTGTTTGGAAAAATCTTCAGTCTTGCCGCTAATAGTTTCTTCACGGTTGCGGGGAAGATGAGCAACAAGCATTCTTACGACTTCTTCAGCAGTGCCTTCTCCAATCACTTCATGTACTTCGCTTTGATAATGAAAATCGTTGTGATACCTATCTACAACTTCATGTTTTGGTGAGTACGCGCGAAAGATGTTATTACCTGCCGATTCTGCAAAGGGATAGTCAATCATAGAAGACTCAGCATCGCACCTGAACCGCAACCTATACATACTTGTGAATGGAAAAAGTCGTCGCAGTTCAAAGTGCTTCATTGCGGCTTCAATTAAAGGTTTAGGTGACATTGATGAATCCAACAGAGTTTTTTCTGTCTCTGCCCATGTTTGCAAAAGGCTCTCCCATTGATACTCAATCCCTCGCCCTGCTTCGTGTGCTTTACCCTCTTCAGTGGATTGAAAGATTTTGAATCTCTCTTCCATTAAAGCGATAGTGGGAGTTTCAAATATCCAGAAGTGAATCGCATTTGCCGCATCCGTAATGTCTTTACACGCCGCATTGCCGAAGACTATGCCACCAGCCCAGAAGTCAAGCACAAATAATCTCCTATGTGCGGCGATGTACGTTTGAGAGAACCTTGAATTGCTCTCTACGCGAGCATAAGGAATGAAGTCTTTTACTGTGCTGACCTTGAGCGCACTTCCTAAGCGTATCAAAGCATCAGAAAATGCTTCCCGTAACCCGCCAGCCTTAAGGACATCAGGGTATAGGTTGCCATCAATATGCTTTGATAGTTCTTGATAAGTCATTTCAGACTCCGGTGATTTTCATTATTCGTTATCACACCAAACCTGTATTTAAGTCTCGTTACACCAATCAGCTATGTCAGCCCAACAATTCAATTAAGCCTTGTGAGCGTCCATATACGCGCGAAGCAAGGCGTTGATTTTCGTTCAAGGTTTGAGCCAATTCTCGACGGTCAATCCGGTAACGCGCCGCAAATGATTTTCGTTATTCGTTATAACGACTAACCCGTGTTCGATTCCCGTCGCTGCAATCAGAATATCGGCATCTCCAATTAACTGTCCGCGCTGATGTAAGTCGGCATAAATTCCGGCAGCGCGATTGATGATATTTTCGTCTAACGGCAAAATTTCGTTTGCTTGGCAGAACCGCTCGAACGCCGTGATTTGCGTTGTCGCGTTCTTTGCCTTCAACCCGCGTAAGATTTCGTAACGAGTGATAAGCGAAAACGTCAGTTGTTGATGCACCGCTAAATAGGTTTTCGAGTGCGCCACCGCGACGGGATGCTTTCGCATGATTGCCGATAAAATATCAGTGTCCAACAGGGCTTTAGGCGGCATCACGGTTGTGTCCTATCGAACAAGTCACGACGGTTAAGCGCGATGCTTTCAACTTCGCGTACCTGCTCGTCGGATAAGCCGTCATAAACCTGTGCGGCTAAACGCAAAACGTCCGTCGCTTCGTCTGTCTCGACTACTAAGCGCACGCGCTGCCCTTCAACAATACTCGTCGGCAAGTCTCTGACCGGACGAAACACGCCGTTTTCATAAATCGCTTCGCAAGTTTGAGTCATGGGTTTTTGTCTCCTTACATAATTGACATCTTTATCCGGGCGCGACTTTATAGGCTTCAACCCGCGCCGCACAACGGCACGCGCGAATATCTCCGGCGTGACTTTCGGTATGTCGGAGAAGTCAATATCTTCGTCTTGCAACTTATCCACTCGCGCCCAATCGGTTTGTGATTCTTGTGCCGCATCATGTTTCTTGTTCGTCATAAACTACGACGGTAGCGACCATGCGCGCTTATCGTCAAGGGCAAGAGGTGCAACCGTTCTATGTAATCTGCGCGTTGACATATCGTTTTTACGGCGACAAAATTACGCGCACGACTCGTCACATAAAACACTCGAACAAAAAGGAAAATCGAATTATGCGCTCAAACCTCGCCCGTGCTTTTGCTTTGTCGCTCATGCTTGCAGCTTTTGCGTCAATAACTTTCGCGCAAAGTTCAAACGCGCCGCACATCTTCACCAGTAACCGCGACGGTGATTATGAGATTTATCTTTACGACGCGGGCGGTGCGTTGACCAAGTTGACCGACAACACGGTTGACGACATCACGCCGACCGTTTCCCCCGACGGCAAGCGCATCGCTTTCACACGCGATACGGACGGCGAGGGGGCAATTCAAATTTTCGTTTTGGATTTACAAACGCGCGCGGTCAGACAACTGACGACGGGCGATTTTGAATACGCGCTCTATCCTTCGTGGTCGCCCGATTCAACGCGCCTCGCTTAC
Source organism: Pyrinomonadaceae bacterium (assembly GCA_041743485.1). Lineage (GTDB taxonomy): Bacteria > Acidobacteriota > Blastocatellia > Pyrinomonadales > Pyrinomonadaceae > JANDLT01. Next base: position 14,508 of record JBGTMR010000182.1, read on the forward strand.
ACGAGAATTGACTTGTTCGCCGCCTTTTTCGGCTCAAGCGACATCACGGACATATGCATCGTCACCGCCCCGACGGACACCAGCGCGCCGCAATCTTTCACTTTGATTGACGAAGCACCAGACCAAGTTGCGCCCGCGTGGTCACGCGACGGAACGCGCATCGCCTATATGCAAGGCTCTCTGCTTGCACCCGAAACCAACCCGTTCAAAATCTACACCGTCGCGGTCAGTGCCAGCGGCACGCGCAACGCCGCGCCCATTCAACAAACCTTCGGGAGTTCCCTTGATATAACTCCCGCGTGGTCACCCGATTCCGCGCAACTCGTCTTCTCAAGCAACAGTCAGGATGCGAACTTTGAACTTTATTTACTAACACCGCGAACCCCGACGAGCGGGCAAGCCACGCCTTCACGCCTCACCTTTTTCGCCAAAGACGACTTGTTGCCCGCGTTCTCCCTTGACGGCAGAAGCATAGTTTTCACCAACGGCGACGCCGCGCAATTCCTCTCCACAGGCAGCACACAGGACATTCCACCCGGCGACAACTTCATCATCTCAAACACCGGCGGCACACCCGTCGCGCTCCTCACCAATACGGCAAGTGATGAAAATGACGCCGAACTTTTGCCCGTGACACAGACAGGCAAAGCACCCCGCAACTTCTCCGGTCGTGGGCGAAGCAGAACGATTCGTTGATACAAAAACTCTGTGTCTCTGTGGTGAAAAGCTTATCAACCACAGAGACACAGAGAAATTAAAGTTAAGCACAAAAGGCTTTACCCGTCGCCTTTAACTTAATCAAGTCGTCGCGTCCGCATTGGTCGGTTTCCCGCCGTGTTGTGCTTCAATAATCACACGCTCGAAAATCTCAATCGCCACGTCCGCTTGCTCGCGCGTCAAGATAAGCGGCGGCGACCATCGAATCGAGTTTTTGCCGCAGCCCAAAATGATTAAACCCTTTTCGTAACAGCCGCGCTCGATGCGGTCGCGTAAGTCGGCATCGGTTTTCATCGTCGCTTTGCTTTCGACAAACTCGACGCCAATCATCATGCCAAGCCCGCGCACATCGCCGATGCAATCGTGCCGTTCCATCAATTCGCGCAAACGGTTTTGCAAGTGTTCACCAACCGTTTTTGAATTATCAACCAACTCGCGTTCGAGCAGTTCAATCGTCTTGAGCGACGCGGCGATAGCGACGGGATTGCCGCCGAACGTTGAAGCGTGCGCTCCCGGTTTCCAGTCCATCAAATCCGCGCGTGCGACGGTCGCCCCCAGAGGCATACCCGATGCGATGCCTTTCGCTAAACAGATGATGTCGGGCTTCAAGTCGTAGTGGTCAGACGCGAACATTTTACCTGTGCGCCCCATGCCGGATTGAACTTCGTCAACGATTAACACGATGCCGTGCTTGTCGCATATCGCACGCAACGCATGAAGAAACTCGCGCGGGGCGGGAATGTATCCGCCTTCCCCTTGCACGGCTTCGACGACGATAGCGGCGACTTCATCGGGCGGCGTCGTGGTTTGAAAAAGACGTTCCTCAATCCACTCTATTCCGCCGAGACAACACGAACCGTCCGCGCATTTTCCCAAGTTGAACGGGCAGCGCAAACAATATGCGTAAGGAACGTGAACGACATCCAGAGCCTGACGCTTAAAGCCTTTGCGTTGCGCGACGCGGCTTGAAGTTAAGGACAACGAACCCATCGTGCGCCCGTGAAAGCTGTTGAAAAACGCGATGAACTTTTCCCTCCCGGTCGCGTGCATCGCCACCTTCAAAGCCGTTTCAATCGCTTCCGTGCCGGAGTTGGCGAAGTGCGTTTTCGTCGGACTCGGCACAGGTACGAGTTCATCCAACTTTTTCGCCAGCGCGGGCATGTGTTGATAGTAATAATCCGTGCCGCAGAGGTGAATCATTTCGGCGGCTTGCGCCTGAATCGCGGCGACGACTTCCGGGTGACAATGCCCTGTCGAACAGACCGCGACACCGGCATTACAATCAAGGAAAACATTGCCGTCCGGGTCTTCAATCCACACGCCTTCCGCGCGCTTGGCGACAAACGGATACGGGCGCGTGTAAGACGGATTCACAAACTTGTGGTCGGCTTCGACAATCTTTCTCGATTCCGGTCCCGGCAGTTCGGTCTGGATATTCGGGCGCGTATTGGCGCGCAAAACTTCTTCCATCACGGTTGACATCTCTCATCTCCTTACGTCTATAAAAACGAATTGTGAACGACGCAATCACCGCTTGAAGATTTCAAACAAGCGACGAAGCATTGACGAAATGTGCAAAGGAAAGGGAAGACTTACCCCGCGAAGATGTGCGCGCGAAGGTCAACGGGAAGCAGTTGGTATGTGGAAGGAAATTGATACATAACTTTGACAAAGCAGAGGATACTTGAAACGGTGACGGCGGAGCAATGAAGCCAGCGATGCCAGGCTAAGATTAAGTCGCAACTTTAGATTTCACCTGTGAACCAAAGCGGCAAGGATTCGCACGCTTCAATTTTGGTAAGTGTGTTCATGTCGCCAACTCATTAAACCTCTTGCAAAAGTCGTCCCGTCAGGGATGTTTGATTTTAGCCCAGCGATTTATCGCTGGATACAGGGTGAACAACCTGCCGTGTCCCGTAGGGACACTTGAAAGTTCAGTCGTCCCTTACGGGACTGGAAAGATTTTTTGACTTTTCCCCAGCGATAAATCGCTGGGCTATTGTCATGAAGTCTCTACGGGACTTTTGCAAGAGGTCTATTATCAACACCATCAATTACGGCTTTCTCTTTGACAAGTACACGACGCATTTTGATTTACGTTGTGAGCATCAACGCGCTTTCAACTCCGCGCGGAACTTCGATAGGCACAAAGAGAGAAGCCGGATAAAGATAATCTTCGCCTGTTTCATCTATCACGCGCACATAGTCGCTACGCGCGGCAGAGTCGTCCGGCAGAAGTTGATAAACAGTACGCCGCTTCAAATCATCTTCGTAACCTTCGTTGTTAATGCAAATCGCAAAGTGAACATTTGTGTGTGGTGCGTCCATAATTCTTTAATCCAAGTACCGCTTAATTTTAATTCTGACTTTGCCGATGCCGTGTGCTTCGTACCAGTGAAGTTCAGCGAGGCGAGTCGTAGCATCGCTGAACCGCACATCGGCAATGCCTTTCAGTTTGCGCCACCGCCCGCGCCCGAACCGCTCTTGCAATGTCGGCAGTTCGCGGATTTTGCGCCCGATAGCGATAACCTCAATCTCGCTTATCTTGCCGACGATTTCAAAATCTTTGTTCACAAAGCAAAGTCCTTACCGCTCTACTTTCGTTTCCACCTGACGCCGTTGCGCGTGTCTTCGAGGATGATGCCTTGCGCTAGAAGTTGATCGCGTATCTCGTCGCTCTTGCGGAAGTCGCGGCGGCGGCGGGCTTCTTGGCGTTGGTCAATTAAGGTTTGAATTTCGGAATCGAGCATTTCGCGTTCGTCGTCGCTGAAGATGTTAAGCACCGTATCCATGCGGTCGAGGACTTTGATGATTGCGCGGCGGTCTAGCGGGGCGATGCAGTCTTCAGCCAGCAGGCGGTTTGTTTCGCGCGCCAGTTCATGCACGGCGGCAAGGGCGACGCTGGTATTCAAATCATCGCTGATGCCCGCGTCAAAATCACGAATCGCTTTACCGGCAAACGACGGCATTTCAGATGCTCCGCCTTCGACGCCCGCGCCTTGTTCCGCCGTCTCGCGCGCCGCTTCGTCGCCCGCTGATTCAAGCAAGCGGCGGCGGAAATCGCGCAAAGATGTGACCGCTTTTTCGGCGGCGCGCAGGGCGTCGAAAGTAAAGTTTAGGGGTTTGTTATAAGGCACGCTCAACAGCAAATATCGTATCGCTTCGGCTTTGAAACCCTGTTCGATTAAGTCACGGAAGGTGTAGAAATTACCGCGTGATTTCGACATCGTTTCGCCTTCGACTTTGAGGTGCGCGGCGTGCAGCCAATAGCGTGCGAAGGGTTTTCCGGTCGCGCCTTCGGATTGCGCGATTTCGTTTTCGTGGTGCGGAAAGATAAGGTCAACGCCGCCCGCGTGGATGTCGAACGTCTCTCCCAAATTCTTCATGCTCATCGCGGAACACTCGATGTGCCAGCCGGGACGCCCGCGCCCGATAGCCGTCTCCCAGGCAAATTCTCCCGTATCTTCGACGGCTTTCCACAAAGCGAAATCGCGCGTGTCTTCCTTCGCGTCGGTGTCGGCGTCAACGCGCTCACTCGCCCCCGCGATGTTTCCGGCGAAGTTGATTTTCGACAGCTTGCCGTAATCGGGAAACGACGCGACGCGGTAGTAAATCGAGCCTTCCGATTCGTAAGCATGACCGCGCTCCATCAAAATCTGGATAAGCCTCACCATCTCATCTATGTAATGCGTCGCACGCGGCACGATTGTAGGACGGGCGCATCCGAGCGCGTCGAAGTCCTGCCACAAAGCCTCTATGTACTTCGCGGTGTAGTCGTCAATCGGAAGATTCGCGTCCGCCGCGCGGCGAATGATTTTGTCTTCGACATCGGTGATGTTCATCGCGTGCGTCACGTTGTAGCCCGCAAAACGAAGCGTGCGGACGAGTATGTCGGTGAAAATCATCGAACGAAAATTGCCGATGTGCGCGTAGTCATACACGGTAGGTCCGCAGAAATAAAGACGAACATTCGTTTCGTCCAACGGTGTGAAATCTTCGAGTTTGCCGGAAAGAGTATTGTTAAATTTGAGCATGAATCACCAAACATCACAGACAAAAGTTTTGCCCGCGAGTCTAGGCAGAAGCGGAAGGCGAGTCAAACGAGCGGTTGTAGCTATCAGCTTTAACTGATGCTTCGCATCGTCAAAAATGAACGAATCCTTTGGCTTTGAGCGGGCGCGTGCGTCCATCGGTTTTGATTGCGATGCCTTCGGATGTTTCGGTGATGACGCCGATTTCGGTGAGCGATTCGTCGTCAAAGCGCGCGGGAATTTTATGTTTATCGGCGGGCGAGACGGTGAATAAGAGTTCGTAATCTTCGCCGCCGTTGAGGGCTAAATCTGCGGGCGGGCGTGTGGTTTTGAGTTGATGAATCGCGTGTGCGACGGGCAAGCGCGATTCGTCAATTAACGCTCCCGTGTCGCTTGCGTGACAGAGATGATGAAGGTCGGCGGCAAGTCCGTCGCTCGTATCAATCATGCTTGTGGCGAGATTGTGTTGTGAGAGATGACAGCCTAGTGTGACGCGCGGCGTCGGTGTCAGTTGGCGTTTGATGAGGGCGTCCATCGTGAGCAGTGACGGGTTGGCGGTGCGTCCGGTTGAGAGGCGTTTGCCGTTTTCTAAAAGTTTAAGTCCCGCCGCCGCTCCGCCGAGTTCGCCGGAAACGAAAATGATGTCACCGACTTTGGCGGTCGAGCGAAGGATGGCGCGACCGTGTTTTATTTCACCGATGACGGTGCAATCAATCACGATGCGGTCGGGCGAACGCGATGTGTCGCCGCCGATGAGTTGCGTGTTGTGTTGGCGGGCAAGTGCGAGAAGTGAATCGTAAAACTCGTCAATGAATTTGGTGCGCCAGACGTTTTCGGGAAGTCCTATGGAAGTTAAGCAATAACGCGGAGTCGCCCCCATCGCGGCGATGTCGGAGAGCGAGACGGCGAGGGCTTTATGTCCGAGCGCGCGCGCCAAGTGATTGAGCGGCATCCATGCACGGCGAAAGTCTATGTCTTCGACGAGTAAGTCTTGGGAGACGATTGTTTGAAGTTCGGAGTTTTGATTGATGACGGCGGCATCGTCACCGATTCCGATAAGTGATGAATCGGGTGTGAGTTTTGATTTGAGTGCTTTGATGAAATCGAACTCGCCGCGCATGATGAAAAATTAACCACAGAGACACAGAGAAAAGTACAGAGAGATTTAGGCGAAGTTGTTTCGCAAACTTTCCAAGCCCTGTTCGATGGTTTCGAGTGGGAGAGAGTAGGACATGCGGACGTGTGATTCGCCGTGCGTGCCGAAGATGCTTCCGGCGACGGTGGCGACTTGGGCGCGGTCGAGCAAGATTTGAAAAGCTTGGCGGCTGTCCGTGTGGATGCGCGAGACGTTCGGGAAAGCGTAGAAAGCACCTTGCGGCATCGCGCACTCGAAGCCTATTTCGTTTAAGCCGCCGACGAGTAAGTTGCGACGCTTGAGGTAAGCCTGACGCGATTCGTCTAGGTATGACGCGGGCATTTGAAGCGCGGCGAGGGCGGCGTATTGCGTCGCGGTGGAAACGCCGTTGGTAGAGTAAAGCGTGAGGCGTTGCAAGCCTGACATGAAGGCTTCGGGGGCGACGGCGTAACCGATGCGATAGCCGGTCATCGAGTACGATTTCGAGAAGGTATAAGTCGAGATGGTGCGTTCGTACATCCCTTGCAGCGATGCGATGGAGAAGTGTTCGGCATGGTCGTAAATCAAATCTTCATAAGCTTCATCGGCGATGACGAGCAGGTTGTTTTTGATGGCGAACGCCGCGACTTGCCCGGCTTCATCGCGTGTGAAAATGTCGCCCGTAGGGTTGTTCGGGGTGTTGAAGTAGATGAGTTTGGTGTGTGGCGTGAGATGCTTTTCGAGCGTTTGTATGAAACCGTTCGCACGCGCTTCGACGGTTGAAACGAACACCGGAACGGCTTCACAGGCGCGCACCATATCGGCAATCGGCGTCCAGTAAGGAGAGAACATAAGGACTTCATCGTTCGGATTCAGAAGCGTTTGAAACGCGACGAACAGAGCCTGCGTGCCGCCGTTGGTGACGATGATGTCTGTGTCAGAGGCGTTGATGTGATTTTTAATTTTTAGCTTTTCAGCAATCGCGGCGCGAAGTTCGGCGATGCCCGATGACGGGGCGTAACGGGTTTTATCTTCGCGCAACGCTTTTATCATTGCTTCTTTGACGGGTTCGGGCGACGGCATAAAAGGTTCGCCGCCTTGAAACTCGAACACGGGTTTTCCCGCCGCGCGCAAGTCCATGACGCG
>JBGTMR010000183.1:0-29995 GCA_041743485.1 Pyrinomonadaceae bacterium
CGTGGGCGGCGTGGATTTCCGCTTCGATGAACCGCTCAATCGAGTCGTCGAGTTTGCGCCCGGAGCGCGTAAAGATTTTGACGCCGTTGTCTTCATAAGGATTATGCGAAGCACTGATGACGATGCCCGCGTCCATCTCCATTTCGCCGCACAGGAAAGCGATGCCGGGCGTCGTCAATACGCCCGCACTCTCAACGTGCGCTCCGGCTTGACGCGCCCCTTGTGCGAATGCGGCTTCGAGCCACACTCCCGATTCGCGCGTGTCGCGTCCGGTGACGAAGCGCGGTGCGGCGTCATCATCGGATTCGCGTTTGAAGTGGCGGGCGAGTGCGCCTCCCGCGACATACACAGTGCGCCTGTCAAGCGGAAACTCGCCCGCAACGCCGCGCATTCCATCTGTACCGAACAATTTTTTCATGGGTTAATTTATAGAGTGATTTATAAGCGGATTTCAGATTCAAATTTTAACGACTCACGGATTCTATCCTGACGAGGGAAATTTGGCTTGACATTCCAGCGGGGACAAGCAGACGCGGGGTTTCATTGGGGGCTTCGGGGGCGAAGATAATTTCAATCTGGTTTGACTGTAATCTTTCAATCACCGAACGCGCTCCGCGTAGAATCACGTTCGCGTTTTTCGTCGTGCCGTCGGCGTCGAGAACGCGAACCCCTGTGAAGCGGCGTTCGACGGGCGGCTCACCGATTTGCACCCCGACGCTGACAATCGGGTCAAGAGCGATAACTTTCGTATCGCCGGTGTCTATCGCAACTTCGTTGATGACGAAACTCTCAGGGGGATTATCGAGCGTGACCGTTTCCGTCGAAACATTTGCCAAACGATTAACGTGGCTTTCAGGTCCCGCGACACGAACGCGCGCGGGAGCGGGGCGCGTTGCCAAAATCTCATTCGGTGCGGCGGGTTTGCCCTCAACCTTTACGACGACATCAAGCGTGCGCTCAATCCGTCGTTCCAGTTTAAGCGGCACTGTGTTGGGTTCAATCTTGCCGATTCTTACGCCTTCGGGCAGTTCCATTTTCGCGGTCTGTTCGTTCAAACGCGCGACACGCTCACCCAAGCGATAATTCGAGACATCAATATTGAGTGCCAGATTGCGCGTGTTGAGTTCATCAAGCCGTTGACGATTGCCCGTGAAAGTTACATCAACTTCGGTGCGCGGGTCGTTGCCGATTTCCGCATCCGGCGGCAATAGGAACGTGAGCGGCACACCGCGCAAACGAATCGTCGCGGGGGCGCGGGCTTCGTTGACCGCGTACCACAAGCCGAACGAGATGGCGAGAGCCAAAAGTTTCAGCGTCCAATCCTCAAACAGAATCCCGCGCACCACGCGGCGCGCACGTTCGCCGGGCGAAGTGAACGACGGAGTTTGACGACTAAATTGAGGCAGACGAAATGACATAATCAGGTGGAATCGTAAATCGTAAAGCGTGAATCGTAACGGGCAAAAACTTTCTTGTCTTACGTCGAAACAGCTTCGTGGTTTTCGCTTTCGGCAATTCGTTTGTTTTCGCGCCTTCGTTTTTCGCGCGGGCTGGCGAGGGCGGCGACAATCGCGGCGCGCAAACGATTCGCGTCAAAACCGCGCTTGATTTGTCCGGCTTCGACAAATGAAATCAGCCCGGTTTCTTCCGACACGACGACCGCGACGGCATCCGTATCTTCCGTGATGCCGATGGCGGCGCGGTGGCGCGTCCCCATATCTTTCGAGAGCAACGGGTTTAAGGTCAAAGGCAGAAAGCAGGCGGCGGCGGCGATGCGATGAGCGCGCACGATTACCGCTCCGTCGTGAAGCGGCGTCGCCGGATTGAAAATCGTGACGAGCAGATCGTAAGAAAGTTCGGCATCGAGTTTGACTCCGCCGTCAATCACGTTTTGCAAACCGACGGAGCGTTCGATGACGACAAGCGCGCCCGTCTTGGTCGAGGCGAGAGAAGTCGCGGCGAGAATGATTTCATCATAAACGCCTTCACCGAATGAGCCGCGATTCTGGCGCACAAGCGGGAGACTTAAACGATTGCCGAACTGCGTCAAAGCCTGTCTGATTTCCGTCTGAAACAGGATGATAACGGTCACGCCGACGTAAAGCAGACCGCCTTGCAAAATCCATTCGAGAGTTGTCAAATTCTGTTTGAGTGCGACCCAGTAAAGCAGTGCGATAGCGGCAAGTCCCGCCGCCATCGGTACGGCGCGTGTTCCGCGCACAAGTTTCAGAATCGTGAAAACGATGAGAAAGACGACGGCGATGTCAATCAACTGGCGCGGGTCGGCGAGCCGCTCTAAAAGCGGCGTCCGCATCTGTAATGCGATGACCGGCGACATGGAGATAATCTTTCGCTTTCCGCGTTCACCTTGAGGAACGCTGCCTGTTTGAAGTGTGGGCTTGTAATTACCGAAATCAACATGCCGCACATTGACGGTTAAATCGGTTGAGAGATTCGCGGGAAGGAAAACCTTTTTACGCGATTATCGTTATGAAAACACTCAAGCGGCGCGGTAGTAATTAAGGGGAAGTATTGACGATGAGAGGAATTTCGCGCTTTGCTTGTTAGGGCAAAGTATGCGGGAAAATGCGTGTTAAATCAACAAACTCATTTTTTCGTCGAAGTGCTTTGAAGAAAACCGACGAGTTGCCCGCCGCCGTCCACGACGCCGAGCGCGCCCGCGCCGTTGTGCCGCATCAATTCTTCGGCAACCGTGAGTGCGGTTGACGGCGGGACGAACAAGCCTTCCGCGACGGGACGCATCACATCGCGGGCGCGAGTTTTGTGCCACGCTTCACGCGGCACACGGCGCAAATCTTCGAGCGTCAAAATGCCGTGCAGACTTCCCGCGCGGGCGACCGGAATCGCCGTCCGACGTTGCGCGGGCAAAATGGAATCAACGAACGTACTCACCAGTGTTTCCGGCTCAATCGAAACCGGCGGACGCATCACATCCGCGACCGTGCGCCCGATGAAACTCAAATCCCCCACTTCACGCATCACACTTGCCGCCGCATCGCGTAGGAAAATACCGACCACAATCGTCCACAACCCGACCGCCCAGAGTTGCAGATAGAACGCCGCATAGCCGCCGATGACCATTAAAGACCACGCTAATAATTGCCCGCCAAGACTCGAAATGCGCGTCGCTTCCGCGAGGTTTCCCGTCGCCTGCCACAGCCCCGCACGAAGAACGCGCCCGCCGTCCAGAGGATAACCGGGCAGTAAATTGAAAAACGCGACGAGCAGATTCCACAAACCGAGTATGAAGAACACGGCTGCGGTCGTGCGAAAGCCGCCCGCACGCACGACGAACCAGACGCCCGCCGCAACAATCGAAAACAGAAAACTCGCCGCCGGACCCGCAATCGCAATCCGAAATTCCGCTCCCGCCGTTTCCGGTGCGCGACCGAGACGCGCGAGTCCGCCGAACGGGTGAAGCACGATTTCCAAAGTATCAATTCCCTCGTAACGCGCCGCCAGCGCGTGCGCCAGTTCATGCCCGAAGATTGACAGGAACAGCATCACACTCGTGATAAAACTCAAGACTATCGCCGCCCCTGTACCCGTCTGTGCGTAAAAGCGTGTCGGCGACATAAACGCCGGAGCGATTAACCACACACTCGCCGCGAACACGAAGAACCAGCGGTAATCCACGCGCACCGGAATCCCGTACACACGCGCGAGTTCGATTTGACGTTTGAGAAAATCGAAAGCCTTCATAAGTTAGTGGATAACGGATAGTGGATAACGGATAGTGAAGGAAGTGGTTTTCAACTATCCACTATCCGTTATCCACTAACCTTCAAACGCTCCCGCCGTTTCATCCATGGCGGGTGAAAATTCGTTACGCGCGACACGCCTTAACAGAAGCGGTTCATCGTAGAGTTGGGCGAGTCCGCGCACGATGGCGAAGCGCGGTTCGTCGGCGATGCGGACGCCGAGTTGGGTGGTTTGTTGGAGGTAGGTTTCGATACCGTCGAGCAATGCTCCGCCGCCGGTGAGGATGATGCCGCGATCATAAATATCGGCGGAGACTTCCGGCGGAACTTCGCCCAGAGCGTCGCGCACTTTATCGGCGATGCGGCGCAAGATGGGTTGCGCGACGGTGTAAATTTCGTGCGCCGTAACTTCAATCGCTTGGGGACTTCCGGTCTGCACGTCGCGCCCTTTGACGGTCACGCGCAAGCCGTCATCCGCCGTCGGTTCAATCGCCGAGCCGAGTTCGAGTTTGAGTCGTTCGGCGGTTGACGCGCCGATAATCAGACCGCGATGACGGCGAAGGCGGTCAATAATTGCAAGGTCAATATCGGTGCTGCCCAGTCGTTCGCCGTCGGCATAAACAATCGCTCCGCCCGCGACGACCGCGATGTTTGTAGTTCCGCCGCCGATGTCAACCACGACGTTGGCGCGTATGTCGTCCATCATCACGCCCGCTCCGATTGCCGCCGCCAGACCTTCTTCAACCATATGGACGCGCCCGATGTGAGCTTGTTCGGCGGCGGCTAAGAGCGCGCGTTGTTCGACGTGCGTGACGCCCGCCAAGACGCTCATCACGGCGCGACGCGAAAACTGCGAAAAGCCGCTTCGGGCTTCGCGCACGAAGTGTTCGAGCATCGCCTGTGTGCGCTCGAAATCCGCGACCACGCCGTCAATCAAAGGCGCGATGATTTGCACGTCGCGGGCTTCCCTGCCGAGCATCTCTTGGGCTTCCCTGCCAAAAGCGAGTGGTTCGCCGCTAAGTTTTTTAACCGCGACGACCGACGGTTCATCCACCACGACGCCGCGCCCGCGCACCGCGATTATCGTCGAAGCCGAACCCATATCAATCGCCAGCGAATCCGACACGAGGTCACGAATAGTGGTGATGATTTTCTGTGAGCGTTTTCTTCGCATGAGTAAATATGAAGCGGCGGCGGACGCACCGACATACAATGCTCCACGCGCCAAACCTCTTAAATTAGTTTCGTTTTCCTGTTCCGCTTTGTTGGAGTGCGCGGCGTCCGGTTTCGTGTTCGTCACGCGCCGCGCGGGTATCGCTTTGTCATCCGCCGTTGTGCGGGGCGTCGCCGCCGCGCGCTTGTCGGGTGAAGCGGCGACCGCGTTTTTAACCGCATGTTTATTAGCGTGTTTCGCTTCTTTTTTCTGCGCCACGCGGTCACAACCTTTGTCGAACGATGATGATATTTGGGGGTTTCCCGACCCGCTTTTGATTTTAACCTATCCGTCATCCGACACGCGACATGAACGATGATTTATGCAAAATCGCCGTGTGCTATCATCCTGTGCGACCGCCAATAAAAATGGTTTGAGGTAGGAATGAATTAGGAAGAGAAGTATAACGGAGGCATAACGGAGTAGAACGGAGAAAACATTATTGTCCTTCCTCCGCTTACCTCCGTTATGCCTCCGTTGACCTCCGTTATACCCATCTCTCCGTATATTGAACTCTCATTCATTTTGCAAGTCGGCACAATACCCACGATACGGTTCGCGTAGTCTGACATGCTTTTAACTCACAATCTATCGAAGTTTTACGATACCGCCGCCGCCGTGCGGGACGTTGATATTTACGTTCCCGAAGGCGAAACGTGCGCTCTGATAGGTCCCAACGGCGCGGGCAAAACCACCTTACTTAAAATGCTCGCCGGACTTTTGCGCCCGACGAGCGGGACGATTGAAGTCAACCGCGCCGATGTCAGCCGCGACCCGAAGCGGCTTCATGAAACAATCGGTTACGTTCCCGACACGTTCGGTTTGTATGACGAACTTTCCGTGACGCACTTCCTAGATTACTTCGCCCGCGCCAACAACATCGAATCTCCAAAAGTCGCCAAACGCATCAGTGATGTCCTGTCGCTCGTCGGTTTGACGGAGAAAAGCAAGGCACAAGTTGGCTCGCTTTCGCGCGGGATGCGTCAACGTCTCGTCATCGCCAAAACCCTGCTTCACGCTCCTAAGATTCTACTTCTCGACGAACCCGCATCCGGCTTAGACCCGCACGCGCGCCTCGATTTATCAAAGCTGATTAAAGAACTCGCCCGCATCGGTACGACGATGATTGTCAGTTCGCACATCCTGACCGAACTCGCGGATTTTTCCACGTCCGTCATCATCATGGAACGCGGGCGCGTCGTGCGCGCGGGCAATATCAATCAACTCGTCGGTGAGCTTTCACAGGGGACGCCCGTTCGTATCGAAACACTCGACGCGGAAACGGCACAGGGGATTTACGCGGAACTAAACCCGCGCGACGACGTGATAAAGATTGAGATTATCGAAGCGGCGACGACTCAAGCGACGCTCGATTTTTCCTTTACCGGAACGCGACATGAACTCGCCGGACTTCACCGCGAAATCGTTGCCAAACATGCGGGCGTGGTGTCATTCTACGAACGCCGCTTAACCGTCGAAGATTTATTCATGGCGCAACACGCCGTCGCCGTTAGTTGAAGGCTTCGCAACAGCCGTCCCGTCAGGGACGTTTGACAGCCCAGCGATTTATCGCTGGGAATTGGAAGAATAAAGCACCTTGTCCCGTAGGGACAATTGACAACCCGTTCAGTCGTCCCTACGGGACTTGGCTTCACTGTTCGACATCTCTCCCAGCGATGAATCGCTGGGCTATTATCAAGATGTCCCTTTCGGGACACGGACTTTTTGGACATGCTAATAAGTGAAAGCTTTATGAACCTCAATCCCGAACTCACACGCGCCCTACGCACGACGCTTCCCGCGCGCCGCGCCTTCTTCATCTTCGCCGCGACCCTCGCGCTCGTCCTCATCGGCGGCGGCTTGGAGTGGATCACTTATGAACCTTATTATGTTCCCAATGAAGCAAAAAAATTGCAGTACGAGAGTACGGGCAGAATCATGCGCGAGGTTCTCGAAGTTGTCCTGTTCGGCTTATTCTTTATCATCGCGCCCGCGACTGCCGCCTTGACTTTCGTGCAGGAAAAACTGCGCGGCACATACATCTTTCAACAAATGATGCTGCTCGCGCCCGCGCGTTTGGCGGCGGGTAAATTCATCGGAAGCGGTTTGCTCACATACTTCATCGCCGCCATCATCTTTCCGTTTTACATCCTCGCCGCCGTCATCGGTGAACAAAGTATGGGCGAGATAATTCGTATCTCACTGCTTCTCATCATCGGCGGCTTATCGTGTCAGGCAGTCGGTTTGCTCATCTCGGCAGTCGTCGCCGGATACGGCGAAAAGATGTCGCGCGGCAGTTTGCTTATTGCGCCCGTCGTCGCTTTCGCCAGTGCCGTCGCCGCGATTTCTGCACGTCCGTATTGCCTGAGCAGTTACGGTTATGTCAAAGGCGAGTATGGAATAGGCTCCTTATACATTTGGGATTTCTACGGCGCGCCGCTTCCGTACTTCACGATGATTCTCGCCCTGTTCGCGTTCGTCGGCGTGTGGGCGTTCGTCGGAACGATTCGGCGTATCAAGGAAAATCAACTCGTTCCCGTCAGCCCGCGCCCTGTGTGGCTGTTTATCGTGTCGGCGCAATTTATCCTCGTCGGCTTGTTGTGGGGTTGGCACACGCGCAGCAATCCGCTTGATAGTTTGAATCAATTTATCTTCATTAACTGGCTCGCGCTTTCAATTCTTGCCGCCGCGATTGCCGTCGGTCGCGGCAACTTGCGCGAACTCTTGAGCGCAACGACGCAACAGGACGCGAATCACATCTTGCGTCAGCGAAACATCACCGATGCCGCCAAGACTTTCGCCGTCTGGCTCGTCTCGTCGCTCGTCGGACTCAACGCGCTCTGGTACAGCTTTCACGTTCAACTCGTCGGCTTCCCCGCAAACCTCGCCTTGACCGCGCAACTTGCGCCAATAGTTATTAGTTTCATCCTCGCGGTCGTGACCGTCGCCGCCCTCGTCCAACTCTGCGCCCTGTATCGCTTCCGTCTCGGAGCGTGGAGCGGCATCCTGTTCGCCGTTCTGTTCTATCTCATCACAGGCGTCGCGGGCGCGATGCACACGTCGCCGCGTAATACGTTCTCGCTTGTCAATCCGATTATCTTCACACACCAACTTTGTAAAGATGATGCGTTCGTCACAAGGAATCACGAACTGGAATTGTGGCGAGATGATTATCGAATCACCCCTGACAAAAGAATCGTTCAACTTGTTTATGACCGTGAATCTGCTGGCATGAAGGAAGGCGATTTCATAATGTCTGCCGAGCAACCCCTTGATGCCGCGCTTATCGTCCACGCTCTCACCGCGCAATTCGCCGTCGCGTTGATGTTCGGCGGCTTGGCTTACCGCAAGTGGCGGCGCACGGAATACGAAGCCCACACCGAAACGGACGACGCGATTGTCCGCGCTTGATTGTCACCCTTCCACAAAAGGCGAACGGCAAGACGACCTAATTTCAATTTTGTAACACCAATTTAACCTCGCGCCTCTACGCTCATCGGCTTCACCTGTCATCAATCTGAAGTTTGCCGTAAGTAGCCGAAACGCGAAGGAGTACAGTTAAACCGTGTCAATCGCCAACGAACTTAGTAGCGATGTCGCCGCCGCGATGATTGCCTCGCACGCCAACCGTTTCTCCGGCAAGGCGCACAACCTGACGCGCATCGTGCTTGAACTTCATTCGACGCTCCAACATCTAAACCGCATATCGCGCCGCCGCCTTTCGCGCCGCGACGCCGAACCGCACACCGCCCCGCCCGATTCCGCTTTCGCGCTCGGCGGCAATCACTGATTTCCTTTTCGTCCCGCTTTCCACAACAACCGTATATCTAAATCGTCGCCCGCGAGATTGTCACAACGCATCTCGCGGGCTTTTCCTTATCCCGTCAACCGTCACCGAAAACGTTCACCGCGTTATATCGGCTTGCGTTTTGATGTGAGGTTTCATTCATTGACGAACAGGTAAAACGGAGGTGAGCGGAGGCGGGAACGGAGTATAACGGAGGAGTGGATTCGGTTTTCTCCGTTGACCTCCGTTATGCCTCCGCTCACCTCCGTTTTACTACTTCTCCTATCTCCATGCTGTAACCCCGCCTTCGTCCCTCATCCGCGCGTTCCGTAACATTTATTTAAGATGGTATTCACGCCGGTTTAACTCCGCGTCGTTATCTTCCCCTTTTGCTCGAATCACCGGACTCTCGCACTTTTTCACATAACCACAATCGTCTTTGTTTTTAACCCGTTATGTGTACATCAATTTTCGTGTACGCGAAAACTCACAAACCTCAAGTTTTCAGTTCACACAAACACTTATCCTTTCCATCTCCACAGGAGAATTTTATGTTTCACATTTACGCGCGGCAACTCTCCGCTTTTCGCTTAATCGTCCTCGCGGCTCTGTTTCTCACCGCCAACCTGACCGCCTTCGCGCAACAAGACCTTGCGACACTCAACGGAACAGTCACCGACGTGAACGGCGCGGTCGTTCCTAATGCCAGCGTCACGGTGCGCTCCCAAGCCCTCGCCATCGAACGCACCGTGACGGCTTCGGATGAAGGATTTTATATTGTTCCGCAACTGCGTCCCGGCGTGTACAGCGTCTCGGCTTCGCAAACCGGTTTCGGGACGGCGACCGGAGACAACATCGAAATCGGCGTCGGGCAGACGCGCATTTTCGACATCGCGCTCACGGCGGGCGGCGTCGACACCGTGATTGACGTGGTGTCGGGCGATGCGGCGACGGTTGATTCCAGCTCGAATCGTCTCGGCACGAACATCACCGCCCGCGAAGTTCAAGAACTTCCGGTCAACGGGCGCAATTATTCGCAGCTTTACATCAACGCACCGGGCGCGACGAACACGGGTTCGGGAAATTTCAACGAACTGCGCTTCAACGCCCGCGCTAATCAACAAAATCAAACCAAACTCGATGGCATTGAAAACACCGCGATTTTCGACGCTTCGCCCGGTTACATCACCGTGCAGGGTTCACAGTTTCGTTTGCAGACCTCGCTCGAAAACATTCAAGAGTTTCGCGTTGACTCGTCCAACTATCCGGCGGAATACGGCACGGGGACGGGCGGTCAAATCAACGTCATCGGCAAATCAGGCTCGAACAATTTCAACGGCTCACTGTTTGAATACTTTCGCAATGACGTACTCGACGCGCGTAACTTCTTCGACATCGAAAAATCGAAACTGCGACTGAACCAGTTCGGCGGCAGACTCGGCGGTAAAATCATCACCGACCGTCTTTTCTTTTTCGGCTCTTATGAAGGCTTGCGCCAACGCGCGGGATTCCCCTCAGCCGATGAAAACACGCTCTCACCGCTTGCCCGCGACTTTGTTAATTTCTACGGCACAACCAATCCGGCAGGCGAAACGGCACGCGCCGCCATCTTCGGCGTGAACAGTAGCACCGTTCCCATGAACACTTCGGCACCGTCGGCGGCAGACATTCTAAGGCGCGTTCAAGATTTGCGTGCGACGGGCATCATCAATGCTTTTCCGGTTGGCAACATTCCGTTTGAGCGAACCATGGATCCCGCGCTATTGCTCAGAAATGCGACGCAAGGCATTCGTACCAGCAGCGTCGCCTCGCTTAACGAAGACGCTTTCAGTTTTCGCATGGATGCCAACATTGACGAAGGCGGAAACTTCAGATTGTTCTCGCGCTATCAACGCAGCACAGGGGATTTAGCTTCGCCTGACGGGACGAGCGGACGCTTCGTCATCGGCACGCAACAGCCCGACAACTTCGTGACTTCGCTTTCGCAAATCTACGGCACGAACATCGTCAATGAAACCAAGATCGGATTTAACCGCGCCCCGACGACCATCTCGACAACACTTCCGGGCGTGACGGGCATCAACGGCTTCGACCTCTCCGCGTCATCCATCAGCCTCACCGGAAGCTTCGTTAATCCCGGCGTTAACGGCAACGCGCTTACAGGCTTCACCGTTCCCGGCGGCTTGACACGACAATCTTCGGCGGGCAACGGGCGCGCCCAACCGATTGACCCGCGCACCTTCACCTTCACCGATAATCTTTCAGTCATCGCCGGAAACCACCAGACCAAGTTCGGTTTTGAATTTCGCAATATCTTTGTCAACTTCGACCAACTCGGCGGCACGACATTCTCTTACGGCAACGTCACCAACTTCCTGACCAACAACGCTCTATCCGTCAACTTCATCGGTGATTTATCGGCTCCGGGTCCGGTCACGATTGCGACCAATCCGTTCACCGTGTTCGAGCGTCCGACCGCCGGAGTTCATCGCGGGCGGCAGTATTATCTTATCGGCTACGGGCAAGACCAGTGGAACATTCGCCCTAATCTGACGATCAACTACGGCTTGCGTTATGAGTTCTATTCCGCGAACCGCGAACGCGATAATCGTGTTATCACGTTCGACCGCAGCACGTTGAGTCTTCGCCCGCGCGATGAAGATTTTTATCAGGCATCGAAAAACAACTTCGGTCCGCGCCTCGCCGCGACTTACGCTCCGGGCGGCAGATTCAGAAACAGAACCGTGTTCCGCGTCGGCGGCGGTCTCTATTACGGACCCGGACAGTATGAGGATTTGATTCAACCGATTGAGTCCGACGTGTTCCGCACCACTCTCACCAACACGACATTAACCACCAACACGCTCAATACCGTGCGTAATCCGGCGGCGGGCGTATTGCCGCTTCCTTTCCAAGCCCGTTCTTATGACGTGAGCGGTTATCGTGTTCCCGAACGTGTCGCGCAGTACGGCGCGAGCGTCCAACAGGAACTTCCCGGCAACACCGTCATTACACTCGCTTACGTCGGCAGTCAGGGACGCAACCTTTTCCAGCGCGGCATCACCAATCGCCTCTTCCCGTCCTCCGGCACAATTACTATCGGCAGCGCAATCCCGACCGGAGTCGGCATCGTCAATCAAGCTAACGCGGCGGGCATCGTCGAAACCGTCACGCCCGTGCGTGAGACCGACATTATCAACACCGCGTTTAGCGGCGGGGCGTTCGTCGCGCGCAACGGTTCGCGTATCCAACCGTTCGCCGAACTCGACTTCAAAACCAGCGGCGGACGCGACAACTACAACGCTTTTCAAGCCGTCGTCAGCCGTCGTTTCACCGCCGGGTTCACGCTTGGCGCGCAATACCAATACGGTCACAGCATCGGCACGACGCAAGGCTCGAACGAAGCCCAAACCGCGCAAGACCCGTTTAACTTTGAAGGCGAACGCGGCAATAACACGTTCGATATTCGTCAGAGCGGCAACGTCAATGTGCTTTATCAATTGCCTGTCGGTGACGGACGCTTCTTCAACTTGGGTTCGTTCGGCAACTCGGTTTTCCGCAACCTACAAATCGGCGGCATCTATAACGGACGTTCCGGTGTGCCGCTCGACATTCGCATCACGCGCCCTGACATCGTGATTCGCTGTGAGCAAGCGGGTGGTTGCCCGATTAACAACACCATCACCGCCAACGCTATGACTGGGAGCATTACGGCAATTACTCCGGTTGCCGGAACGGGTTTCGTTCCGCAAGGTACGGTTGCCGCCCTGCCCGGTACAATCAACGCGACCAGTCCCCTGCCGCCGGGCTTCCGCGCCGTCGTCAACACGCCGGGCGGCAACGCTTCACGCGGCACACGCCGCCCCGACATCATCTCCGGTGTCAGCCCGTATATAAACGATGGTTCGCTTAGATTTATCAATCCGGCGGCGTTCGCCGTACCGGAAGAAGGAACTTACGGCAACCTTTCACGCAATGCGTTTTACGGTCCGACTTTCCATCAATTCGACTTCACGCTCCAAAAGCGTTTCCGCATCACCGAAGGCACGAACATCGAATTTCGTTCGGAAGTTTTCAATGTTTTCAATAAAGCGAACTTTGGTAATCCGACAGGCTTGCTTCCGCAATCGCTGGCGAGCATCGGCACCTTACGCGGTGTCAACACCGCCGGTACTCCAACTCTAAGTATCAGCGGTGTTGACGCCACAACCGGCTTACCGACCGGTGCCAACGCCGGGCTTCAACCCGGACAGGCTTACAGCACAGAGAGCGTTCCGGCTAACTTCGGAAGACTCAGCCAAACCGTCGGGCGCACCGTCGGGCTTGGCACAAACCGTCAAATTCAGTTCGCACTGAGACTCAATTTCTAAATCGTCATCAGGCAGAGCGCGTCTTTGACACACAAGTGTTCATGTCGCGTGTCCGCTTCACTACCGAAGCGGACACGCGACACGAACACTACCCACACATCTTTCCCGCCCCATCCGAAAACAATATGCCCGTCGAAGAACATCACAACCTGACACCGAAAATGTCGCGCCCGCGCACGACATCGAAGCTTGATGCGAATGTGTATGACGACGGATACTTGCGCGTCGAACACGACAACTATTACGTCGCGTGCGCGGGGCAGCCCCTCGATTTGCCGCGCAAAGAATTTCTCATCATGTCGCGCCTTGTGCGTAACGCCGACCGCATCGTCGCGGGTCAGGAATTGTGGCGACATGCGTGGAGCGCGAAGCCGAACGGTGAAAGCAACGCGGCGGATTTTAACGCCGAAAGTCTGCACGTTCACATTTACCGTTTGCGCCGCAAACTCGAAACTCACGACTTACAAATCGAAACCATGATTGGCGTCGGCTACCGTCTCCGCACGCGACCCGCTTCAGACATGATTCAGACGGATGTAACATGACGCGGCTATGCTCGGCGGCGTTCCTAGTTTCGATTCAATCGTGAAAGCACTCAAACTCATGTCACTTCGTCCCATCCGCGCTTGGCGTTCGTCTCACGGATTCGCCCGTTACGTCGCGGTTGTGTTGGCGGCGTTTATATTGTTGAGCGGCGCGGGGTGCAACCCGAATCGCGGCAATCGAAACGGCGGCGGAGTGATTCAACTGCGCGGCGCGGGTTCGACATTCATCGCGCCTTTGATGCAGAAGTGGACGAGTGAATTTAATAAGACAAATCCGGGCGTGCGCGCCGATTATCAATCAACGGGTTCGGGCGCGGGGATTCAGGGCGTGCAGGAACGCACGATAGACTTCGGCGGTTCGGACGCGCCGTTGACCGATGACGCGCTCATCAAGTCGCCCGACGTTCTTCACATTCCGGTCGTGCTTGGGGCGGTCGTCGTCAGTTATAACTTGCCGCAGATGAGCGAGCCTTTGCGCTTCGCCCCCGATGTTCTCGCGGATATTTTCTTGGGTGTCATCACACGTTGGGACGATGCGCGCATCCGCGCCGACAACCCGAACGCCGCGCTTCCTTCCACTGAAATCGGCGTCGTGCATCGCTCCGACGGTAGCGGCACGACCGACATTTTCACCGATTACTTATCGAAGGTCAGCCCGCAATGGAAGCAGCAGGTCGGGCGCGGAACAAGCGTTAAGTGGGCAACCGGAGTCGGCGGCAAAGGCAATGAAGGCGTGACCGGAGTGATAACGCAAACGCCGAACACCATCGGTTACGTCGAAGCCATCTACGCCAAGCAGCGCAATCTTCCGGTCGCACTGATTAAGAATCGCGCCGGTAATTTCATCGCCCCTTCGCCCGAATCCGTCGCCAACGCCGCGCTCGGCGCACTCGCCGATACGCCCGAAGATTTGCGCGTCTCCGTCACCGATTCACAAGGCGCGGAGGCTTATCCAATCTCCGGTTACGTTTATGTTCTCGCGTACCGTAACCAGAGTGACAATCTAAAAGGCAAAGCACTCGTTGATTTCCTGTGGTGGGCGATTCATAACGGCATCCCTTACTCGCGGGCTTTGCAATACACGCCGCTGCCCGATGAAATAGTCCGCCGCGCCGAAGCGAAAATCAACTCGATTTCCGCGAACGGAAGGAAACTGAGGCAGGAGCCAGTAGCCGGAAATCAGGAGCCGGAATAAGACGTGCGTTCGATGTTAAGTATTAAATTTTGAACCCGGAACTTGAATCCTAAACCGTCTTCCTGCCTTCATTCTGACTCCTGACTTCTGGCTACTAATTATGAACGCCCCGCAACCCATCACGCCGACGCCGACCACTGCTTATGGTGCTGGAACTATCAGCCGCGCCGCCGCTCTGCGACGCCGTTTAGCACCGACCGGAAACACGGGAGACGCCGTGTTCCGCGTGCTGCTCGGAGCGAGTGCGACGCTGTTATTAGTCGTCGTCGTGATGCTTATCGCGGTGATGTGGTGGAACTCGCGGCTTTCGATTGCGGGGTTTGGGTGGGGTTTCTTGACGAGTCGTGAATGGAATCCGGGACGCGAAATTTACGGCGCGTTGCCTTACGTTTATGGCACACTCGCTTCGAGTCTGCTCGCGTTGCTTATCAGTGTGCCGCTCTCATTGGGCGTCGCGGTTTTCCTGACCGAACAAGCACCGCGCCGCATCGCGCGTCCCGTGACTTTCCTCGTCGAACTGCTCGCCGCGATTCCGTCGGTGGTGTACGGCTTGTGGGGTATCTTCGTTCTCGCGCCTTTTTTGCGTGAGAACATCGCGCCGATTCTCTCACCGACGCTCGGCTGGCTGCCGTTTTTTAGCGGTTCATTGCGCGGCGGAAGTCTGTTCACGGGCGGCATCATCCTTGCGATTATGATTACGCCGATTATCACGGCGATTGTCCGCGACGTGCTTTCCGTCGTCCCCGTCGCGCAACGCGAAGCCGCTCTCGCGCTCGGCGCGACGCAGTGGGAAACGACGCGCGTGGTTTTGGCAAACGGCGCGGCGGGCATTGCGGGCGCGATTATCTTGGGCTTAGGGCGCGCGGTCGGCGAGACGATGGCGGTGACGATGGTTATCGGCAATCGAGCGGAAATAAGTCTTTCGGTGTTCGACCCGTCATACTCAATCGCCGCCGTTCTCGCCAACGAATTTCGTGAAGCGACAACCGACCTTCATCGCAGTTCGCTCGTCGAACTCGGCTTGATTCTGTTGTTCGTGACGATTCTGATTAACGGGGCGGCGCGGCTTTTGGTGTGGAGCGTAACGCGCAAAACGTTCGGAGCGGCGCGGGCGTGAACCAAAGGTGAAAGTCGAAAGGCAAAGGGCGAAAGTTCAAACTAGCGGAACAATCTTCGGTCTTACACTTTCGCCCTTCGATTTTCGACTTTCACCTTTTTAAGATTATCGTGGCAATCAATTCTTCAACCTTAAACGGCACATCGAGCGCGGGCATCGGGTCGAATCGCAGCGATGCGAAACGGCGCACGATGAACCGCGTGATGACGACATTGACGGCGGCGTGCGCGTTCTTCGCGGTCGGGATTCTCGTACTTATTCTCGGCTACATCGCGGCGCAAGGCTTGAGCGCGTTGAGCGTTCAGTTTTTGATTGACACGCCGAAACCGATTGGCGAGGGCGGCGGCATCGGCAATGCGATTTTAGGTTCGTTCATACTTCTTTTGATTTCGTCGCTCATCGGCTTGCCGCTCGGCATCGCAATCGGCATCTATCTCGCGGAGTTCGGCGGGCGCGGCTTCGGCAACCTGATACGCTTTATCGCGGACACGATGACCGGCATTCCGTCCATTATCATCGGCGTCTTCGTTTATACCCTTATCCTTGCGATGCGCGATTACTTTCCAGACTTTCCGCAGTTCACGGCACTTGCCGGAGGCATCGCCCTCGCCCTGATTATGATTCCGATTGTCGCGCGCACCACCGAAGAGATGATTCGCCTTGTGCCGCATTCGATGCGCGAAGGCGCGCTCGCGCTCGGCGCACCGCAGTGGCGCGTCACGCTCGGTGTCGTACTTCCCGCCGCCGCTTCCGGGATTGCGACGGGTGCGATGCTCGCGGTCGCGCGCGTGTCGGGCGAAACCGCCCCGCTTCTTTTTACGGCATTCAACAACAGCTTTTATACTTATTACATTGACGACCCCGTATCATCGTTGACCGTCCAGATTTATAACTACGCCATCTCGCCTTACCCCGAATGGCACGCCCAAGCATGGGCGGCGACGCTCGTGTTGATGACGCTGATTCTCCTCATCAACATCGTCGTCAGATATTTGACCCGGCAGAAATTTTAGCGATGAGTGATAGATGATGAGTGATGAGTAAAAGCCAGTTCTTTTCTCACCCACTCATAATTCATCACTCACCATTCATCACTACCCTTTATGTCAACCTCAACTCCAATTCCAACGGTGAATCAAACGACGAGTCACGCACGGGCTTCTGTTGCCGATGCGCCGCGCGCTTCATCGGAAGCGATGCCGCCGAAAATCAACGTCGCCAATCTCGATTTTTTCTACGGCAAAACCCAAGCCCTGTATGACATCACGCTTGACGTTCCGCCGCGTCAGGTGATGGCGTTCATAGGTCCTTCGGGTTGCGGCAAGTCAACTTTCCTTCGCACGCTCAACCGCATGAACGATACTATTCCGGGAACGCGCGCCGTCGGGCGTGTGATGATTGACGGGCAAGACATCTACGCGCCCGGCACGGATGTCGTCGCCCTGCGCCGCAAAGTCGGAATGGTGTTTCAAAAATCGAATCCGTTTCCGAAATCCATCTTCGATAACGTCGCTTACGGCTTACGCATCAACGGCATGAGTTCGAGTAAAAACGACTTGGAAGCCCGCGTCGAAAAAGCTCTGCAGAACGCCGCCCTGTGGACGGAAGTTAAAGACCGTTTGAAGACTTCCGCACTCGGTCTATCCGGCGGTCAACAGCAGCGTTTGTGCATCGCCCGCGCTCTGGCAGTCGAACCCGAAGTGGTTTTAATGGATGAACCCGCATCGGCACTCGACCCGATTGCGACGCAGAAAATCGAAGAACTGATTGTCGAACTCAAGCGGCAATACACCATCGTCATCGTCACGCACAACATGCAACAGGCGGCGCGCGTCTCCGACATGACGGCGTTCTTCTGGCTCGGCAAACTCGTCGAAGTCACACCGACGGAAAAGATTTTCACCAATCCGAACGAGAAATTGACCGAGGATTACATCACAGGAAGGTTTGGATAAGAGCAGCAGTCAGTGGTCAGTGGTCAGTTAAAACGAACTGCCCCTGTCTTGTCTGACCGCTGACCACTGACCACTGACCACTGAATTATGGAAACACACAGACTACTTGACCGCGATTTAGACATTCTGCGCGACCGCGTGTTGCTTTTGGGCGGCGAAACCGAAACCGCGCTCTTGCGCGCGATGTACGCCCTTGTCGAGCGCGACAGCGCGGCGGCGCGCGAAGTTCTCGCGGGTGATGACGAAATTGACCAACTCGAATTAGAGATTGACCGCCTCTGCATAGACACCATCGCCCTTCGCCAACCCGCCGCGCGCGACCTTCGCTTCGTCATCTCCGCCGCGAAAATCACGCCCATCTTGGAACGCATCGCCGACCATGCGTGCAACATTGCCCGCGCCGCCATCGAACTCAACGACGAACCGCAACTCAAACCCTACCTCGATTTACCGCGCATGGCACAGCACGCTTCGTCCATGCTTCACGCCGCCCTCGACTCGTTCACTTCCGGCGATACGGCGAGTGCGCGTGCCGTCATCGAACGCGACGATGAGATAGACGAAATTTATAACCGCGTTTTCCGCGACCTTATCGAAATGATGGTCAACGAACCGCACACCACCGCCCGCGCCGCGCGCCTTCTGTTCGTCGCCAAACATATCGAACGCATCGGCGATTACGTCACCGACATCTGCGAACTGACGGTGTACATGACCGAAGCCGAATTCATTAAACACTCGAATTAGTGGTCAGTGGTCAGTGAAAACAAAGACCGCATTCATTGACGTTCGACTTTATGCTTGACATCTCAACCATAAATCCCATGCTCCACTGACCACTGACCACTGACCACTGACCACTGACCACTGACCACTGACCACTGACCACTGCCTTATGAAACCAGTGCTTATCATCGAAGACGACCCCGACATCGCCGAAGGCGTGCGGTATAACTTGGAACGTGAAGGCTTGGAAACGCGCGTCGCTTTGACGGGCGAACAGGGTTTGACCGCCGCCCTCGACCCGCGCGCCACGCCGTCGCTTATCATCCTCGATTTGATGCTGCCCGGTATGAACGGCATGGAGTTGTGTCGTCGTTTGCGGCGCGAACCAAGCACGCGCCGGACACCGATTATCATGCTCACCGCGCGCACGACCGAAGCCGAACGCCTCGCCGGATTCGACATCGGGGCGGACGATTACATCACCAAACCCTTTTCGGTGCGCGAACTCATCGCCCGCGTCAAAGCCGTACTTAGACGCACGCATGAAACCGTCGCGTCGTCTTACGAAGACGACCGTTTGACCGTTGACTACAACGATATGCGCGTCGTCTGCGACGGCGAACACATACGCTTAACGCGCAAGGAACACAATCTGCTCGCCGCCCTCGCGCGCAATATCGGGCGCGTGGCGACACGTCAAATGCTGCTCGATAACGTCTGGGGTTATGAATACTACGGCGACTCCCGGACGCTCGACGTACACATTCGCCGCCTGCGTCAAAAACTCGGTGGGTGCGGCGAATGCGTCGAAACCGTCGTCGGCGTCGGCTATCGTTTCGTCGGCTGCCAGCCGCGCAAAACCGGCACGGATACTCCCACCGAAACCGAAAGCTGAAAATTACACCGTGTCGCTTCGTACATTATTCGCCGCCCTCTTCGCCCTCTTCGCCCTCGCACTTCTTTTCTATATCATCACCGGCACTCCGCAACTCGCTTTGCCCGTCGTCGCCCTCGTCGCCCTCGTCACACTCGCCGCGCGTTTGTTGCCCTCACGCATACGCCTCACAGAAAGCGAACCGCCTCACACAGCCTTCGCCATGACGGATGACAACGCTTCTTCCGCCGCGATTGGTTCAAGTGAGTTGCCCGCGAATGCGCTGCTCGAAGCGACGATGGAGAGTATGCGCGAAGGCGTGTTGGTGGTGGATGCTTCGATGCGTATCGTCGCCGCGAACAAGGCGGCAACCGATTTGTTCGCGGCGCAAGGCGCACCGCTCGTCGCCAAACGCTTGACGGAGATAACGCGCAACGCCGCGATTCATCAAGCTTTTCAAATCGCGCTCGAACATGGCGAACGCCACGAAGTCAAAGTCGAAACCAACGGCGCGGACACAAAGGGCGGACGCCGCGCGTTCGATGTCCGCGTCGCGCCTTTGCGATACAACCATGATGATGACGCGACACCCAACGGTGATAACGCGATGCGTGCGGGTGCGGTCGGCATCTTCTTCGACATCACACGGCTTGAACGGCTTGAGCGCGTGCGGCAAGAATTTCTCTCGAACGTTTCGCACGAACTTCGCACGCCGCTGACCGCGATTTTAACTTTCGTCGAAACCCTTCAGTCGGGCGCGATTGATGACAGGGAAAACAACCGTCGTTTCTTAAACGTGATTAGCCGTAATGCCGGGCGGATGCACAACCTGATAGACGACATCCTTGAGCTTTCCGCGATTGAAGCCGGAATGGTGAGAGTCGAACGGGCGTGTGTCCGCCTTCGTCCGCTTGTCGCCGAAGTCTTTACCGCCCTCGCCGTCCCTGCCGAAGAACGTCGCATCACGCTTCATAACGAAGTCGCCGATGATGTGACGGTTTGTGCCGACGCGCGCCGCCTCGAACAAATGATTACCAACCTTGCCGACAACGCCGTCAAATTCAACAACGAAGGCGGGACGGTCACGATTGGTTACGAATTATCAACTGATAAAACGCGCGACCGCATCACCGTCACAGACTCCGGCGAAGGCATTTCACCCGAACACATCAACCGTATTTTTGAACGCTTCTACCGCGTTGACCGCGCCCGCTCACGCGCTCTCGGCGGCACGGGCTTAGGTCTCGCCATCGTCAAACACCTTGCCCGCGCACACGGCGGCGAAGCATCCGTCGCCTCGACTTCCGGCGACGGCTCAACCTTCACCATCGAACTTCCGAAAGCGATAACGGAAGCAGTAACGCCCGCCTAAAATTTTTGCCGCGACTTTCGACCGTCTAAAATCGTCGTTCCGTCAGTTCAAGAAAACATAAACCTTGACCCGTTTGGAAAACGCTTGCTACACTTTCGCCAAGCATACGCCCCCCGCCCCGCGACTGATTAGTCAAACATTACTCGCGCCCGCACACAACCGCTTCGACACCACTGCATGATGGTTTAGCGCACAACTTTTGAGAGTCAATATATGTACTGACTCAGGGAGATAAACACAGTGAGTTTCAAAATCGGTCAACAAGTCGTCTATCCGAATCACGGCATCGGCACTATCGAACAAATCGAACAAAAGCAGATTGGCACGGACTCAATTCCGTTCTACACCCTGCGCCTTGCCGCGACGAACACCGTCGTTCTCGTTCCCGTCCGCAACGCTGATGAAGTCGGGCTTCGTGAACCGATTACTTCCGCCGAATGTGAACTATTAGTGAAAGCTTTAGGCGATGATTTCATCCAACCGCCATCGGATTGGAAAGACCGCTTCAAAGAATTCTCCGACAAGATGCGAACCGGATGCGTCTTTGAAGCCTCACACGTCCTCAAGTTCCTGACCTACATCAGCCACACCAAACCGCTTTCCTTCCGCGAACAACGTATGCTTGAGCGCGCCCGCTATCTCGTCGTCTCCGAACTCGCCGCCGTCTTCCGCCAAGCCACGTCCCAAGTCGAACCCCGCATTGACCAAGCCCTCAATCGCGCCTGTTCCAAACACGACCGTGCCGCGACCCGCGCCGCTGGTGCTGCCGTCGTTCATTAAGACGCTTTTTGTTTTGCCTTAGCTTATGTGATTAGTCCGGTCATGCCGAGTAGGACGAGCAAATCGCGCTGCAATCCGATGTGGCGATTCGTCGCGTCGTACCATTCGTCGAGCGTGTGGGAGTTGCCGCTTGAGCCGCCCGCCCCGATGGTGATGGCGGGTATGCCGTGTGCAATGGCGATATTGGAATCGGTTGACGAACAATCAAGGCGCGGTGCGACACCGAAGGGGCGCGTCGCTTCTTCCGCGAGACGGACAAGCATCGCATCGCACGCGGTCTGACCTGACGGGCGGTCGCCAATCAGCTTTACATCAAAGATAAGCGCGGCGGTTCCCGCGCGTCGCGCCGCGTTTTCATCGTCTATGGATTCATGCATCGCGCGCCGAAAGTAAGCGTCAATCCGCGTCAGTTCCACGTCCGATTCCGAGCGCAAATCAACATCCATCACGGCTTCCGAAGCGATGACATTGACGGAACTGCCGCCTTCGATGCGCCCGACGTTGAAGCTTGTCGGCGTGCGCGCAGGGAGAGGATAAGCGGCGAGACGCGCGATTAAACGCCCCATCGCGTGAACCGGATTCGCCACGCCGAAGTCGCCCCACGAATGACCGCCCGTTCCCGCGAAGCGCACGCGCCACCGTCTCGAACCCAGTGCGGCGTTCGTGATGCGCTCGATGCCGGGTCCGTCAATGCTGATGAAAGCGTCAATCTCCCGCGCCCACTCGCCGTTCGTCAAAAGGTGACGCACCCCGCGCAAGTTGCCTTCGCCTTCTTCACCGACCGTTCCGGCGAAAAGAATCGAACCCTGTGTTTCGATGCGCGCTTCGTTCATCGCTTCGATGAGGGCGACGAGCGCGGCAAGCCCGCATCCGTCGTCGGCGATGCCGGGTGCGCGCAAAATCCGGTCATCAACACGAACGGTGAAATCCGTGTCTGCCGGGAACACGGTATCGAGATGCGCGCTCACCACGAGCAAAGGCTTGAGCGTGCGCCCGCGTCGCAAACCCACGGCGTTGCCTTCCGCATCCGTCCGCACGTCGGTCAACTTCAAACTTTGAAAGCGTTCGCACAGGTAAGCCGCGCGCTCCGCTTCACCGAACGGTGGGGCGGGGATGCGGCAAATCTTGATGTGTTCATCGGTGATGGCGGCGTGGTGCGTCTCAAAAAACGCGAACGCCTTTCGCACCTGCGCCGCCTGTTGCAAGTCGCGTATGAGAATCGCAACGTGTGAATTTGAAAGCGCGCTTACCACTTAATCCCTTGACCGCTCCGCTTAACTAGAATGATGTTCGAGAAGCACAGAGATTACCACAGGCATCAGAACGCGACCCGCCACCCGAAGCATTTCGATGAGCCGCGTTTTGCCCTACCGCGCGTCTCTGATGTAGGCTTGGCAAACTTGATATTTAAGCCTAATAAAAAGCTTTTCTCTGTGCTTGCTCTGTGTAGTCTCTGTGCCTCTGTGGTAAAGATTTAAGCATTAACCACAGAGATACAGAGCAAGCACAGAGATAGCACAGAGTTTTTATAGAATAAGTTTTCAACCAATTCACACGACGAGAAATTTCACCAATCTTCACATGCACGAACTCACCGCACAGGGCAACGACGAACATTTGAGTCGTCAAGTTATTCAACGCGCGACCAACGCCGGATGGATTGAGGTCATCGCCGGTTCGATGTTCTCCGGCAAATCCGAAGAACTCATACGCCGCCTTCGCCGCGCCAAAATTGCGCGCCAGAAAGTTCAAGTTTTCAAACCGCAAATTGATACGCGCTATGCACTCGACTACATCGTTTCGCATTCCGAGATGCGCCACGAATCGAACGCCGTCGCATCGTCCGCCGAACTTTTGTCACAAGTCGAACCCGACACCGAAGTGATAGGAATTGACGAAGCGCAATTCTTCGATAACGAACTCGTCCACGTCGCCAATCAACTCGCGCAGCGCGGCGTGCGCGTCATCATCGCCGGACTCGACCAAGATTTTCGCGGCGTGCCGTTCGACCCCGTGCCGCAACTTTTAAGCATCGCGGAATACATCACCAAGACGCACGCCATCTGTGTGCGGTGCGGACAACCCGCGAACTATTCGCAACGCATCATCGAGAGTGAGGAGCGCGTCGCCGTCGGAGCCGCCGATATGTATGAAGCGCGCTGCCGCCGATGCTTTGTGCCGCACGCCGACACCCCGACCGCGCACACCGTCGAAGCGAACATTGATATATAGAAACGCGAGCCGCGCGGCACGCGAAATCTTTGCCCGTGCGCGCGTCTAATGATACTCTCCGCTCAAGCCATCAACCCCTATAACTCTCAACCCTTCCCCTTGAATCGTTGTTAAATCGTCAGGAGAATTTTGCACACCATGTTTCAACTTAATCTGCCGCGTCACACACGCATCATTTCACTTGCCGCCGTCATCGCGTTGACATCGAGCGCGTGTCTTTCGGGACAAAACGGCGCGTCCGCGAACCTGAACGGCAACTCGAACGCCGTCGGCAACTCGAACACCAACGGCAACACCGACACGCTTTCCAATGGAAACGGCAATGCCACAGGGACTTTGCCCGCCACCAATAATTCCGGCAACGCCATGAACAATTCCGGAGGCGGAGTTATCAACACGCGCGAACCCGAACGCTATCAAGCGACGCTCGCCTTTTCCGGTCAGGCATCGGGAACACAGCGCGCCGCCAACGCTCCGACCATTAACGCGCAAGTCGTGCGCGACGGCGTTAACCGCCGTTTCTCGATTCGCGTTCCCGTCACAAATCAGGAATTCGTGTTTCTCGACCGCCCCGAAAATCGTTATCTCATCCTGCCCGACCGCCGCGAATACGCCGTGCTGTCACCGGAAGCGACCGGCGGCATTCCAATTCAATCCATGATGACGCCCGGACAAATCACGGCGTACCTTCAACGTCAACCCGGCTTCGAGCGCGTCGGTGAAGAAAACTATAACGGGCGCACCGTGACGCGCTATCGCTACGCCCGTTCCGGGGACACCAATTCGGCTGCCGGACAAGCTCAAGGCGAAGCCTACGTTCTGATTGATAACGAAACCGGCTTGCCTCTGCGCGCCGATTTAGTCGCGCAATCGCAAGGCAACGTGCAGGGCGTCAGCAATGTGCGCGGGCTTATCGAGATGCGCGACATCAATACCAACATAAATTCTTCGCTGCTCGAACTGCCGCAAGGTTACAGGCAAATTCCACCTGACCAAATTCAGGCTCAAGTTCAACAGTTCCTTCAACTCGCCACCGCCGCCATCGGCTTAATGGGCAACATGAGCGCGCCGCCGCCCGCCGCTCCCGCCGCGCCGACACCCGCCAATCGTTAAAACAGTGGATAACGGATAGTGGATAGTGGATAGTGGATAGTGGATAACGGATTTTTCACTATCCACTATCCGTTATTCACTAATAAAGAGGACAACAATATGCGAATCATCCTGACACTTCTGCTCGGCTTGCTGCTCGGCGCGGGGGCGGTCTATTACTTCTTCGTCGGCGCGCCGCGCATCAACGCGACGCAATCAGCACCCGGCACGCCCGTCGTTGCGCCTGATGCGAACGGCGACGCACCCGGAACCGCCGTCATCGAATTTAACGAAGTCTTTTTCAACACCCTATTGACGACTATCTTCACTGACTTGGGTTCGCCCGTGTTTCAACTCGCGTCCAACAATGAGAACGACATTGAGCGCGACACGCTTGATAACGGCGGCGCGCGTCTCGTACAAATTCAGAACGCGCCGTGTGTCAATCGCATCGTCCTCAAACAAACGGGCAGCGGCGTTCAAACCGGAGTGCGTTTTGTGGATGGGAGAATCACCGCTCCGCTCGCGTTTGAAGGAACGTATATTCAACTCGGACAGTGCCTCAACTTTCGCGGGGCGGCACAGGCGAACATCTCTTTGCGCTTTGACGAAGCGGCGCAAACTCTTTACGGCGACATCAACGTCGAAGCCGTCAACCTCGAAGACGTGCAGGGCTTCAACATCGCGGGCTTGGGTGCGTTGCTCAACGGACCCGTCACGCAGTTCGTCCAAAACGCGATAAATTCGCGCGTCAATCCGCTTCGCATCATCGGCAGCGAACAGATGAATCTCGCCCTGCCCATCGCCGCGACGGGCGGCACGCTTCGCACCCAAGTCAAAGACGTGCGCGCCGACATCACCAACGCCCTTCGCCTTCACATCACATACGACTTCACCGGCAGCGGCGGACAAACACAACCGTCAACTGCGCCGCCCGCTTAATCTTCATCAAGGTTGATGATGTTCGGCTCGATTCATGTTTCGGGCTTGATACGTTTCACACGCTCCACACAGGAAGAACACAAAATGAATCTCAAACCTAATGCCCGACATTTCTTCGCCATTACGACGCTCACGTTTCTTACCATGTTCGCGGCGGCGTGCGGCGGCAATCAGGCAACATCGAATCAGTCCGTGACGACGACGACCAACAGCGCAAGCGGCGCAAACTCCGTCGCACCGCCCGCCCGTGAAGTCGAAAGCCGCAAAAATGTTTTGGTGCGCGTCGCGCATCTCGTACCCGGCGCGCCGAACGTTGATTTGTTCGTTGATAACGCCAAGACGTTCGACAACGCGACGTACAAGCGCGTCTCGCCTTACAAGGAAATCCCCGAAGGCGCGCATAAATACTACTTGCGCCAAGCCGGTCAAAACACCGCCCAACCGCTTGCCGAAGAAGACGAACGCGCGAGCGACGCCGGAGCGCACTACACCGTTCTCGCCGTCCCGACATCACTCGTCGGGCGACCCGACCTGAAAATCATTAAAGACGATTACGCCGCCCCCGCCGACGGCAAAGCTAAAGTCCGCGTCATCCACGCCGCGCTCGGCACGGGCGATATTGATGTGGTTGCCAACGGCGTCAGTGATTCGCTGTTCGACAATATAAGCTTCACCGACGATGAAGATTACAAATCAATCAATCCCGTCAACGGCACGCTTGAAATTCGTC
Organism: Pyrinomonadaceae bacterium; assembly: GCA_041743485.1. GTDB lineage: Bacteria > Acidobacteriota > Blastocatellia > Pyrinomonadales > Pyrinomonadaceae > JANDLT01. The sequence goes on from JBGTMR010000183.1 coordinate 26,653, forward strand.
TCGAAGGCAAAAACATTGCCGTCGCCACCCTGCCCAATACGGTCTTTGAAGCGGGCAAACTTTATACAATCTTCGTTGTCGGTTCACCCACCGGCGGGGCGCGCGTCGAAGCCTTCATCGTCACCGATGAATTCACCGCACCCGGAGCAATGAACGACAACACCAACACGACGAACACGACGAACACGACGAACACGACAAATTCAAATGTCGTTCCTTAATTGCCGCCGTTCGTTGAGAATCACGAACAGACAAGTACCGAAAAGCAACAAACGAAAGACGGTCAATCTCACATCCGAGATTGACCGTCTTTCAATTTTATCGCTGACCTTTGTGTGCCTCTGTCTTACTTTCGTTTGACGTTGGCTTCTTCGAGAGTGTCCCAGTGGCGGATTGTTTCGTTCGCGCGACCCAAGACGGGACGCGGGCGCGCACCGTCCGCCGCGCCGATTAACCCGTCACGTTCCATCGCGTCGAGGATGGCACAGGCGCGCCCGTAGCCGATTCTTAGGCGACGTTGAATCACGGAAGTCGAAGCGCGTTTCATCTCGACGCAGATGCGTAAGGCTTGGTCAAACAGTTCGTCGCGGTCGCCACCGTCGCCAAGCGCGTCTTCGGCTTCGGCTTCGGATTGAGTGATGGTTTCCTCATACTCCGGTCTGCTCTGTGCCTTGATGAAGTTCATGATTTTGCCGATTTCGTCATCGCCTATATACGCTCCATGCACACGCACACTCTGCGCGATGCCGGGCGAAACGAATAACATATCGCCGCGACTAAGCAGATGTTCCGCACCGTTCGCATCAAGGATGAGGCGCGAGTTCGCGCGCGATGTCACTTGGAAAGAGATGCGCGCCCTGAAAGCGGCTTTGATTTCAGCCGTCAGAACTTCGCTTGATGGTCGTTGGGTGGAAATTACGAGATGGATACCGACGGCGCGTGCCATCTGTGCGAGGCGCGTGATGGATTCTTCTACCTCGTGACCCGACACCATCATCAGTTCCGCGAGTTCGTCAATTAAGATGACAAGGTAGGGAAGCGGTTTCCACGGCTTGCCGTCGTCGTCGTAATCTTTGACATAGTTGCGGCGACGAATCTCGGCGTTATAACCGTCAATGTTTCGCACGCTCCACTTCGCAAGATTTTTATAACGATTTTCCATCTCCGTGACCGCCCACTTGAGAGCGTTCGCGGCGCGTTTGGGTTCGGTGATAATCGGCGTCGCAAGGTGCGGAATGTCGGCGAAGAACCCGAAATCAACGTACTTTGTATCAATTAGGATTAGCTTAACTTCTTCAGGCGAAGCTTTGTAAAGTAGCGAGACGATGAGCGTGCTGAGGCATACGCTCTTACCCGTGCCTGTTGCTCCGGCTATCAGCAGATGAGGCATTTGAGCGAGGTCAACGACGTAGTTCGAGCCGTCAACGGTTTTGCCGAGTGCGATGGTGAGTTTGGATGAGGCTTCTTGAAACGTGCGTGATTCGATGATTTCACGGAAATAGATTGTTTCGCGTTGCGGATTAGTGACCATGATGCTGACGTGCTGCTTGCCGGATTGCTGTTCAACACCCACGACCTCGCTCGCCAACGCGAGGCTCAGGTCAGTTCGCAAATTAGCGATGCGCCCCACCGTTACGCCCATAGCGGGCTTAAACTCGTATGTCGTGAATATGGGTCCCGGACTGATGTGTTCGATATTGCCTGTGACGTTAAACGCACGCAGAGCTTCAGCGATGCGCGTGGCGATTTCCATAAGCTCATCGTCCGCCTGTTCGTGGCGCGGCGGGGCGGGATGAAGAAAGTCTGTCGTCGGCAGTTCGTAATCAAGTACGGGCAACGGTTCGACGGGTTTGTCGGCATCGCTTAATTCGGTGAACGGCTCGCCTTTTTCTTGAAGCGGTGCGGCTTCTGCGTCAATCGTTTTGGTGCGAACGACGGAAGCGGAGCGCAACATATCCTCAATGTCTCCGGCAGACATTAGAGAGGTTTGCGTGTTCGCAGTGGTACGGACTTGAGTCTCTTCCTCTTGGGCGAACGACGACCTCGCAGTGGCGGGTTGCGAGAACTGCAGTTGGTTTCGCATTTCAGCGGCACTCGCCGGACGATTCGACGGCTTCAGTGACATCGCCTGCCACACCGTTGCCGCGATGTGTTTCGGTATGCGGGTGTTGACATGCGCGATTTGCGGCAGCGGGTCAGTTTTGCCGTACAGTACGCCCGTCACACGTTTTAGCGCGTCCGTCGGTTTCACTCCGGTGAGCAGATGATACAGGGTCGCGCCAAGCGAGTAGATGTCACTTTGCGGCGTCGTACCATCGCCCTGAATCTGTTCGAGCGATGCGTAATGCGGCGTATAGCCAAAGACGCTTAGGCTGTTGCCCGCGTGTGTCATCTCGCCCGCCGCACCCTTCGCCAAGCCGAAGTCAAGCAGCATAACGCGCCCGCCTTCGGTAAGTTTCAGGTTGGCGGGCTTAATGTCCCGGTGCAAAATCGGCGGCGTGTGACCGTGCAAATATCCGAGTGCGTCGAGCAGTTCATCAGCCCAACTGAGAACATTTTCCACTGTGAACCGCTTATGTTTTTCTTCGAGCAACGTCTGAAGGTCTGCGCCGCCGACATAATCCATGACGAGGTATTGTTCGGTATCTACGGAGAAGCGGTCACTGACCTTCGGCAACGCGCGATGCTTCAGGTTGGCGAGCAAGTCAGCTTCACGCTTGAACGCGCGCTTCAACTCGTTTGCCTCAACCAGCATCCGCTTGAGTGCCACGGCGCGACCCGTGCGCTCATCAACCGCGCGGTACACTGCCCCCATACCACCGCGCCCTAATTCTTCAACGATGCGGTAGCGACTGTTCAGGAGAGTAGCAGCAACGACTAATACTTTAGGCAACGCTGTTGTGCTTTCCAGATGTGCCGTATCGCGCATGAACTTTGAGACACGAGATTCCTCGCTTGCGGGTTTTTCTTCTCTAATTGTCTCGCTGTGTCTCATTTGTTGTGGTGCCGTTGTTCGCGTCATCGCACCGCAACTTCCGCATAGCCCCGTGTGCTTGTCATACGACAAGCGACCAAGCAGCCCGATGCTTTTCTTACACCCAACACACGTTAGACCTGTCGCCATTAACTTCTCTCCGCTCTGACTTCGGCTCTGGTTTTCTGCGCTGTTTTACTTTCCACCTTCGTCCTTCATCTTCTCGCGCTGCACGCCAAACGGATTCGTCGAACGCTTACCCAACGCGCGCCCGTTTGATTTTCGTTTGCGCCGCTCTAAAGGCTGCTTCGTGTTGTGTCCGACCGAACGCACGGGTTGCAAATCTTCGGCTTCGCCTTCCGGGTCAAC
>JBGTMR010000184.1:0-68901 GCA_041743485.1 Pyrinomonadaceae bacterium
GGGTGATGAACTGCCGGAGACACGCTTGGCATCGATACTTTTGTTTCTCGTTAGCAGTTGTGCCATTCTTCTTAACGTGTCGAGAGGCACAACTCGGACAAGTGATTTCTTCAAAGTTCACACTTCAAAGAATAGCTTGTCTCAAAGAATAGCTTGTCCGAGTCTCCATTTCACCTCAGCATAAATTCTGAGACACGACCATCTCGTCGTTCCTTCGAGCAAAGGAAAATTCGCGAGCGTCATCAATTTGAGAACATTCACGCGGGCAAAGTTTATGACCTTAAACTTGACACATCGGTTTTGAGTGCGGAAAAGTGTGTTGAGCGAGTGCTGGAGTTTTACAACGGCAATGAACCGCAAGCGTTTGTAAAGATGCGTGCTAAAGATTAAGACACGCCGGACAACCCGTTGAGGCGTTTGTGTTATCCGGCTTGATACGATTTGTTGGACGGATTCATGTCACTCAAGTATCTGAAAGAAGCAGTCGCCGCGAACGACACGGAGAAACTGATCCGTTACGTGCGTTTGCATTTCGGCGACGGCGACGAAGCGGCGGGACGTAAGGAGATTGACAAGGCATGGGTGGAAGCGTTGAAGTTGCTGCTCGATGTGCCGCCGACCGACCGCGAGTTTATCTTGCAGACCCTAGCCGAACAGGACGCGGCGACGCTCGCGCACCTCTTCTTTCATCTGCACTTCTACTTCGTCGGGCGTTCGGGAGAATGGATACATGACGGACAACTCTGACGACACGCGGCAACTGCGCCCCGGTCTGTGGGCGACGGTCAACGAGCGTTACCCCGGCTCGATGATAACGAAAGATACTTACGTTCCACTCGCGCGACTCATAAAGCCTCTGAGCGAAGCGCGCCTGACTTTCGTCAGTACGGCGGGCGTGCAACCCAAAGGCACGCTGCCCTTCGACACCGTACACCCGGTCGGTGATTACACGTTCCGCCGTGTGCCGTCGAACTTGAAGCCGTCGGACTTGGAGATTCATCAACTCAAGTATCCGACCGCAGACGCGAGGCGCGACCTCAATGTCATCTTCCCCATCGAACGCTTGCAGGAACTCGCGCGCGAAGGTGTCATCGGCAGCCTTGCGCCGAACTTCTTTTCCTTCATCGGCTACAACATGGATGCGGAAAGATTGGAGCGGACACTCGCCGAAGACATCGCGGATGCAATCGAAGCGGACGGCGCGGACGTGGCGTTGATGGCTCCGGCTTGACCAATCTGCCACCAATCAATCGCGCTCGTGCAGCGTGCCGTCGAACATAGAGGAATCCCGACCGTTTCAATCAGCGTCGCGCTTGATGTCACCGAACACGCGAAGCCGCCGCGCGCCGTCTTCGTGCCCTTCATGATGGGGCATCACTTCGGCGTGCCGTTTCATCAGGAACTACAACGACGAATAATCACCCAAGCCTTGAGGCATCTCGTCAAGGCGGAGCAAAGCGGCGAGGTGTGCAGAGTGCCTGTGACGTGGGCGCAGGCAAGGCGGGAGGGTGTGGAGATTGAACGGAAGCTCGGACCGAGAAGCTAAATGGCGGCTCACCTAATTAACGTGAATTCGACGTAAGACATTCCGCCCTTCAGCCCCGTGAGGGGCGACACAGTAATAGCCCACGGCGCAGCCGTGGGGTGGCGAGGATGATAAAGAATTTAAGCCCCGCACGGGGCGGCACAACTTGTGTCGCCCCGTGCGGGGCTTTCGTCGTAGGTGTTCGGTTCCCACGGCTGACGCCGTGGGCTATAATTATATCGCCTCTGACGGGGCTGAAAACCTTACGTCGAACTCTCATGAAAATAGAGCGCACCTAAATCAATCTGACAGAAGTCGTTCTATTTTCATTCGTGGTGCTGATGCCGCGAATCATTGAGGCTCACGTTAAATTATTTTGTCCGGTGTGAGCGGCAAATCGCGCAGACGTTTCCCCGTCGCACTAAAAACTGCGTTGGCAATCGCCGCCGCCACGCCGACTCTGCCGATTTCGCCGACTCCGCGTGCGCCAATTGACGAAATGTGCGGGTCGGGCTTGCCGATGAAATGCACATCAATCACGGGAACGTCCAGATTGACTGGAACGTGATAATCGGCGAGAATGCGCGTCACCGGATTCGCCCAACGCTTGTCGAAACCGGTCTCTTCCATCAGAGCCTGTCCGATGCCGAAGATCACGCCGCCGATGATCTGCGAGCGGGCGGTTTTTTCGTTCATAATCCGCCCGATGTCCTGAACGCTGACCACTCTTTTGACGCGAACCGTGCCGAAATCCTCGTCCACCCAGACCTCGACGAACTGCGCTCCGAACGAATGAAACGAGTATTTCTTCACGTCGCTGTTCGCGTCAGCAGGCACGTTGGCGGGCTGGCACGGCGCGCCGGGAATGGTCAACCCGCTGCCGGAAACCGGCAAGACGGTCGAGCAGGCTTCCATCATCGTTTTATCGTTGCGGCGCATAATATCGGCGTAGGAATCCGCTTTTGACTTATCGTTTTTAACGAAAAACTTAGCATCGGCGAATTCGATTTCTTCCACTCCCCGGTTGTTGAGTTTTGATTTTCCGTCCGCTATCGCCAGCTTCATCAAACTTTGGCGCAGCATCTCGCCCGCCGCTAAAATCGCCGGATGAATACTCGCCGTTGTTTGCGAACCGGCAGAGAGCGGACCGGGCGGCAAAGATGAATCGCCGAGCTGCACGGTGATGCGCTCGACCGGAACACCGAGCGCGTCCGCTGCGGTCTGCGTCATAACCGTGTAAGTTCCCGTGCCGATGTCTTGAGTCGCGCACATCACTTTGACATCGCCGTTTGCCACCATCTGAATACGAGCCGACCCCTGGCTGCGTCCCGCCGGGTAAGTTGCCGTCGCCATCCCGTATCCGATTAAGTTTTTGCCGCTTCGCATGTTTCGCGGCTGCATTTTCCTTTGCGACCAGCCGAATTTTTCCGCGTCCGTCTTGTAGCATTCAAGCAAATGTTCGCTCGAATACGGATGCTTTTCGAGCGGGTCAACTGCCGTGTGATTCATTACGCGAAACTCAAGCGGATCAATTTTCAGCTCGTACGCCATTTCGTCCATCGCCGATTCGAGCGCGAAAGTTCCCGATGCTTCGCCCGGTGCGCGCATAAAGGTCGGCGCGCCGATGTCTAACTTAGCGACCCTGTAGGTGATTTCGCGCACCGGCGCGGCGTATAAAACTTTGGTCTGGTTTCCGCTCGGCTCAAAAAATTGGGTCAGATTATTGTAAGAATCGCTGTGGTGTCGGATCACCGTCAGTTTGCCGTTCGCGTCCGTGCCGAGCGCGACTTTTTGATTCGTCTCGCTGCGCCGCCCGACATTCGTCTGCATCATTTGGCGCGTGATGGCGAGATTGACCGGACGTTTAACGACCTGTGCGCCCATTGTTGCGAGCAGATATGGTGTGAATGTTCCCTTGCAGCCGAACCCGCCGCCCAAGAATGGCGACATGATGCGGACATTTTCCGGTTTGAGATTGAAGAAATAAGCGGCGGTCGTGCGCGTGAGCATTACGCCCTGCGTCGCCTCATAAAGCGTTAACTTGTCCGCTCCGTCCCAGACGGCGACGGTCGCGTGCGGCTCCATCGGATGATGATTTTCAGTCGAGGTCGTATATCCAAATGCCCAAAAGCGGCGACGGTGCGGGCGACCATCTCGGCGACGACCGCTTCTCCGCCCGCCAGGTCGGCTTGTAGAAAAACGGCTTTGCCGCCCGTTTGCTTTATCTTTTCAATTACTGCCGCGCCCTCCGCGGCGCGTCTGCCGACGAGTGCCACCGAAGCTCCGGCGGCGGCGAAAGCCTGTGCCGTGTCGCGCCCGATACCGGAGGTGGCACCCGTCACTAAAATCACTTTTCCGCTAAAATCAAACATTTTTCGATTCTTCTTTGTCAGTTGCACGTAGTCTCCAAGGTTGCTTTTTCATCGGCAAGCCGTTCGCACCGTTGCGCGTCTGCGTCCACAAAATTTGCAGTTGGTCGTTTCTTCGCTGGTACTACCCCAACAGTTTGTCGGGCGTAATCGGTAGTTCTCTGATACGTTTGCCGGTCGCGTTGAAAACGGCGTTGGCAACCGCTCCCGCAACGCCGACGATGCTGATCTCGCCGACTCCCTTGATGCCTAACTTGTTGGGTTTTGTGTCCACTTCATTGATAAAAATTGTCTCTATCGTGCCGATGTCAAGATTCGACGGAACGTGATAATCGGCAAGCGAGCGCGTCACGAAATTGCCCCAGCGCGGATCGAGAATTGATTCTTCGGTCAGAGCCATTCCGATGCCCCAGACAATTCCGCCGATGATTTGCGAGCGCGCCGTTTTCGGATTCAAAATCTTCCCTGCGCCCGTGACCGCGAGAAAACGCGGAATCTTCACCATTCCGGTTGCATCATTCACCCACACTTCCGCGAAATTCGCGTTGAAGCTGTGCGACGAATATTTGTCCGCGTCGGCAGGCGGTTTCGCGTCAACTCTGGTTTGAAATTCGCTCAATTTTTCGGAAATCATTAACTGCGTGGCGGTCGGACGAACCTCAAAGATTTTGCCCGATTTAGCGATTAACTCGGCGGTGATTTTTACGCAGGCTTCGTTGACGGCGTTGGCGAAACTCGCTGCGCCGACCGAGCCGACCGAGCCGGCGGCAGGCGGCAAATTTGAATCGCCGATGCGCACGCTGATTTTCTCAAGCGGTAAATCCAAAGCGTCGGCAGCAGTTTGGGCGAGAATCGTATGCGTTCCCGTTCCCAAATCGCTAGCGGCAAGCTCAACGCTCGCTCTGATGTCGCTGCCTGTGCGCGTCAATTTCACAATCGCGGAAGTGTCGCGCTGTCTTGCCGGATAAGTTCCGCAAGCTATGCCGTAACCGATTAAGTAGTTGCCATTGCGGTTTTGACCCGGCTCCATTTTGCGCTTTTCCCATCCGAACGCCTTCGCACCTTCCTGCAAACATTCGACGGTTTTGCGCGACGACCAAGGTTTGCCGTTTGAAGGGTCTTTCGCCGGTTCGTTTTTCAGACGAAACTCTATCGGGTCAATCCTAAGTTGGTATGCAAGTTCGTCAACCGCCGATTCGAGCGCGAAACTGCCTGTCGATTTGCCCGGACCGCGCGTGTAAGTTGGCATCATTATATTCAACGGCACGACACGGTATGAAATCAGTGAATTCGGAGTGTCATACATCAGTTTCGAGCAATCGCCGCACGGTTCGACATATTCACCGTTAACGGCACAATGCGTCGTTGTTTCGTGGGCGAGCGCAATTATTTTTCCGTCTTTGGTTGCAGCCAGACGAATTTTTTGCTGGTTTTCCTGGCGTAACCCGACCGAATTAAACATCTGCTGGCGCGTCAGTGCTAGTTTGACTGGACGATTAACGATTTTTGCGGCAACCGCAGCAAGAATCAGATTCGCCCATTGACCGCCCTTCGAGCCGAAGCCGCCGCCGATGTGCGGCGTAACGATGCGGACGTTTTCCGGTTTGATATTGAGCGTTGAAGCCGCCGCCGTCTGCGCCCCATTCACAATTTGCGAACCGTTATACAGCGTCAGGTTTTCATTTTCCCAGAAAGCAATCGTCGCGTGCGGCTCCATCGGCTGGTGATGCTCAATCGGCGTATGATAAACGGCTTCGATTTTGTGTTCGGCGTTCCGAAAAGCCGTCTCGACATCGCCGCGAGACGCATCAACTTGATTTTTATCTTTCGGCAAGACGGCTTCTTTTTTGTGCTTCTCAAAATCGACTTTCGCATCCGCCTTTTCGTAATTAACTTTCACCAGCCGTGCCGCATAACGCGCCTGTTCAAAAGTTTCAGCGACGACCACGCCGATATGCTGCCCGTGAAAGTCGATGTTCGGACTTTGCAGCAGCGCGCCGCCGCGAATGCCACCGTTTTCATTTAGTTTCGGCGCATTTTTATGCGTGATGACGGCGATCACTCCGTCGCTTTTTTCCGCCGCGCCCGTCTCAATATCAAGAATTCTCCCGGCAGCAATTTCGCTTTTGAAAATTACCGCATACGCCGTATTTTTGACCGCATAATCTGTCGCGTAATTCGCCGCGCCCGTCACTTTCGCGCGCCCGTCAATCCGGTCAATCGGTTTGCCAATCTCTGCCATCTTAGTTGTTTCCTTGCTTGGCTACCGCCTCAACCTCTACAAGTGTTGACGGTGATGCGGGTGATGCGAGTGAAGCGACGCCGATACCGGTTACAGCCGGATGAGATTCGCCTAAAAAGCCGGAAAGAATAGGGGCAAGAGTTTCCATGTGTTCTCCAAGTTCACCTCGGACATACACGCGAACATGCAATAACTGTCCGACTGATGAACCAGCGGCTGTTAAGGCGATTTTAAGATTGTCGAGCGCCTTTCTCGCTTGTCCTTCGATTGAGTTCTCTGTGGTCTCATATTGATGATTCCATGCGACTTGACCGGATATGAAAACCAATCCCGATTCCGTCTCGACAGTAGCTTGAGACATGCCGAATGCCGCACCATCGTACAGTTCCTCTGGATTGATTAGTTTTTTGCCCATGTTGTCCTCGTAGTTAATTTGAGTAAGCTGTTTCGCCCTCACGTCCATTGGAGTTGTTGGGTTGCGCCGTTATTTTCACCACGTTTCAAATCTATGCTTCGACTTGCAAAACAATCTTGCCGCGTGTGCGCCCGCTTTGGGAAAGCTGATGTGCCTTTTTTACTTCTGTCATCGGCAGAACGGTTTCGACGTGTGTTTTCAATTTGCCTTCTTCAATCAAACCGTTGATTTCGATTAATTGCTGCGCGCTCGACTTACAAAAGACAAACGCGGCTTGGACGCCGAACTCTTTGGCTTTCTCTTCGGACGGAGGCTGCGCCGATGTCACCAAAAAGCCGCCTTTTTTCAGAGTTTGGAACGCTCGCTCTTGGGTGTCACCGCCGACCGTATCGAACACGACATCAACGTCTTTGATGACTTCTTCAAACGGTTGTTTGGTGTAATCAACGAACTCATCCGCGCCCAAATCGCGGACGAATTTTTCATTGCGTCCCGAAGCCATGCCAATTACGTATGCGCCTTTCGCTTTAGCAAGCTGAACCGCCATCGAACCGACTCCGCCCGACGCGCCGGTGATCAGGATTCTTTGCCCGCTGCTCAAGTGAGCCAAATCGAACATCGATTGCCACGCAGTCAACGCGGCAATCGGGAGCGATGCCGCATTTTCATAATCGAGGCTTTCCGGTTTGGGCGCGATGGCGTCTGCTTTGGTCACCGCGTATTCGGCGTAACCACCGGACAGGGTGGAGAGGGTCATCCCGTAAACCGCATCGCCCTTCTTGAAATTTTTAACCTCAACGCCAACCTCTTCGACGGTTCCGGCGATGTCGCCGCCAAGAATCAGCGGAAGTTTGAAGCCGAACATTTCGCCCATCCCATCGCGGATTTTCCAATCAGCCGGATTGACGCCTGCGATGTGAACTTTCACCAAAATCTCGTCCGCTTTCGGCTCTGGACGCTCCGTCTCGGTATAACCCAAAACGCTTTCATTGCCGTATTGCTTAATTACTATTGCTTTCATTTTTCTCCTAATGTTCAAGCGGATACTTCAACCCGAGCCGCTGGTCATGCACAGTTCGCGACTGCTTCGGTCCTCTCAATGACGTTGTTAACCGTCTGAAACTACCATGGACTTTCTCCGGTTTCCGGGCTGTTGTCATCACTAAAAAACTTTCCTGTCGGACCGTCAGCGTCGATGGTGGCGTATTTCACCAAACGCGCGCCCGCCTCCTCGACGGAACCGGTTCCGCTGTGCTGGTTGAAATCTGTGGCTGTGAATCCGGGATCAACAGCGTTAACTTTGAACGGTGTATCACGCAGCTCGTAAGCCAAAGCAATCGTGTACATATTGAGTGCCGCTTTTGATGAATTGTAAACAGCCGCTTTAACTTTGTAATACTTCCATGCGGGGTCGTTGTGCAGGGTGAGTGAAGCCAAGCCTGACGTTACATTCACGATGCGGGGTTGGTCGGACTTTTGCAGCAAATCCATGAAAGCCTGTGTGACTCTCACAACACCAAACAAATTCGTATCAAACACCTCCTTGAAAACAGCTATATCTGTACTTGTTGTTTGATCCATGCCACCGCTGATACCGGCGTTATTGATCAACACATCCAACACTTCGGTTTTTTTGCCTATTTCGGCACGGGCTGCCTTTACCGATTCATCATTGCTGACATCTATTTGTATGGCTTCCAAATTGGTCAAGCTTTCGGCTTTTAGCTTTTCGACAGCTTCCAGTCCGTTCTCTAAATTACGGCTGCCTAAGTAAATGTAGTATCCCCTTTGCAGCAATTGGCGGGCGGTTTCAAAGCCAATACTTTTATTGGCACCAGTGATTAATACTTTTTTCATGATTTTTCTATTTAACCTCATCCGCTTTCGGCTCTGGAACCTGTTTCTATGTGGATACTTTAAATGCGAATCAAGAGTAGAAAAGGCAGAGTAACCGTGAGTTGATTAAGATTGGTTTGTGGAACACAAACTTATCGAACTTTACCTGTTAATCTGTCGCCTCTACGATACTCAGCCGGTATTGAAAGAGCAGTGCTTGAGTAACTTCAAGCCAGCATTTACCGACGAAGAACTCTTAACCATGTACTTGTTCGGACATCTGCAAGGACACACCCTACAACGCCGTATCTACGATTACATGCTCACGCATTGGCACGAATGGTTTCCTGACTTGCCGAGCTATCAGGCATTCAACCGTCGGTTGAACGAACTGGCTCCGGCTTTCGAGTTAATCATTGAGCGCGTGTTGTATCGCGCACTGGCAACCGTGAATGCGCGCGATGACCGCCTGATCGACTCGCTGCCCGTGATGTTGGCTCAAGCCGCGCGCTCCACCACGGCGCGTCAAGCCGCGCGCTCCACCACGGCGCGCGTCGCCGCCCCCATCGCCGACAAAGGCTTTTGTGCCAGCAAAAATGCTTTCTATTACGGAGTTAAGTTGCACGCGGTGGTTGTGCGCCGCCACGCTCAGTTGCCGATACCTCAACAACTTTGGCTTTCGCGCGCTTCGCAACATGATCTCTCAGTACTGCGCGAAGTCAATCCAGCACTCGGCAACTGCGGACTGTTCGGCGACAAAGCCTTTGCTTGTCAAAAGACCGCCGCCGAGTTCGCCGCACGCGGCATTTACTTGCTTACGCCGACCAAAGCGAATCGTGGACAACCACTTGTCAGGGGCGGCGAAGTACTGCTCTCACGCTTCGTCTCAAGCGTGCGGCAACCGTTGGGGAGTCTCTTTGGCTGGTTAATTCAAAGAACTGATATTCACAACGCTTCGCGTGTGCGTTCAACGAATGGCTTACTCATCCATTGCTACGGCAAACTCGCTGTAGCCTGTCTGTTGTTAACCCTCTACTCTTGATTCGCATTTTAACCAAGTGGTTTCTTTATCGGCGCATCCGGTTCAACCGATGGCAACAAAAACGTTTGCGTCAGAGCGCGAACAATCGCCCTGCGGCGATTTCTGTTAAATCAATTTATCGGGAGTTAATGGCAAATCGCGGATACGCTTGCCGGTCGCGTTGAAGACCGCGTTGGCGACTGCCGCCGAGACGCCTGTGATGCCGATTTCGCCGATGCCGCGTGCGCCGATGGGCGAGATGTGGGGGTCGTGTTTGCCGATAAAATGAACGTCGATCTCTGGAACATCGAGATTAACCGGAACGTGGTAATCGGCGAGTGTGCGCGTGACCGGGTTCGCCCATCGGTGGTCGTACTCGGTCGCTTCCATCAGCGCCGCGCCGAGACCGAAAATCACGCCGCCGATGATCTGCGAGCGCGCGGTTTTTTCGTTCATGATGCGCCCGACATCCTGCACGCTCGTGAAGTGCTTGACGCGGATTGTGCCTAAATCCTCGTCCACCCAGACTTCCGCGAACTGCGCGCCAAACGAGTGGAACGAGTATTTTTTATCGTCGCTGTTTTCTTCCTGATTCGTCGGCGCAGGACTACACGGCGCGCCGGGCGCACCGAGTCCGCTGCCCGAGGCGGGCATCGTCGTCGCGCAGGCTTCCATCATCGTCTTGCTGTTGCGGCGCATGATGTCGGTGTATGAATCGGAAATCGAAGCGTCGCTACGAACGAAAAACTTCGCATCGGCGAAAGCGACTTCTTCGGCGCGTCTGCCGTTTAGTTCCGACTTCGCATCCATCGTCGCCAACTTCATCAAACTTGCGCGCAGCATTTCGCTCGCCGCCAAAACCGCCGGATGAACGCTCGCCGTCGTTTGCGAACCGCCGGCGAGCGGCGCGGGCGGCAAAAGCGTATCGCCGATTTGGACCGTGATTTTCTCGACGGATACGCCGAGGGCGTCGGCGGCAGTCTGCGCCAAAACCGTGTAAGTTCCCGTTCCGATGTCAGCCGCAGCGGTCATCACTTTAACGTCGCCGTTGATGCTCATCTGCACGCGCGCCGACGCGGAACTGCGTCCCGCCGGGTAAGTCGCCGTCGCCATTCCGTAGCCGACCAAGTATTTACCGTTACGGCTCGCGCGCGGCTGCATCTTGCGATTCGACCAACCAAATTTCTGCGCTCCCGTCCGGTAACACTCCACCAGATGGTCGCTTGAAAACGGATGCTTTTTGAGCGGGTCAACCGTCGCGTGATTGAGAACTCGGAACTCAACGGGGTCGAGCTTCATCTCGAACGCCATTTCGTCCATCGCCGATTCGAGCGCGAAACAGCCCGGTGCTTCGCCCGGCGCGCGCATAAAGGTCGGCGTGCCGATGTTTAATCTGGCGACTTGGTAAGTGATTTCCCGCAGCGGGGCAGCGTATAAAACTCCGGTTTGTTTGCCGCTCGGTTCAAAAAAATGGGTCAGATTCGTGTAAGAATCGCTGTGGTGACGAATGACTGAGAGTTTCCCGTCCGACCCAGCGCCGAGCGCAATCTTTTGACTCGTTTGGCTGCGCCGTCCGACGTTCGTCACCATCATCTGGCGCGTGATGGCGATTTTGATTGGACGTTTAACTCTTTGACTAGCCATCGCCGCGAGCAGAATGGGTTGCAGAAATGTTCCTTTGCAGCCGAAACCGCCGCCCACGAACGGCGAAATTACACGCACGTTTTCCGGCTTGAGGTCGAGGAAATATGCCGCCAACGCGCGCGTGCTGAGAACTCCCTGTGTCGCATCGTAGAGCGTTAGTTTGTCCGTTGCTTCCCACATGGCGACGGTCGCGTGCGGCTCCATCGGATGATGATTTTCAGTTGAAGTCGTGTAGGTTTGTTCGAGTTTGATTGGCGCGGCGGCGAGCAGCGGCGCGGCTTTGCCGGTGTTGATCTGCGCTTCTTCGCCTAGAAAACTTTCCGGCTTGTAACCCTTTGGCAACTCGCTTTTCATGTCGCTCGCGGGCTTCTGTTCCGCGTAATTGATTTTCAGAAGCGCGGCGGCGCCGCGTGCCTGCTCGTAAGTTTCGGCGATAACGAGCGCGACGATCTGTCCGAAGTAATGAACTTTATTGTCTTGGAGCGGAGCTAATTCTTCAGCTAGAAGTCCGCCGCTTTTCATAGTCGCCTGCGAATCGGCAGCCTTCAGACGTGGAGCGTTTTCGTGCGTCAAGATGTTCAGCACGCCCGCCACGCTCGACGCTGCGCGGGTGTCGAATGCGGTGATCGTTCCTTTCGCTATCGTTGTACGCACGGGGAAAGCGTAAGCCATGTTCGCTTGATTGAACTCGGCGGCATACTTCGCCGCGCCCGTCACCTTCAGACGCCCGTCTTTGCGGTCAATCGGTTTGCCTGTCACTGCCATGTTGGTCGCCTCCCAGCTGCAAAAGCTATGCGTTCGTTCCGCCGTTTAGGGCTTGAGTCAAAGCACGCACAATCGCCCGTTTGCCCAATTCGACTTTGAACGTGTTGTGTTCGAGCGGGCGCGCGCCTCGCATCTCGGCTTCGGCTGCTAATTTGAAGTTCGCTTCCGTCGCCGTTTTGCCGATGAGGAACTTTTCAGCTTCAAAAGCCCGCCACGGTTTGTGCGCCACGCCGCCCAGCGCAATCCTCGCTTGTTTTACTTGGCTGCCGTCAGTCTCAAGCGCCGCCGCGACCGACACGAGCGCGAACGCATAAGAAGCACGGTCGCGCACCTTCAGGTAGTAAGACTTATCCGCGAAGTTGTTCTTCGGTAGCTCGATTGACGTAATCAGTTCGCCGTGCGCGAGCGTGTTGTCTCGTTGCGGGGCATCGCCCGGCAAGCGGTGATACTCGGCGAACGGAATCGCGCGCGTTTGTCCGTCTGCACCTTGTACGCGGACGATTGCATCGAGCGCGACAAGCGCGACGCACATATCCGACGGGTGCGTTGCGACACAACTCTCCGACCACCCGAAGATCGCGTGATTGCGGTTGATACCTTCTAATGCTCCGCAGCCAGTGCCGGGTTCGCGCTTGTTGCAAGGCATCGCTGTGTCATAGAAGTACGAACAACGTGTGCGCTGATTCAAGTTGCCGCCGTTGGTCGCCATGTTGCGAATCTGCGCGCTTGCACCCGCCAAGATCGCCCGCGTCAACAGCGGGTAGTTCTGCCGCACGAGCGGGTGGTTCGCCGCGTCGGTATTCTTGCCCAAGCTGCCGATGGAGACGCCGCCACGATTTGCGCCGTCGGAGATCGTCTTGATCTGCGAGAGGTTCAAGCGCGTGATGTCAACGAGTTGATCGGGGCGCGCAACGTCTTCCTTCATCAAGTCGAGGATGTTCGTGCCGCCTGCGAGAAACTGTGCGCTCATGTTCGTCGTCAGCAGTTGCGCGGCGGAAGTCGTGGTGTTCGCTCTTGAATACTTAAATGGTCGCATCGGGCTTCTCCTCCGTGTGAAGTTGTTCGTTCACGGCGAAGATCGCTTGATCGTCATCGCCTGCGAACTGCCAGACTTGCGCTTGCGTCTTGCCGCTGTGAACTTCGCGGATCGCGGCGACGATGTTCGGGTACGCGCCGCAGCGACAGATATTTCCGCTCATGCGTTCACGAATTTCTTCGTCCGACAACTGAAGCGAGCCAGATTTCTGCCGCACATCCGCTGTGACGTAACTCGCCTCGCCGTTTTTCGCTTCGTTCAGCAGCGCAACCGCCGAACAAATCTGACCCGGCGTGCAGTAGCCGCATTGGAAACCGTCGTGCTTGATGAACGCCGCCTGCATCGCGTGCAAATCGTCGCCCTTCGCCAAGCCTTCGATTGTCGTCACCGACCTGCCTTCGCACGTCGCGGCGAGCGTCAGACACGACAGCACGCGCCGCCCGTCAACGATCACCGTGCAGGCTCCACACTGCCCGTGGTCGCAGCCCTTCTTCGAGCCGGTCAACTCCAAGCGTTCACGCAAGGCATCGAGCAAGGTCATGCGCGAATCAACGCTCAAGGTTCGCTCCACGCCGTTGATCTTTAACTTCAACGCGACGGGAGAAAATTCGGTCGCAGTCGTCGCGCCTTGCACCTCTGCGGTGGAAGCGGCAAGAGCGTTCTGCCCGGTTAGTAACTGCACCGCGAGGACGCCGAGTGCCGTACCCGAAACTTGACCGAGAAACTGCCGACGCGAATCGCCGACCAGACCGAGTTCATCAAGCAGTCGCTCTTCGTCCGCCGCGATACGTTCTTCGACGCTCTGTTCTTCGCTGAGTTCAGGAGTGTTTTTGTTCATTTGATTCTCGCGTGCGATGGCTCGGTCGTCTGTGGTGCTTCATCCCTTGATCGAGCCACTATCAATCGTTCGTGGTTAGTGAAGGTGCGGGGTTAGATGTTCTGACCGCCGGAAACCTCTATGCGCTCGCCGTTGATCCAGCCGCCGCCGTCCGACAGCATCGCGGCAACCGCTCTGCCGATGTCGTCGGGCAGACCGACGCGACCGAGCGCGATGGTGGATGCCAGCATCTTGTTGACCTCCGGGTTATCGCGCACCGCGCCGCCGCCGAAGTCGGTCTCGATCACGCCGGGCGCAATGGTGTTGACCGTAATCCCGCGTGCGCCGAGTTCCTTGGCGAGGTAGCGCGTTAGCACCTCGACGCCGCCCTTCGCCACGGCGTATGCCGAGTAGCCGGGCAAGGTGAAGCGTGCGAGACCGGAAGAGATGTTGAGGATGCGTCCGCCGTCCGTCATCAACGGCAAAAGTTTTTGGGTCAGGAAGTAGGGACCCTTGAGATGAATCTTGATGAGTTGATCGAACTGCTCTTCGGTCGTCTCGGTGAACGCAGCGTTGATCCCGATCCCGGCGTTGTTGACGAGATAATCGAAGTCGGAGCGGTCGAATGTCTGCTGCAAACCAGACGACAAGGCGGAAGCGAAAGCCTCGAAACCGCGACTATCGCCGGTGTCGAGTTGGAGCATGATCGCGCGTGCGCCTCTCTCTTCAACCTCGCGCACGACACTCATGGCTTCCGTCTCTTTGCTATGGAAAGTGCCGACAATGTTCACGCCTTGAGCGGCGAGGTGAAGTGCCATGCTGCGACCTAAGCCCCGGCTGGCTCCGGTGATGACCGCTACTTTTGCATTCATCGTAAGGTTCCTAATGTTGTCGAGTTCAGAACGGCTGCGCTTCGACCTCAGACCTGTTACGTCATGCGCCTACGCCCGCCGCCTATCGCCGGACGCCCGGCTTGTTGCGGACTATTCATCAATGATGCCGCCCTGCTACTGTGTAAATGTGCAAGCACTATAAGGAGGCGAATGTACACACCCCAAGGGTTTTGTGACAAGCGGTGTGCGGGCGGTGACAAGCGGTAATTCTCTCCGCAGATCGGTAAGTTGCGCGGATGCACACCGCTTAAAGCAGCCTCTGAAAGTAGACGATGTGCGCGCTCACTTTCGGCTCGCTGCTTTTGTCGAAGCTCATCCACCCACGCTTTGATCGTGATGATTGTGCGGCGTGCGACTTCGCTTTCAGCTTGTTCGGCGGTCTTCGGTACTTTCGATACAGACCTTGTTCGGTGATCGCGTTCGTCGCGCTTCATAACCCTGACGTTCATTATTCCGTTCCTCATCACTCATCACCGAGCGGGTGTTTCAAATTCTTGCGGTAGCGGCGGCTCAAGGTGAGATTCGTGCCGTCACGCAGAATCGTTCGGTACTGCCCCGCGAGTTGTGGCTGCATCTCGCGTATGCGTTTGATATGGACGATTGTCGAGCGGTGGATGCGCGCAAACTTCGCCGGATCGAGTTGCGCTTCGAGGTTGCCGATAGTCTCGCGCAACAAGTAAGCGGATTTGCCGAAGTGTAGCCGCACGTAGTTGCCGTAAGCCTCGATCCAATCTATCTCGTCGGCATTGCGGAACAGCACGCGCCCGCCCGTGCGGATGATGATGCGTTCAAGATGCGTAGAGCCTGCGCCGCTTGCCGCCTCCGGCATCGCGGTCGGTGAATCATCTTCCATCTGCGGAAAACTTTCGAGACGCAGCTTGGCGCGGGCGAGTGCTTTGGCGAAGCGTTCTTCATCGAACGGCTTGAGCAGGTAGTCGAGCGCGGCGGTGTCAAAGGCGCGCACGGCATACCGGTCATACGCGGTCAGAAAAATCACGACCGGAGTTTTGTCGGCACAAATGTCAGTCAGCACACCGAAGCCGTCTTTGCCCGGCATCTGTACGTCGAGAAAGAGTAGGTCGGGGCTTTGTTTTTCGATAGCGGCGACGGCTTCAAATCCGTCTTTGCATTCACCGATCACGACGACATCTTCGTCCCGTTCGAGCAAGCGGCGCACGCGCTCGCGTGCGAACGGTTCATCGTCAACGACGAGCGCGCGTATCTTCTTCGTCTCACTTGTCATCTTGCGTCCGGCTCGCCATTACGCGGTAGGGAATCGTCATCTCCGCTTCGACACCGCCGCCCGCAGCGTCGCGCAACTCGAAGCGGTGTCCGTCGGCATAGAGCTGTTCGAGCCGCTGACGAGTGTTTTGCAACCCGACGCCTTCGCGCACGCCTGTGGTCTGCCATCCGGCGGGCAAGCCCGTTCCGTCATCACGAACCGAGACGCGCAACTTGTCGGCGTCGCGCTTAATGTTGATGTTAATCGTCCCTGCGCCGGGTTTGCGGGCGATGCCGTGCTTAATCGCGTTCTCGACTAAAGGTTGCAGGATCATGTTCGGCAGACGCGCGTCGAGGCTCTGCGGATCAACATCTATATTGATCGTGAGCCGATCATGGAAGCGCATCCGCTCGATGTCGAGGTATTTCTCCAGAAATTCCAACTCCTGTTTGAGCGGCACTTCCTGCGTGCCCTGCGTCTCAAGCGCGAGCCGCAGCAAATCGCCCAAGCGTGCCACCATGCGATCCGCTGCCTTCGTGTCGCGGTGCATAAGTTCGGAGATCGTGTTGAGCGTGTTGAAGAGGAAGTGCGGATGAAGCTGCATCTGCAAGGTCTGCAACTGTGCGCGGACAAGCTGCGCTTCGAGTTTGTGCGCTTGCGCCGCGAGCTTGTGCGCTTCCGCTTCGCGCTCGTGGTAGCGGCGAAAGTAGAACGTGCCGTGACTGATGCCGACGATGCCGACGTAGGTCAGCAGATTGAGGTGTATATGCTTCGTGAACAAGAATACGAATGATGACCGGAATGGGGTCTGAGCGTAGAACTCATTTCCGACCAATGCTTGCGTAGCTATTTGTATAACGAGATGCGTGAGCGAGAAGAGGGCGCACGCTGCCAAATGGAACACCAAAGCCGCGTGCCACCTCCCGCGCTCGAAGCGGAAGCGGCGTGCGAGACTGAAGATGAGCGGCGTCATTGCCGCCCAGATGTACCAGTTGCCGAACGACCAGAGCAGCACGTCCGACCAGCTTTTTTTATCCCCGCTCGCCTCGTAAAAGAAGTATGACTGACTGGCGAAAACAAGTGCCAGAAGCGTGCAGACACCTAAAACGAGCAGTGTTCCCCACCGATTTGCTTTTGCGCCTCTCGCTTCACTTCGCATCGTTTTTACCTTACCACCCGCTTTTAGCCTTCGTAATCTCATGCATCAATTTCGCTGATCTCAATGACGTTGCGGTGTAAGACGGAAGTGGCGTGAATGATGATGTCATCTCGACAAAGTTATGTGACAAGCGGTGAGCAGGCGGTGACGAGCGGTGTCATCAAATGGTCTCTAGCACAAACAATCACCCGCTTCTTCAGCCGTCATTCCAGCGCGCACGACCGTGCCTACGCAACGCTTGCCGTCACACAGCTTATGTTCCTTCACCTCGATTGCCCGCCAGTTTGTCCGGTGATTCGTTTTTGCTCTAGCAAGTACGCTGTGCCGAGCAGCGCGAAGATAACGATGTCCATCGCTAATTGACCGGGAAGACCGAGCAGCGTCGGGACATTGGCAGCGAACTCTGGATCAACTGCCGCGACGCCGGGGAACAGGAAGGCGAGCAACTGCGTCGCGTAGTAGAGCGAGGCGAACAAAATGGCGAGGCTGACATTCGATTGTTCATCTCCCCCACGCCTGCCCCAGAGAAAGTAGAGCGTGAGCGCGCCTAGAACCGGACCGAACGCCATCGTCTGCGCGTTGTGGTACTTGGCGTGCGGCGTCCAGCGCGGGTTATAGATGTGCGTCTCGTTCCAGTCCGCGAAGAACGGGGCAAAAATCGTAAACAGTGCGATCAGCGTGACGATCCACACTCCTATCTTCAAACCTTTCACTTGTCATCCTCCTGATTGCCGGGTTGCGTGTTTGAATTGCAACTAAGTAATTATCTCCGGCTCAGTTTCATAAATCATCTTCAACTGGAGAATTAGTAAAACTAGGCTGCAAATTCTCTAGGCGTGCGGCAGCATCTCCGTTTTATATTTTGACAAAAGAGCTTCGGTTTTCGCTTTTAACGCCGCCTGTGCTGCCTCGTCGAGTTTGGGCGGCGGCGTTGTCCGGCTCGCTACGGGGACGCCGACTTCCATAAAAAACTCATCCTGACCCGCAGGCGCGCAAATGCACAGCAGGTGCGCCGCTTTGTCGGATTTGTTTTGAAATTGGTGCGGCGCGTTTGCCGGAATATTGACGGTCTCGCCAATTCGCACTGTTGATTTTTCGCCGCGAAAAGTGGTTTCAATCTCGCCCTCTAAAACGGTGAACGATTCCTCGAAATCGTGGCGATGCGGTGGAGGTCCGCCGCCGGGCGGGACGTGCATATCAATCAGGCAGTATTGACCGCCTGTGTCTTTGCCCGATAAAAGAATCGTGTAGGTATCTCCGACCAAACCTATGTGCGGCAAACTCCCGTGTTCGTTTGGTTTTGCAATCGTGAGGCTACGCTGTAAGTCGTCGGGTGGCAGCGGCGCGATTGCCGGTATTGATTTTCCTT
The DNA here is from genome assembly GCA_041743485.1 of Pyrinomonadaceae bacterium. GTDB lineage: Bacteria > Acidobacteriota > Blastocatellia > Pyrinomonadales > Pyrinomonadaceae > JANDLT01. The sequence continues at coordinate 18,314 of JBGTMR010000184.1, forward strand.
CGCTCGTTTTTGATTTCACTTCAGACATTTTGTTGTTCTCCTATTTTTTTGACTTCACCTCAGCCGATGTCCGCCGTCGCGCTCTCAAAAATTTGAGATTGTGTCGTTGGTTTCTGTCGCTGAAATCGTCATAGTCGTTCGCTCTTTCGTTCGGCACTAATGCGATTGTCCTCTTACCCGCCCCTGCACGCTCGTCCAACGCAAGTCCGGGTAACGGTCGTTATCGAGTGGGTCGAGTTTGCCGCGACCCTCGAACATGTCACGCATGTACTCCATACCTTGCCATACCGGAAACACTGATTGACGTTGCGGCGCAACGAACTTGACGAGCCGGATCAGCACGCCGAGCGAACCCGTGCCGCCGACGCGCAACGTCCGGTATCGTTGACCTGTGATGTCGCTCATCACGCAGGCAATGTCGCGTGCGCTGACCGAGTCGCCAGCGATCCGCAGTATTAGCGGTGTCTTGTCGTCAAGCGCGGCGGCGGCGGTGTAAGCGGCAACGTCGTCTTTGGTGGTGAAGTCGAGCAACTGATCGGCATCGCCCCAGTAGATCACACGGCGCAGTCGCTTCTGGATGATAGGCATCTCGGCTCCGAGCATGTCCATGAACGCGCCGTTGAGGATTGATGTCACCTTAATCTGTGACTGGTCGGCGCGCGTCATGAACTCGCGGCGGAGGTCTAGGTTGCGGTTGTTACCCGGCGTCGTTTTGGTGAAGTCGAGCGAGAAATCCGACGAGATGAAACGCCCCACGCCCGCTTTGACGGCGGCATTGAGCAACACGCCTTGGCGCTCGACGATTACGTTTTGAAGACCGTTGAGGGCGGAGACGACGCAGGATGCGCCAGCGCACGCTGCGGCGACCGAGACGATGTCGTTCACGTCGGCATTTGTGGTCGTCGCGCCGAGCGCGGCGACCCGCGCTCTGTCGGCGTCTGACGCATCCGTTCGCATTAGTGCCCGCAGACTTGCGCCACTGGCGACGAGTGACTTTGCGATGCGCCCGCCGAGATCGCCCGCAGCACCGGCGAGAAGAATGATTGGTGTATTCATATTTGTACGCTCATATTTGTAACTCGCCGAATCAATCAGCGTCCGTTGGAACGCAAACGGGTCAGCCCCCGGCAGAAAGTCCACGCCGTAGTGCAGGAACTGTTCGGGCGTCATCGTCGTTGGCGGCGTCAACCCTTTGGGCGGAATGACGATCTCTTTATCGCTGTCCTCCTGCTTGTTGCGAAGCCGCTCTGGGCAGTGAGCGCGCGGCGAACTCGGCGAAGCTGTCAAGTTTCAAGTCAGGGTAGCGGTCGTTTTGAAGATCAGTCAAAGCGGTCTGACCCGTCAGCATGTAAAGCTGATAGGCGAGCATCACGACTTTGAACGGGTTGGACGTGTCTTGCTTTGCCTTCGCCATCGCCGCGCGCAAATCGGCTTCCGAGCCGAGCGAGCGACGCTCGAACGTGCGTCCCGTCTGTGCTTCAATCACCTTCGTCGCGTCGAGGATTGATACACGCTCGCCAGCGAAAGCAAACTTGCCAGCGGGAACGCTTTCGTCAACCGCAACCCGCGCCACCATCCGCGCGGTGTCTTCGACGCTGGTGACTTCAATCGGACGTGTGCCGTCACCCCAGAAACTGACGATGCCTGCGTCGTAGTCAATCGCGCCCGCGCCGGGTTTGAACATCTCCATGAATGCGCCGTTGAGAATGTGAACCGACTCAATACCCGTCTTCGCAATTCCTTCATCGGCGTTGCGGCGCAAATCAAACATCAAATGCTCACCCGGAGTCGCCTTGAACAAGTCGAGTGCAAAGTCTGACGGCAGGATGCGCCGCACGCCGTTGCGCTTCCCGGCTTCCGCCAAAGCGACCTGTCCGTTGACAATCACATCTGCTCCGCCCTGTACCGCCGACACAATCACGTCAACGCCCTCGGTCGCACGCTCAAGCGAAGCAGGGTCGGCGAGGTCGCCTTCGACGACCTGCGCGCCGCCGTCGAGCAGCGGTTTCAGCGTGTCCTTGTTTTTCGCGTCATCAGCCGCGCCAGCGCGCAGCATAAGTCGAAGGCGCGTGTCCGCACGGTCAAGCAGGTGGCGGGCGATGCGTGAGCCGAGCATCCCGGATGCGCCGACCAATAGAGTTGTCTGAGTCTTCATAAATATCCTTTTCGTAGTTCAACACAAATCACTGTGGATGTTCTCGCGTGTGTGCGCGCGCGCGCCGATTGTGGGCGCATAAATTTCGTTACCGATGCTGTCAACCATTGCGCGTGTTCACCAGCCGAACGACTCAGACCGTCGCGTGTTCAGCGCACGCGCGTCTTGCGAAGCCGTTGCGTCGAGCGTTCTCTGTACGCGCCCCCTGCTCTTTCGCATCTCACGGCGTGCGCTCAACGCTCCCGCGTGGTCGAAGAATCCCTCGACGAGCGGCGAGAACATCGCTCGGTGTTGTAGGCATCGTGCGCGCGAGCGAAAACGCTTTCACGGAAGAGGATGCGGTGTTACTCACGCAGGTCGCTCAACAGGTGGCGATTGCGGTCGAGAACGCGCTCGCGTTTCGTGAAATTGAAACACTCAAGAACAAACTCAAAGAAGAAAAGCTCTACCTTGAGGAAGAGGTTCGCGCCAAACACAACTTCGAGGAAATCATCGGGCAAAGCACCACTCTCAAGCGCGCGTTACAAGATGTGGAGACGGTCGCGCCGACCGACTCGAATGTTTTGATTTGCGGCGAAACCGGCACGGGCAAGGAACTCATCGCCCACGCGATTCATAACTTGAGCGGGCGAAGCAAGCGCACGCTCGTTAAAGTTAACTGCGCGGCGATTCCAACGGGCTTACTGGAAAGCGAATTATTCGGTCATGAGAAGGGCGCGTTCACCGGCGCAATTGAGCGACGCATCGGACGCTTCGAGACGGCGCAAGGCGGCACGATCTTTCTCGATGAAGTCGAAGACATCCCACTCGAATTGCAATCAAAACTGCTGCGCGTGATACAGGAAAGAGAGTTCGAGCGATTGGGGAGTTCGCGCACGATCCGTGTTGATGTTCGCATCGTCGCTGCCACGAACGCCGATCTCGCTGGGTTAGTGGCGGAAAAGAAGTTTCGGAGCGACCTGTACTATCGCCTCAACGTCTTTCCGATTACCTTGCCGCCCCTTCGTGAGCGGCGCGAAGACATTCCGCTCTTGGTGCGTTTCTTCACGCACAAGTTTGCACGGCAGATGAAGCGACAGATAGAAAAGATTCCATCTGTGACGATGGCGGCTCTCACGGCTTATCACTATCCGGGCAACATCCGTGAGCTACAAAACATGATCGAGCGCGGGGTAATTCTCTCGCGCGGTCGCACGCTTGACCTGCCTCTGAGCGAGTTGAATCTCTCAACCAAGTCAGTGCAAGCGGAGTCGCCGGAGAACGGTCATACTCCGGTTCAGAGTGACGGCTTAACACTCGAAGCGGTCGAGCGCGAACACATCCTGCGCGTCTTGCGCGAGTCGGATTGGGTGATCGGCGGCGCGACCGGAGCCGCCGCGCGACTTGGCATCAACCGCACTACACTCAACACCCGGCTGCACAAGCTCGGCATCTCTCGCCCACGTCAATGACCGTATGCAGGGAAATGTCCGACGCTTTGAAAATCGCCCGACGCTACAAGCGGCATCCTGCTTTCAAAAAGGGGCGCAAGATGACTTAACATCCCGCGCCCTTGAGTGATCTTCAATCTTCAGTATTTCAGTTCCCGCGCGCCTCAAAGATGTCGCCAAGCAACAGTACGCGGTCTAGTTTCTCCGCGCTTGGCTGAAGTTACCTGCACACTCTTTCTCATCAAGCAGTTTGCGCCAAAAGATTTTCCTTCCACACATCAGCCACGATTTCATAAGAACGGAGCCTTGCCGTGTGATCGAAAATCATCGAGTTAAGCATCAACTCATCGGCGTCTGTGTCCGCCAGAAGTTTTTGCAAACCACTTTTCACCGCCGCCGCGCTGCCGATTATCGAACCGCCCAAACGAGATTCGACAGCCGCCTTTTCCCCCGCCGTCCATAACTCGTTCATGTTCTCAACAGGCGGCTGCATTTCGCCCGGTGTGCCACGCATCAACCGTAGAAAAGCCTGAAACTGCGTCGTCGCCAGAAACTGCGCTTCCCGGTCAGTCTCGGCGGCGATGCAGTTTATCGCCAGCATCGCATACGGGTTTTCTAATTTTTTCAGGAGGCTTCGGCGGCGAACTCTTCGATAGTCGTCTCTCCTCTGCGAGTCTCGGTCGCTGCGTTGTTCTCAAAAACTATGTGACCGGAGTTAAAGCCGCGCATCATCTCGACGTAACTGTTCGCAGCTTCCGGCGAGAAGCCGAAGCCTTCGACCGTCCGCTGCCACTCGCTTTCAGGCACGGCGACGGCTCGCACATCGCGCTTCAACGCAGCAGCGAAAGCGGCTGCCGTATCGTCCGGCGAATAATCCGCCGCGCCGTAGAGTTCGATGATGCGCTTGCCCGTCCACTCTTCGGTTAACGCAACGGCGGCAGCGCGCCCGATGTCTTTCGCCGCCACCATCGGAATCTTCCGCTCAAGCGGCTGATAGAAGCTCGGCAAAATGCCTTTTTCGGCGGCGACTGATACCACGCCGTTCCAGTTGTCCATAAACGACGCGGCGCGCAAGAATGTTACGGGAATCGCTAGCTCGCCGAAGATGTTTTCTAGGATGTGCGTCGTCAGGATATTGCCCGTGCCAGATGCGTGTTGCGAACCGACGGATGAAAGCAAAACGGCTTTATGCACGCCGGAATTCCTTATCGCTTCTCCGTAATGCGCGCCGACTTCCTTAGCCACCGCGCACATATCGGTGGCGTTATAAGCGGGCGGATTCATCGCGTAAACGCCTGTCACGCCATTCAAAGCTGCGGTCATCGCACTCGCGTCCGTCAGGTCGGCAAAAGCAACGTCCGCGCCTTTCGCCCGCCAAGCGTCGGCGGCTTTATCCGAGCGCAGCACGACGCGCACCGGAAGGTGTTTCTCAAGCAAAGTGTCGGCAACCGCCGAACCGGTTTGTCCGGTTGCGCCAAAAACAACATACATAAGTTTTTCTCCTCAATTATCCAGACTGATTTATTTACTCAAAGACACCAAATTTTGCAGCAAGCAAAATCTCTATGCGTCAATTGAATCGCGCATTCCGCCATAGACGACATTACGGACGAACTCTTTGGCGAAAAAGCTGTTCGGAAAAATCGGCTCAATCGCACTCACATCGTTCAGACGCTTCAAATGTTCGTCCGGCAAATTCAAATCCAAGCTCGCCAGATTGTCTTGCAGTTGGCTTAGTTTCCGCGAACCGATAATCGGAATCATAGGCTGGTCACGATAACGCAGCCACGCCAGCGCGACTTGCGAAGCCGACACGCCGAGTTCCTTCGCCACGCTCACGACTTCTTTCGCAATACGCTCGCTGCGGGTTTGATCCGCCATAAAGCCTTGCATCTCTGCGCTCGCGTAGCGTCCCTCTTTCGCCGCGTCGCTTCCTTTGTCGAGATATTTGCCCGACAAAGTTCCGCCCGCCAGCGGCGACCACGGCGTGACGGCTAAGCCTAAAGCCTTCGCCATCGGCAACAGTTCGTGTTCCGGCGTGCGCTCAATCAAGCTGTATTCGATTTGCAGACCAACGAACGGCGACCAGCCGCGCAAATCCGCCAGCATGTTCGCACGCGCGACCCACCACGCGGGCGCGTCGGAGATGCCGACGTACAAAACTTTCCCTTGCCTGACCAAATCATCAAACCCGCGCATCACTTCTTCAACGGGCGTGAGCGCGTCCCATGCGTGCATCCAATACAAATCAATGTAGTCGGTGTTGAGACGCTTCAAGCTCGCCTCGACCGACTGCATCATGGATTTGCGATGATTGCCGCCCGCATTCGCGTCGCCAGTGCCGGGCATCGCGTTCGTGTATTTCGTCGCCAGTACGATGCGCTCGCGGTTCTCCCGCGTAAATTCGCTAAGCAGTTTTTCGCTCGTGCCGTTGGTATAAATGTTCGCCGTGTCAATAAAATTCCCGCCCGCTTCCAAAAAAGCGTCGTAAATCGCACGGCTCTCGTCGCCGCTCGAGCCGAAGCCCCATTCTTCGCCGAAAGTCATCGTTCCCAGACAAAGCTCGGAAACGCGCAGTCCGCTGTTGCCCAAAAGTTTGTATCTCATCTTTGCTCCTTGTAAATTCGATAAGAACCGTTCTCAATACCCTTAGTAATTTCGCTTTCAGATTTCGACCGCCAGCCGCCTTTTTCCAGCTCAAAGCTTTCCAATGAGATTGTTATTAGCGGTTTTCGATGAAAGTGAATTTGAAAATAACTACCAAGGCAGTTCATCGCCAAGATGAATAAATTTGCCGGTATAGCCGTCAGAAGGAAGCGTCGCCAAATCAACCGAAGTTCTCGCGCCTTCTTCGACCGGAATGTCGCCGGATGAGTTCATATCTGTGACGACCGAACCCGGATGTGCCGCGTTGACTTTGATGTTTGTGTCTTTCAGTTCGTGGGCGAGGTGAACTGCGTAACCGTTGAGCGCGGTTTTCGAGATGTCGTAAGCCGGAAGTTTGAAATTGTAAATCGGCGAATTCGGATCGCTATGTAGATTTAGCGAACCCAACCCGCTTGATAAAAAGACGATTCTGCCAGCGTCCGATTTTTTTATTAATGGAACAAATTCCTGCGTGACGGCAATCGTGTTGAAAAAATTCGTGTCGAAGGTTTTTCGGAAAACATCCGGCGTTGTTTTGCTTGCTTGGACATGCGCGCCGTTTTCGCTTTCGTCAATGAGAATACCGGCATTGTTAATTAAAATATCGAGTTTGCCGTAGTTCGCTTCAACGTATGCTGCCGCCGAGGCGTGCGTATGCGCGTCGTCAACGTCGAGCAAAACGAATTCCGCGTCGAAGCCTTCAGCCTTCAATTTGGCTTCGGCTTCCCTGCCGTTTTCTGCGGTTCTCGCACCGACTAAAACCTTGATGCCCTGCTGTCCAAGTTGCCGCGCCGTTTCAAAACCGATGCCGCGATTGGCTCCGGTAATTAATGCAATTTTTTTATTTTGTTCGCTCATTGTTTTTCCTCTTTTTATGTTTTATGTAAATTTATTGATTTCTTTATCAAGCGGTTGCGGCAACATCAAAATTTGCGTTGATCGCTCGCGTCCGCCAGATTGCAATCTCTTGTTTGACTTGTTCGAGCTTGGCTTCGATTGCCTCAAACGCAAATAATCCTAACGGCAGGCGAAACGGCGGATTCTCCGATTCGACCGCTTCGACGATGATCTTCGCGGCTTTCGCCGGATCGCCCGCTATGCTGTCAAATTCTCGCATCGTTTCGGGAAGCTGCGTGGTCGAAGGATACGCCTCCGGCAGCAGATTTTCGGCGATAACTCCGCGTTCGCCGAAGCCGGTGTGAAAAGGTCCCGGCTCGACAAGCGTCGTTTTGATTCCGTGCGTGGCGACTTCCGCCGCCAACGCTTCGGACACGCCTTCGAGCGCGAATTTCGTTGCCGAATAAATACCTAAGGACGGATACGCCGAGAAGCCGACCAGCGAACCGATATTGACGATATGACCGCTTTTTTGCTCGCGCAAAATCGGCAGAACTTCGCGCGTAACATTCAAAACGCCGAACACGTTCGTGTCGAACTGCTGCCTGATTTGCCCGTCGCTCGCTTCTTCAATCGCGCCGGCTAAAACGTAACCCGCATTGTTGACAAGCACGTCAATGCGCCCGAATTCCCTGACGGCTTCCCGAACCGAATTTTTCGCGTCCTCCGTATTCGTCACGTCGAGTTTGATCGCCCGCGCCGTGTCGGGATATTTTTCAATCAAATCCCGCAAAACTTCCGGCTTCCGCGCCGTCGCCACCACGCGGTCGCCCTTCGCCAAAACTTCTTCCGCCAGAGCGCGTCCGAAACCGCTCGACGTTCCTGTGATAAACCAAACTTTTTTCTCGCTCATATTTTCTCCTCTCACTTTCTACTTCGTATGTTTCCAAATTGTTACCACAATAGTAACAATTACATCCAAAAAAATTAGTTGCGTCTAATATCCGCGACCACTTCCGCCAGACTCGTTTCTCCTAAACTGCCCTCAAACGAATTCTGCGCTCTCGTTAAAACTTTATTCATTACCAATCCGATATTGCAGCTGACGCGGCAACTGCCCTGCACCGGATAATCGTGAATCGCAAAAGTCTGCGGCGCGTCAACTGCCTTGTAAATTTCGAGCAATGAAATGTCTTTCGGTTTTTTCGCCAGCAGACACGAGCCTGATTTTCCGGTCGTCGTGCTGACGAGACCCGCTTTGGACAACTTCGCCAGAATTCTTCTCACAAAACTCGGACTCGTATTAATACTCGCTGCCAGTTCGCCCGATGTCGCTTGTCGCCCGCCGCCGTAGCCGAGCGCAATCATCAAATGAACCGCGATTGAGAATTGCGTGCTAGTCGCCATAACAGTTACTGTATTAGATACAGTTCGGATTGTCAAAGGGAGTTTTTAGAATTGTGATAAAAGAACCTCTCAGCACAGCCCTCCGGCAGACGAACGTCGTTGTTGCAGAGTACGAGCAGTTGCCCGGTCGCCAATCTCATCCCGGCGTTATTCGCCGCCGCGATGCATGTGTTCTGGTGCGACTCGAAAAGCATTACGTCCGGCTGGTTTCTCAACCATCTGACAGTCGCGGCGTCGCTTGGGTTATCAACGACGATAATCTCTTGCAGCACATAAGCGTTCAGCCGCGCGCTTTCGAGCCATCGTTCTGTCCGCTCAAGTCCATTATGATTGAGAGCGATAAGACTAATTACCGGATTCTGCTTCATTTGCATCACCGCTGACAGTGGCTGCTTTTCTCTTCATATCATTGCCCTTCAGTCCGGCAGAGTCGCCTGTGCTGTTTAGCCGTGCTGTGATCTGCCCACTGTGCTTGTCGCGTTTGACGGCGATGCGTTGCACATACACGCGGGTCGTCGCGGCGTTACGATGTCTGAGCGCGTCCTGCGTATCCGTAATCGAGCCGGTCTCCTCGGCGACGATGCGCGCATAGCTATGACGAGTCTGGTGAAGATGAACGTGCCCGACGCCCGCGTCACGAGCATACCGCTTCAGGTTCTTGACGAAGGCGTGCGATGTGAGCGGTGCTCCCGGAACTCCCGCACGGTCGTGGCGCGTCCACAGCGGAGCATCGGTCTTGAGCACGCTCATCCGGTGACAGGACGCAAGGTAATCTGTGATCGCTTCTCTCAAGATCGGATCGCGCACTTCCCTGCCGACGTAATCACCGCCTTTCACCTTTCCCGTTAGCGTCAGGAAGTCATAATCCATCTTGATGTTTCTGCCGCGCAAAGATATGACCTCTTGGCGGCGCATCCCCGTCACAAGGTAAAAGAGCAGCAAGGCGTAGTCACGCTTTCCCACGACATCACCCGTTGCTGCCTTCGCTCGCACGACCTCAACAATGGTCTGGAGTTCCTCGTCTGTCCACCCCTTAACGCTCTCCGTTTGGTAAGCCTTCGGTGCTTTCGGCAGGGCGAGTCTAGCCGGATTGCTCGCAATGATCTCTCGGAGGGCGGGTTCGCGCATCGCCCACTGAAAGAACGACGAGAGGAAGCAGACGCGCGAGTAGATCGTCGAGGGGCTGAGTTCCTGCTTTTCCAGTTCCTTGCGCCACTCTTGAACATGCGACGGCTTCACCTCAGCCGGATGCTTGCCCGTGAAGTGGAAGAATGCTTCGACCACCCTCTGCTTATACCGCAGCAACTGTTCACGCTGTTCTGTAGAAGCGGCGGTAACAGCGTCAGACCAGAGCCGCAACGAGTTACGGAGCGCCGCTTGATATTCTCCGGCAGCAGGTACGAGGGCAGTTTGGGTGACTTCCGACTTCATTTTTCCATTAGGGTTGTATTGCGGCAACCGTTTCCCCAATTGTCATCCAGTAGTCTGCTCATCTTGGGTCTCCTTCTCGAACAAATCTACATACCTCTGATAAACGAACCGCCGATTTCGCCGGTAGCCCGTCATCTCGGTGAGCACTCCGATTTCGACCAATCGTGCGACAAGGTTATTGGCAGTCGCGTACCTGACATCGAGCGCTGTCGCCAAAAGCTGCGGTGTCGTGATCGGCTGGACGAACAGGTGATCGAGCGAGCGCAACAGATTGCCGCTCGCCTTCCCTTCACCGATCAGGCGCGCACGATCTTCTTCACGCAAAGTGAGGATCCGCCGCGTTGTGTTCGTTGACTCGTCGGCGGACGAGCGGACGCCCTCCAAGAAGAACCTGACCCATGCTTCCCATTCTCCCTTCTCGCGCACCGTTTGCAGCCGATCGTAATACTCGGTCTGGTTTCTCTTCAGATAGAGGCTGAGGTAGAGCAGCGGGCGCGCCAGCACGCCGCGCTCATAAAGGAGCAGTGTGATGAGGAGCCGCCCGACCCTCCCGTTGCCATCGAGGAACGGATGGATCGTCTCGAACTGCGCGTGTGCGAGAGCCGCCGTGATCAAGACCGGCTCTGACCTCTCGTGCAAGAAACTTTCCCACTCGCCGAGAACCCTCGCCAACTGGTGTGGGGGCGGTGGAACGAAGCGCGCCGTGCGGAGCGTGCAGCCTCGTGGTCCGATCCAGTTCTGCGAGCGGCGGAACTCGCCCGGCGCGCTCTCTTCGCCGCGCACGCCCCGCATCAACTCGCCGTGTATCTCTCGAATCAGCCGCAGGCTCAGCGGCAGGTCGGCAAGCCGCCGCAGTCCGTAGTTCATCGCCCGCACGTAATTGACTACTTCGGCAACATCAAGCGGTCGCTCTGTTTCGCCTCCGTCGCCGCCCGCCTCGAACTGAAGAACGTCGGTCAGGGACGCCTGCGTGCCCTCAATCTGAGAGCTTAAGACCGCCTCGCGTCGGACGTACATTGCCACGAAGAGGTCGGCATTCGGAAGCATCATCGTCGCACCATCGAGGCGACCCAAGGCAAGGTCTGCCGCAGAGAGCAAACGTGTCAGAGCGGCGTCTGTTTCGAGAGGCGGACGCGGCGGCAGTGGCTCCGGTATAAAAGCCGCGTAATCCGCCGTTTGGCGAACGTAGTGACCGGCGCGATGCGGGTTCATAGTCATCGATGATTTAATAAAAGCGTCTTGTTAGATGTTATATTAAACTAATGAGCCAGATAATTGAATATGGAACTCAAGAAAATTAGCTCTCTTAGGTTACATAAATCGCATCTTTGTGTGACCTGCTGTGAGAATACGAGATTTTATATTGATACTATGTGTACTAACCGATTTGTGTATGTTGCTTATGCTGTTAATTGCGATGCCTTGTCGCCAGCACATTATTGACTACATTCCGCATTTCGTTGCTGTCCGATGTCAAATATATTAATCCGTGTTCGTCCAGTTGCTCAAAAACTCGCTTCGACTCCACCTCTCTAAATCTGATGATGTAAATTGAACATTCATAATGCGCGTTCTCGCTTATGCATTCGAGTTCGGGCAACAAATTGAGAGATTGCAACCTTAACTCAACTATATTGAAAGTCGGTTCACTTGATCAGCGCACCTTATGATTTTGTTTTGTAAGTTGATCCTAAAGGTGGAAGTCCCATACCACCAGAACGGGACTACTACCGGAGAGGGGGTAGCGTGGGGGTAGTCCTAGACCAGTACCATACTGGCTTTAATTTATGATTTTATTGCGTTTATGCCCTTTTATACTTCTGCGTTGAACTATATTCTTAAAGTATTGCAACAAAACCCTTGACAGTGTTGGAGTTGTACGAATAACCTATGACCGTTTACTTACGGTAGTTGTGTCTGCGATTTCCTTATCGCCCTTAATACAATGTGGCTTTCGATGTACTCATTTATGATTTACCGTGATGCGTATGACTAGAAGAATTCAAGTTCAGAATTTCAAGGGGGGCGTGGGCAAAACGACAACGGCGTTGCATCTAGCGCATGGGTTGAGTTTGCGTGGCAAGCGCGTCCTGCTCATAGACCTCGATCATCAAGCTAATGCGACGAAAGGACTGGGAATCGTCGTTAAGGACGGACAGCCCGTTTTCTACCACCTGATGGTCAAAGACATGTCGTACAAAGAAGTGGTCATAGAAGCTCGTCCCAATCTGTTCGTCATTCCTTCAAATGAATTAACGGCACTAGCGGAAAGTCACATCGCGGCTGAGATGGGGAGGGAAATGTATCTCTTCAACAAACTTGGCGATGTGACTGAGTTCGATTATATGGTTGTTGATTGTGCGCCAGCCTTGAGCGTCCTCCACAACAATGCCCTTTTGTTTTCTGAGGAGATGATAATCCCGGTTAGCATGGAACGATGGGCGGTCGATGGCGGGCTGGACATCCTAAAGTCAGCGGATCGAATGGGTCGGGTTTATCGGCGTCAACCAGTTATCTGCGGTGTGTTGCCGTGGAAGGTTGACTTGCGGACGAACATGACTCACACGGTCGTCCAAATTCTTGGACAGGCATACGGTTCACGCCTTCTGCCGCAGATCAGAAGCGACGAAAAGTTCAAAGCGGCGGCGGCAGAAGGAAAGACGATATTCGAGTTCGACGCCCGCAGCAAAGGAGCGCAAGACTACGGACTCGTGACTGACGCGGTTTTGGCTCAAGAGGTAGATAACCAGAAGGCTCGCAGAACAGAAAATGGTTCATCGGAAAAGGAAGCAGAGCATGGGATCGCAGAAAGAATCTTCGCGTCCGCGTAAATCCGCCGGATTACCCTCGTGGGCGCAGGAAAGCGTCAGTTCTACAGAGCAACTGATGTCAACATTTTACTCCACTCAGGAACCGTTATCGTCCTCCGGGAATAAATCAGAAAAGGTTATTCCGGGCGAGGGCGCGCTCATCCCCGAACCGAAGCTGCAAGAGCCGACAGGTTTGCGCGAGATGAGTTCCGCGCCGATAAGAATCGCCTTAGCTGAAGACCAATCGGAAGAGAATGTGAGCGGCGGTGTATTGCCTCAGTCGCCACTCGCAGTTGATATTAACGAAGCGCGATTTGACCTCAGAGCCGCAAGTTTGGGGGCTGGGGTAGAAGGGGTCTCCGAGCGCACAGACAAGGCTCCGCGCACACGCTCAACCGCACTGCGGAGAAAACCTAATTCCACATCGTCGGGACAGGGATGGAGCAATGCAGTGATTATCCCCGGCTCTTACGATTCGGCTTTAGTTGAGCTACTTCCGGGAAAGAGTTCAGCCCTGTACAAGGAATTCTATATGCGAACACACGGCGCGAACCCCGTGGTTGGCGAAGTCCGCGCAACAAAACAGATTCTTTCTTCTTGGTCGGGCATAGCCAATCGGAATACGTTGATTAAACACATCCAGCACTTGATCGCTGTACGCTTGCTTAATCGTGTTATGGCGGCAGGTGATACAGAGGGTCCGCTCTACACCGTCCGTCGTCTCGAAGATGTGGGCATCAACAAAGATGTGGCTGGCGCGTTTTACGCGCAAGTATCTGAGAAGGCAAAAGCGTAGGTCGCGTCAGCCAGAGTTAATTGTAAAAACTCGAACTCTTTTTAGACGCATTTCAGTGTCACACACAAATCTTCGGTGGTGCTGATGATACGAGTGACCGCCAAGTCCAAGTAGCTGAGTGGTGCTAATGATACAAAGCGAGAATTGGTCAGGAACTCTGGGTGGTGCTAATCATACGAGGAGCGGTGGTGCTGATGATACGAGAATGGATATAAACTCTTAAAAATCAATCTTTTACGGATGCGAAGAGAAACTTTGAGGCTGGCAAACCGGGGATTGCAAGCATAGATGGTGCTGATGATACGAATGTAGTGGTGCTAAGGATACGCATCGCTGGTGCTAATGATACGAGATGGGTGGTGCTAAGGATACGAATCGCTGGTGCTAATGATACGAATCGCTGGTGCTAAGGATACGAGACTTTGGTGCTAATGATACGAGAGACGACTCCGTAAATGCAGTAAGTAAAGGCTTTACAGCCACAAAAAGCACCTGAATACTTCTTAGATACTGTATTTAGATACTCTTTAGATACACAACACAGCATTCACACGGATATTGTGTCACGAAATACGGTTTGTACTTCGGTTGAAAAAGCGGTGTGTTGACAAGATTGAGTAGGGAACGAAGACAAAGAAAAGTCATTGTTGACGACATAAACGGTTTGAGGGGAAGGGGCATGGGAGCAAAGAAATCAGGGAATGGTAACTCAGTAAGCGCGAAACCAACCTTCCGCAGTACACAATCCGCAGCTATGGAGAAGATACGCCCGGAGTTAAACCTCGAAAAATGGGCGATCTGGGAACTCGCACGCGCCAAAGGACGCGCCGAAGTCAAGATACTCGAACGACAACTGACCGGACCAGACGGGAGCAAGCTGACGGCGCGGGTCAAACGCGGCATCACCGACCTCGGAACCACGACCACCGAAGACCAAAAGATTTACTACGCCCTGACTAAGATATTTGAGGAGAACGGGCGGCGCGAAGGACCGACGGCGTTCTCATTACGACAGATTGCGAAGATACTGAAGAAAAAGTGGGGCACGAACGTCATCACTTCAATCACCAACTCGCTTCTCCGTCTGCGGCAGACGCCGTTCACATGGAATAATTCTTACTACGACAGCACGAGCGGTCAGACCATCAAACTTCTCGATACATTCAACATCCTCTCCGACCTCAAGTTGAGCGAGCGTGAGCATCAGGACGGCGTATCTAGGACGGCGACCGCGATCTTCAGGTTCAACCAGCACATCGAGAAAAATCTTGTCGGCAATCACACCAAGCCACTATTTCTTGATGCCGTACTCAGTTTCAAGAGCGACCTCGCGCAAGTTCTGTACACGTACCTCGATACGATCATGGCGGACAAGGGGCAGTACGAACGACGGACGAAGGAACTCTTCGAGGATTTGGGTTTGCGCGGGACGGCTTACCGGAACCTGTCTGACAGGAAGCGACAGCTAGATAAAGCCTTGAAGGAGATTGTGGGCATCACGATCAGCACCGGCGTTATCACCGTCGCGGCGTTGGAGAAGACGAAGGAAGGTCCCGACTACAAAGCCGTCTTCAAAAAAGATGCTCCGCAAGGATTCGCCGAAAACGCGCAGAGGGAAGCACAGTCGAACAAAGCGGCGCAGAACCAGAGCGAGGTCGCCCATGACACAATCGCGCGCCCGCCCGATGCTGTTGAAGTGCGCGATGAAGCGCACGATCTCGTCTCGTACTTCCACCAATCCTTTCACGGCACGGAGAAGCCCGCGCCCAGCAAAAAAGAACTCGAACACGCCCGCGACTTAATCGAAAAGCACGGTTTTGAGTTAGCGAAGTACATCGTTGATTTCAGCGTTCGTGAAGCTCCCAAAACCAAATACAAGCCCGCCGTATTCGGCGGCATCGTTCAGTATGCGCCGAGTGCCCTTGCAGAGTACGACAAGAATATTGACGTGAACCGTCCCGACTCTGGAAAGTTGTTCTGTGAGTTTTGCACGTACACGCCGGGCTTCCGGTACGTCGAGCCTGATAGCCAACTCCGACGTTGTACGCATAAACTCGAAGTCGAAAGCCAATACGCGAATCGCGTTCAGTCGTACACCGGACGCGCGGCTGAACACCCGGAAGCCGAGCGCGAAGCTGACCCGGAAGCATCCGCACTATGGAGCGCAGCTTTGGATAAGTTGGGTGCTGTGTTAGGTAGTAGTGCCGTCGAAACTTGGTTGGGCGAAAACGCCGTCCGCGCACTCAGGATCGAAGACGATCATCGCCTCGTACTCGAACCGGCGAACCCGGTTGTCGCTGAATGGATAGCCGGAAACTTTGCCGACGTGGTAAACACTGCTCTGATGGCGGTCAGCGGGACGATGGAGTCATGGACGTTGGAGTTCACCACGCCGGATGATCCCGGCTTCGCTCTCCGGTAAAGTTCTTACCCCGGACTCACAGATAAAATAGCGATCAAGTAGTCACCGAAAGCCAGTTATGGCGAGTGTGACGTATCTCCGCCGAGTCCAACCTCTGCTTCGACGAGTCGCGCTTCAGCTTCCGAGTTACGATGACGTAAACGCCTGTCGCGGAAACCGCTTCCCTTAAAACACACCGATTTCCTTTACAACGCACCGTCGGTAAAGGAATCAAAAATAAACTTTCGAGCGGTGGTAATCGTTTTGGTAATTCAGCGTCACAACAGAATGTAAGCAGTTAGATTGATGCAGTGAGCGACCTGAGCTGTAATACCTAAGGTAGAGGAATCTAAATCGAGTCTCATAATCTTTCGAGTAAAATACCACTTGGAGGGTGTAAATAATTTTGTGTAAGTAGTCGTCACCGATAAACTCTGACTTTCAATGAAAGAGATGACGATGATGACCAAGACGACTACTGACGGAATCAACCTTGATCTGGTTGACCAACTGCTCAAGGACTACAAGAAGCCGGAGGACATCCTTGGCGAGAACGGGATTCTGAAGCAGTTCACCAAAGCGTTGCTGGAACGAGCGATGCAAGTCGAGATGGCGGAGCATCTCGGTTATGAGAAGCACGACGCTTCCGGTGACAACTCCGGCAACTCACGAAACGGTTCTTCGAGTAAAACCATGAAGGGCGACTTCGGCGAGCTGCCTATCGAAGTTCCGCGCGACCCCAACAGTGAGTTCGAGCCGAAGATTGTTCCCAAAGGTAAAACCAGACACGGGCGGCTTCAATGAAAAGATGTTGTCGCTTTATGCGCGTGGGATGACGACGCGCGAGATACAACAACACATCGCGGAAATCTATAAAGTCGAAGTCTCGCCGCAGCTTATTTCCAACGTCACCGAAGCCGCGATGGAAGATGTCACGGCGTGGCAGACCAGACCCTTAGTGAGATGGTCAAGTTTTACCGGACACAACCCTCTCGCTACTTGACCCTTTCTTTTTGTTATTAGAGTGCCATTCCCGCTCGAACTCTTCGGGAGTTTTGTAATCAAGAGCCGAGTGCCGTCGCACCCGGTTGTAATAACCTTCGATGTAAGCGAAGGTTTCGCTTTTGGCTTGCGCCGTGTCTTCAAACAATCCGTCTTCAAGTAGTTCGGCTTTGTATCTCGAAAACAGACTTTCGGCTTGCGCGCCTGTCCCAACAATTAGCGCGCCGTGACATTGATTGCCGACATTGGTTGACTTGCAACAGTGCGCGGAAGTTCTTTGACACGTACTGAGAGCCGCGATCCGTGTGAATGATTGTCCGCGCCTTGATGCCGCCGCTTCCAACTGCACGCTCGAAGGCTTTAATCACTAATGCTTCGGTCATCGAATCGGCGACCGCCCACCCCACAATGCGGCGCGTGAATTTGTCTTGCCAACTCGCCAAGTAACTCCACTTACCTGACGCAAGCGGCAAATAAGTGATGTCACCGACGATGACTTGACCGGGTTGCTGTGCCGCGTTCCCGGCATTAAGCAACAGATTCGGACTCACCTCAGATGTGTGGCGCGAATCGGTTGTGTGTGGACGAAAACGCTTTGGAGCGATAGCGTGTAAGCTTTGACGCGCGCATCAGCGAGCGCACTTGAAAACGTCCGACACTCACACCCTGTGCGAGAAGTTCCGCCGTGATGCGGCGCGACCCGTAGCGTCGCCGGTGAGCAAAGAAAACCTCTTTGACTTGCTTGCCGAGTTCGGCTTTCACTGCGCTTAACATGTAAGTTTTGCCGCTCCGGTAAGCCTGATACGCGCTCTCGGAAACTCGCATCACACGGCACACCACCGTGAGTGGATAGTTGCCCTTAACTTTGTCGATGAAGCGGTAACGAATTACGCGCTTCTGCCGAAGATAAGGGCTGCCTTCTTTAGGATGTCGCGCTCCATCTCCAACTCACGAATCCGTTTCTTGAGTAAGAGCGTTTCCTTATCCGCGTCGAAGCTACTCGCAGTTACTTGTCGTTTCCAGTTATGCAATAAACTACCCCGCCACGCCTAACTCGCGTGCGACGCTCGCTACCGATTGACCGTCATGTATTTTCTTGACGGCTGATTGTTTGTATTCTTCGTCGTATTTTCTCATCGCTGTATTCTAGCGGGAGTGTTGTGTCCTGAATAATTAGACCACCTCAAAGACGCTCCGAAACTATAAGCCGACGTTCGATTGAACGATAATCAAAGCGAGCAAACCTGAAGGGAAGATAAACTCGGTGTGCCACAGTACAGACGACAATCTTCTTTCATGGGAGAATGCTGCCGGACGATAAATCGAAAGAAGGATTTTGACAGTGGAGATTGCAGGTGAATGTTAGTGAATAGATTGAAGCTAGTGAATAAATTTTCGTCGCATCTTGCGGCGAGGTATCGCGGTACAGCAGACGAACATTCGCAGGAACATTCGCAGCAAGATACGGGGTATCTACCCGCAAAGAATAAAGAGGGCGACAGTCCCGTTATCTTATTAGTGGATGATGTTGAGGAAATCCGCGACTGCATCAAGAATTTGCTGGAGCAGGATGGTTACCACATAGAGGTAGCGAGAGATGAAGAATGTGCCGTAGAGAATGCCCGGCGTAATCATCCCGATTTGCTTTTGGTGTGTATAGAAGGATTGACCGACGACATCGTGGCAGCCGGTCTCCGCATACGCATACGCGCTGAACTGAGTGGTGATGTAGCGGTCGTGGTCTTGTGTTGTGAAACGATGAACGAAGGGGGGAAAATCTCAGTCGGCGATAATGTTTATGTCATATGCCCCGATAACTTCAATCAGTTAAGACGATTCCTCAACCGCCTGCAGAGCAGACTTGCACTCATCGCATAACGTCGAATGTGGGGGTTCAAATAAGAACTCTTGTCCGAAGCGCGAAGAGTTCATCAGCCACTCAATTTCATACCTACCCGAACGCTCACGCCTTGCCGAGTAACCGTTCAGTTGCATTCTTGACGACCTCGTAGCACTCACAAACTTGTGTCTCAAGACCCGCACGGTTGAGTATGGTGATTTGCCCGCGATGGTAGGTGATTATTCTTTCGTCTTGAAGCCGTCCGGCGGCAGCCGTGACCCCCTCACGACGCGACCCCAACATGTTGGCGATAAACTCTTGAGTCATCGCTAAGTTATCCGATTGCACGCGGTCGTGGCTAAGCAACAACCAACGGCAAAGGCGCTGTTCCAACGAGTGAAGGCGGTTGCAGACGGCTGTCTGCGAAATCTGAATCATCAGTGCCTGTGCATATCGCAGCAGCATCAACTGAAAAGCTCCACCCATTTGGAACTCCCTCTGAAGAATCCTCGCCTCCATCTTCAGTGCCCCTCCTGCAATTTGTACAGCCGCCCGGTTAGGTGCTGTGTCGCCGCCCATGAAAAGGGCGACGCCTACCACTCCGTCATTGCCGATCAAACCCATTTCCGCCGTCATGCCGGTCTCCATCGTATAGAGCAGAGAAATGATGGATGTAGTCGGGAAATAAACGTAGTGTTGATGCTCGCCGGATTCATAGATGACTTCGCCGAGTGCGAATGTCACGTACTCTAAATCAGGAATGAGGCGTTCGTAATCTTCTTTGGGAAGGGTTGATAAAAGATGGTTCGTGGGCAAATCAGGCAGTTGATTTGTCAGCGGGAACATAAGCAGCCTTTCAGCGTCAATCGCTTTTGGAAAAAACAGCTTTTGGAGAAGACAGATGAACTAAGGTGGCTACGTTCATCTCAAAGCGGGGTCAACGGGCTTGAAACCGGACACCCAAAAATCGCGGAGGAGAATACCACAATACGGCTGCCGTGAAATGGAATTAAGGCCTTGGCAATCCGAAGGGTCTGAACATCTCGACCGAGAGATTTGTGTAGCAGTAGTTTCAATGTGAAGCTTGTCATTTTGGCGATAACGCGCGTTGATAATTCGATGCCCGTCTTCGTCGGCAAGCCTTGCATGTTGCGTCTCCGTGTTTTGAATCTCGTTTCACATCAGCCGAATAATACAACGTGTTTATCACGCTGCAAGGATTCTTGCAAGGACATGTTACACACTTATGAATATGTGTGTTAACGCACAGACCGATGTTTCCTCCTACCATTACTATCCGCTTCAGTCAATACAACCAAGTAAATTAGATGGAAAAATTGTTAGTCGCCGACGATCTTCGTCACGATTTATTCTCTTGAACTGTGCGAATCACGGCTAAGGATAGGTGTTTCTTGAGAGCGGCAAATATCAATAAACCAGACTCGCACACGAGTATCCACAGGGACATTCGATGCGCTACTCAATTCGGAATCGCACTCTATCCCGTAAAGTATTTTCTTGACCGGTCATTAGCTCATCGCCTGTCGAAGCACTCAAAGTTGAGTGGTATTCGAGTGATTCTGAAAACAGCTTTTTCCGTTCAGGAGATGTCATGCAATTAAGCACTAGAACTCAGACAGAAGACTTTGAAGTCGCTGCTATACCGCACGTCAACGAATTACTTAGGTCAGCCGTGCGCCTCGCCGCGAGTCGAACCGAAGCCGAAGATTTAGTGCAGGAGGTTTATTTGCAGGCGTGGAAATCTTTTCATCGGTTCGAGATGGGAACTAATTGCCGCGCCTGGTTGTTCAAGATTTTGATGAACAAAAACATGAAACGTTCGCGCAAACGGTTCGCGTCCGTCAGGGAAAGCAGCGAGACGATTGAAGATATAAGGTATGTTCCGCCCGTCTCAGAGCGGCTTAGCGATGAAGATGTACTAATCGGTTTGCAGAAAATCCAGCCATGCTACCGCGAGACGATATTGCTGACGGATGTCGAAGGTTTCTCATACAAAGAGACCGCCGACATTTTGAATATTCCCATCGGGACGGTGATGTCGAGGCTCAATCGCGGCAGAAAGATATTGAGGGTTGAATTGGCGGAAGTGGCGCAGTGCTATGGAATCAGAACACAGCAGGTGATGTGAGCGAGCGAGCATGAGGCGGATACGTTTATTGTCTTCATGGAATATGTAGCGACTTTAGAGAGATATAATGTCGAATAATCGTTGCGGATAAACGTTCGTCCTATGAATGGTCGTTTGGATTCTCAATCGAGAGAAGCGACGCTCTACTTGCACATACGATTTTCCGCGAAGGAAGTCGAATGCACATACACAAGCTTTGATGGAGTTTGAATGCCTGAACCAATCTGCGTGAAATGCGGTAACAACACATTTGAATTAGCCGAGAGTTCGCCGCTCGGCTCCAACTTCAAATTCCTGTTCTTGCAGTGTTCAAGTTGCGGCGGCGTCGCCGGGGTGCTGGATTATTTGAACATCGGCAGCATATTAACCGAACAAAACAATCTTCTCAGGAGCATTGCAGATGCTCTGAAGGTGGATGTCGAATCCGAAACTTAACTGTCGGAAACATTGCGGAAACCTTGAAGGCTTATCGTCATCGCCGAACCGGATTGCTCCGAGTCGAGTCTTTGAGGAAACCAAATTCTTTACCTTATATGTGGTCGCATCTCTATTTTCAACGACTCATTTCGGGATGTTGAAATATAGAGATGCAGACAATCTATTCATAATAAATTTTGCTGTGCAGGTCAGGGCTAATTCAAGGACTCACAGGAGAAATCGTCGAGAACACAAACGCTTCAAACAATTAACGGCAAGTGGCTAAGGAGAACCGAAATGCCTCACCCTGCTCAATCTCACGAGAGTCCTCATTTAATGGTTGAAGACCCGGCTAGCCGTCACGAAAATACAAACACCACAGCTTCACATATCAACCGTAATCATCTTTACGGCGCGGCAAAGCCGGAAGCCCGGCATATCTTTAAGCACCGGAACGCCAACGATACCTGTAGCAACACGAATCGCGTCAACGGTTATATCATCGCGCATCCGGCATATCCGTTGCTCATCGGTCAATCGCCGCCGATGATGCGATTGTATTCTCTCATCGAACGCATATCTTTGAGGGACAATTCCGTCTTGATAACAGGCGAGACCGGAACCGGGAAAGAACTCGTCGCGCGGGCTATTCATCGCCAGAGTCCGCGACGCGGCGAATCGTTTGTTGACATCAACTGCTCCGCTATTCCCGATACACTCTTTGAAGCCGAACTCTTCGGTTATCAACGCGGCTCTTTTACGGGTGCGATGGAGACGCGGCGCGGCTTGCTCGAAGAAGCTTCCGGCGGGATTCTCTTTCTCGACGAGGTGGATGCCCTCAGCCTTCCCGGTCAAGCCAAACTCCTGCGTGTGTTGCAAGAAGGGTATGTGCGACACCTCGGCGGACGTGAAAACATTCCGGTCGATGTTCGCATCGTCGCGGCAACGGGTCGTGACCTTCAACAGTCAGTCAAAGAAGGCACGTTTCGCAGCGACCTGCTTTTCCGTTTGCGCGTCGTGCCGTTGCATGTACCGGAACTGCGCGAACGCGGAGAAGAAGATTTACGGTTATTAACCAACCACTTCCTGCTTAGAGACGCCCAACGCTACGATGTTATACCGCGCGTATTCAGTTCCGAAGCGTGCGAGGCACTGAGTTTGTATCACTGGCCCGGAAATGTGAGGGAACTGGAGAACGCCGTCGCCTACGCGCTTGCGGTCGGAATTGAAGAAGACTTGGGAATCGGCGATTTGCCGCAGGACATACTCGCGGCGGTAAATGTTCAGCACGGCGTTCTCAAGGAATACTTGCACCAGCATCTATCTTTAGCGGAGATTGAACGCCGCTACATTCTTTTCGTACTCGAAAGCTTCAAAGGCAATCGTGCCAAGACCGCGCTCGTCCTCGACTTGGATTTACGGACACTTAATCGCAAGCTGAAAGTGTATTTGGCGGTGACCAAATTCATGACCGCGCGCGCCTGAAAAACAACCGGCTTTTCTAATTTTCTGGAGGTTAATTATGCGACGATTCATGTACTCATCAATCCTTTTGCTGCTCTTAACTACGGCTTGTCAGAAAAGCGGTACTCCGCCGCCGACGACAACCGACAACCCGCAAACGGCGACCGACTATTACAACAGAGGCGTCGAGCGGCAAGGCAAAGGCGACATCAACGCCGCCCTCGCCGACTACACCAAAGCCATCGAACTCGACCCGCGCAATTTCAACGCCTTCAACAATCGCGGCAACATCAAGCAGGACAAAGGCAACCTGAAAGGAGCTATCGTTGACTACACCGCCGCCGCCGCAATCAACCCGCGCCACGCCCCGGCTCACTTCAATCTCGCGCACGCATACCAGACTAGAAAAGATTACGGGGGAGCCATCTATCAGTACGGCAAGGCTATCGAGGTGAAACCGGACTACGCGATGGCTTACGCCAACCGTGGATTATGCCAGTTGTATGACGGCGAAGACGCCGAAGCACAAAAGGACTTCGACCGCGCGATTGAGATTGACGGTAATTTGAAAGGTTCGCTTGACGGGTACGTCGCAAAAGTAAAGCAAGAGCGTATGGCGAGACGTTAGAACGTTAAAAACCCCTGAAGAACTTGCGCGAGGTTGAGTATGCGGATGGCATACTCAACCTCTTTTTTTTATCGTTGAAGCGAACGCGGATTCGCCGTCATCCTCGAAAGTTAAACGATTAAGCCGCCGCGTTCAGTCCCGTTTCAGTTCGAGTTCGTCCGAAGTTGTAGTCGTCGGAACAGAAGTTCAGCCCGCACACGCAAAATTGTCCCGCGAGCCGCTATCTTGTCTTATCAAATTTGTCCGAAACGAAATAAAAAGGCATCGCCGATGAAGTGCAAGGTATGACACTCAATGTCCCCAAGTGTTGACAGGGAATAGGTTACCGGCATCGGCGAAAAAACTGATATTGAATCCGTATGACGGCATGAAGGTTGCCCTTACGATGTCACAATCTCCGAAGAAGATACCGACCTACACCTCACGTCACAATGCGTCCAAACATAAAAAGTTTCGCTGGACACACGATGTCCGATTGGCGTGCGTGCTGTTCGGGTTTGTAGTCGGAGAACATAAAAACCCGGCATCATCGCTAAAATGACACCGGGTCTTTGCTGACAACACATCCTCTACCGCATCCCTGCGTTATAGAATGCCTCGCCTGAACAGCACGCATTTTAGCGCGACGGCGGTGGTAGTTTCAACCCTGAGAATCTCAGGGAGCAGCTAGGAGAAACCAAAATGAAACACAGACCGTTAGTTGCAAACACATTAGCGTTTGCGATGGGGGCGGGCTTGCTGATCGCAGGCTTACCGTTCTCGCCGCAGACCACGACACGCGCCGCCGATCACCGCGACTCTTCAGTAAATGACGCGAGACCAGAGGGCGATTTCCCGGACGTTTTCGCACATGTCAGCCCGGATGACCAGAGCAAACTCGTGTTGAGCGTCAATACCAACCCGTTCGCCAATCCGAGCGAAATAGGGAG
Source organism: Pyrinomonadaceae bacterium (assembly GCA_041743485.1). GTDB lineage: Bacteria > Acidobacteriota > Blastocatellia > Pyrinomonadales > Pyrinomonadaceae > JANDLT01. Next base: position 42,656 of record JBGTMR010000184.1, read on the forward strand.
CTACCGCTTCGCGGCGGATTACCTTTATCAGATTAAGATTGACAACAACGGCGATGCCGTGCCTGACTACGTTGTCCAGTTCACCTTCGATAACAGTTCACAGCAAGTCTACGAGGTGAGAGCCGGACGACCCAACAGCCCGCACAGCCCGCGACTCTCGCCCGTCGTGGATACGCTGCTCAACGTCGAGCCGATCTGCAAAGCAATCACCTATCACGGCGGCGTGAACGGCGACGACTCGCCTGCGGTTCAGCCGCTGCCGGAAGCCAGCCCGACACCGGCACCCAGCCCGACACCGACGCCTAATCCCGCCGGTGGTCGCGAACCGGTAGCCGGACGCGACGGCGCGCGATGCTTCGTCGGTATTCGTGACGATCCATTCGTCACCGATGTCGGTCAAGCGGTCTTCCGCATCGGTCTCAACCCGAATCCGCGCCGCAACTTCAACAATCACGAGCAGGAAGTGTTTCGTCAAAACACCGATGGCGGATTTCCTCTCACCTCGTTCGGTCCCACTCGCGGTCGTCCGAACGATCCCGCCGACCTTAACAGTGGACTTGACGGCTTCGGCGGCTTCAATGCGTCGGTGATGTCTGTCGAAATACCGAAGTCGTGGGTCAGAGGCACGGGTTTCGCCGCGATGGGTCCGGCTGTGCCGGATGCGCTCGACGCCGACGGCGACGGTAATACCAACGAGCAGTTGGCGGCGAACACGATTCCCGCCGTTCCCGGCGGCATCGGCGTGTGGGCGACAGCCAGCATCGCCAAGAGCGACAACGGCAACGAGCGCATCGTGGCGAAACAGGGTGAGAAGGGCGGCATCTCATCGAGTTTTCAACAATTCGAGCGCATGGGGCAGCAGCTATTCAACACCGTCTGGATTTGGAGACAACCGCCGACCAACACGGTCAGCAATTTCCCCAACCTGACGGATGGTGAAATCAAGAACTTCTACAACCAACTGGCTCCCGAACACGATGTGGAGAACTTCGGCTACTTGATTCCCGATGCGTTAGTCGCCGTCCCACAGTTTGGCGAAGACAGCATTCAGGAACGAAGATCGATTCTTACGACAGGCGGCTTCACCACACCGGGATTCGGAACAGCTTATCTGCTCGATCAGTTACCGGCTCCTTTCAACGCGATACGAAGCGCGAATCCTGATAAGCGTCTGCTTCAGAGGCTGCTTCTTCCCGACTATCTGCGCCTCGATTTGGATCGCCAGTCGAGCGTCTCACCCGCATTGCCCGGCGCGCAGGCGTCGAACAACGGCGGCAACGACCTCGGTCTTCTTCAGTTCGGCTTGCAAAACGGACGCCGGACTGCGGACGACGTAACGGACATCTTGCTCCGTTTCGCTCGTGAATTAGCCGACGTATGTTACACACCCGCCGGAGAAACCGCCGCCGGGCGTCGTTGTCTGCGTGGCGTGTCGTCGGCATTTCCTGCGACGCCTCCGGGCATCATCTCGGATTCGCGCGTCACGGCGGTTCTGCAAGGCACGGACTTCATCGAGCCGGACATCAACCCTGACCCGCTTGACCCGCTCGGTGCCATCAACAACACGGCGAACAGCGGAAACGACCGCCTTTTGAATACAGAGTTCCCGTACTTCGCTTCACAACATCCGCAGCCGGGTGAGACTTTTGAAGATACGACCGGCTTCCCACGCGCGGCTGATCCGGCGATAGTCGTCTTTGGCGGCAGAGCCAATGACACGCAGATTAACCGCTAACGACCGCTTCGATATAATTTTAGTACGTCGAAGTTAAACACACGGGAAGGGCTTCTTTGAGCCGCAGGCTACCGAAGCCCTTCCCCTTAACTAACAAGGGTCGGAAATGATGAAAAAATTTCTGCTCTCGATTCTCTCTCTCGCCTTGTTCTCCATCCTCGTCGGAGCGGCTTACATCTTCGCTCCGTTTAAGATGCGAGAGTCAATCAACGGCGGGGCAGTTTCAACTCATAACACTAACGAGGCAAGTGCGGTCGGACACCGTTCGCTGCAAACCCGAATGGTGGTTTTTCACGAATCCCGCATCGCCAACCAGCCGAAGGATGCGGAAGCCTACCGCTCTCTCGCCCTCGCGTTAATCACTCGCGGCGAAACGACCGGCGAACCCGCCGATTACGACCACGCATGGACTGAACTCGATCACGCCGAGACGATTGAACCGCGCGATCTTCGCACAGTCCGCGCACGGGCGAAGCTGTTGCAGTCGCGGCATCGTTTCGGGAACGCCCGATTCGTCGCCGAACAAGGATTGAAAAAAGATGCGGAAGACACCGACCTGATCGTAACGGCAGGCAACGCCGCACTTGCGATGGGAGATTTCGACGGAGCCGAAGCCCACTTTCAAAAGCTCGTCACCCTCGCCCCCAAATCGCAGACGGCGTGGGCGAGTTTCTCCTATCTCGCGGAGATGCGCGGCAACCTCGACGAAGCCGCCGCGATGATGGAAAAAGCTCTGGAAACCGGATATAAGAAGAACGTCAACTTCGCAACCCGCGCGTGGCTGCACACCATCTTAGGCGAAATCGAAGCGAAGCGCGGCAAACTCGATGTCGCGGCTACCCATTACAAACTCGCTCTGAAGAATGTTCCCGATTATCGTCTCGCGTTGGAGTTCACAGCCGACATGGATTTGTGGCAAGGTAATCTCAAATCGGCGGAAGAAGGCTACCGCAATCTCCTCGCAAAGCAATTCGACCCGAAGATACAGCTTCGTCTCTCAGACCTTCTCGAACGTCAGGGGAACAAGGATGAAGCGGCGCGTTTGCGCGACGAAAGTTTGCGCTTTTACGAGCGCGTCGTCGCGGGCGGCAACGAAGGATACTTGCGAGATTTGGCGACCCTCGACCTCGCCGCCGGACGATACGGGCGGGCGGCGGAACTCGCGCGGCGTGATGTCGTTTTGCGCCCGACGATGGAAAGTCGGATGCTTTACGCGAGCGTACTCAAGAAAGCGGAAGCGGCGGGTGTGTCGCTTTAGCCGAACAGGAATAATTAAAGCAACGGCGGTGATTTATAAGTAATCCCGGTTCTCGCACCCTTCGGTTTAACTCGAATTTTCCGAAGTCCGCATTAAGGAATTCAATGAAAAGTATTCGCCAAGCTTCAATTCGCCCGCGCATCACGTCGTCGCTAGTCTTGGCGGTATTCCTCATCATTGGCTTCGCAGGCGCGGCAATCGCGCACCCGCTCGGAAACTTCACCATCAATCATTTCGCCCGTTTAGAGGTTGGCGACGAACGTATAAACATCCGCTTCGTCGTTGACATGGCGGAAATCCCCACGCTTCAGGAGATGCAGACGATGAACGCGGGGGCGGACGGCTCTCCGTCAAACGCGGAACTCGACGCTTATCTGGCGCGCGTCTCGACAGGATATGCCGACGGATTGCGGCTCACCGTTGACGGCAAACGCATTCCTCTCCAAATCGCCGCGCAGAGAATCGCCACGTTGACGGGCGACGGCGGGTTGCCGACCTTGCGCGTCGAATGCGACCTCACCGGCATAATTCCCGCCGGAAGCACAGACGCCGCCCACCGCTTAAAATTTGAAGACACGAATCATCCTACTCGTATCGGCTGGCACGAAATCATCGTCGCTCCGACAACCGGAATTTCAATCTTTAACACTTATGCTTTCGCCGACGGCATTTCCGACGAACTCAAAGCCTATCCGAAAGATTTAATCATCGCCCCGCTCAGCGAACGCATTGCCGAACTGCAATTCACGCAAGGCGACGCACCGGCGGGAGCGAGTCGGCTTCGGACGCGCGGCGGCATACTCGCCACCGCGTCAAGTATGCGAAACACCGATGCGTCGCGCGCGAATACCGCGACGGGCGCGGCGGAAAACGGCGCGGCAACGAAAGCACGCGACCGCTTCGCCGAATTGTTGGACGTAAAGGAACTGACCTTGCCCGCCGCCCTGCTCGGCTTGCTCATCGCCGCTTTTCTCGGCGCGGCGCATTCCTTTTCGCCCGGTCACGGTAAAACCGTCGTCGGTGCTTATCTCGTCGGTTCGCGCGGGACGTGGCGGCACGCCGCTTTCTTGGGCGCGACCGTCACCATCACGCACACACTCGGCGTTTTCGCACTCGGCATCGTGACGCTTTTCGCTTCGCAATACATCGTCCCCGAACGCCTCATACCGATTCTCAGTTTCGTCTCCGGGGCGATAGTTTTACTTATCGGCTTGAGTCTCTTCATCAAACGTCTGCGCTCGGTGCTGGGTCTTCAATCGGTTTCTCATTTCCACACGCATGACGGACTCACGCGCGAACATGATGATGTCCACTTGCGTGATAATCACCACGACGATATAGACCCCGCGCTGATGCATTCGCACGGCGGCGGCGTCGCGCACTCGCACCTGCCGCCGGGAGCCGACGGCGTACCCGTGACGTGGCGCAGTCTGCTCGGATTGGGAATCTCCGGCGGTCTCGTGCCTTGCCCGTCGGCACTCGTCGTGCTGCTCTCGGCTATCACGCTCAACCGCACGGGCTACGGCTTACTGCTCGTCACCTCGTTCAGTCTCGGACTCGCGGCAACGCTCACAGCCATCGGCTTGGTTTTCGTTTATGCCGGACAGTGGATGAAGGAGCGCGCGGGCGTCGAGCGTTTCCAGACGTGGGGGCGCGTGCTTCCGACGTTCAGTGCCTTCGTCATCGTATGCGTCGGGGCAATACTCTGTTACGAAGCGTTGACGCAAGCCGGAATGGTGACATTCTCGGCGGGGCGTCTCGGCGAACTGTTCACGAGTTCGGTATCGTCCGCGAGTTCGCTTTCGACCGCATCGGTTCTCTTTTTCGGCTTCGGCTTGGGACTCAAACACGCGGTCGAAGCCGACCATCTCGCGGCGGTTTCGGCAATTGTCAGTGAACGGAAAAGCCTGCTCAGTTCGTCGCTCATCGGCGGACTGTGGGGCATCGGTCACACCATCTCGCTGTTTGCGGTCGGCGTCGTCGTCATTCTGCTTCACGTCGAAATCAGTGAGCGAACGGCACAGGCACTCGAATTCGGCGTCGCCATCATGCTCGTCGCGCTCGGCGTCAACGCCCTCAACAAAATTGTCAGAGGCAAATTTCACACGCACCCTCACGAACACGGCGACCGCGCCCACATTCATCCGCACCTCCACGACGGCACGCCCGAACCCGATTCAAACACGCATCACGGCTACCGCATCGGCAAACGTCCGCTCATTATCGGCATGGTTCACGGATTGGCGGGAAGTGCGGCGTTGATGCTGCTCGTACTTTCAACCATCTCCACGCCGCTCGTCGGACTCCTCTACATCATCATTTTCGGCATCGGCTCAATCGGCGGAATGATATTGATGAGTACGCTGGTCGGGCTGCCGCTAAGTCTGACGGCGAACAGTTCCGCCCGCGCGAATCTCGCCATACGCGGGGCGGCGGGATTGTTCAGTTTAGGCTTCGGCTTGTTCATGGTCTATGAAATCGGCTTTGTCGGAGGTCTCTTTCGCTAGCAGGTATCCGACTTAGGAAGGAAAAAAGAAAAGGAGAAAGCATATGAAACGAAGCATTACACTGATTGTCGGCTGTCTTTTGACGGCATGTCTCATCGGCAGCGTCTGGTTCATGGGAACTGCCCAGGTTGTCAGCACTGCGAAGCGCGGCGCGCAGGACAACTCTCGCGCTCCTGTGCTGCGCGCCCGTGCAATCTTGCGTGGCGTGCCCGGCTCCGGCATCGCAGGCGTGGTCACTTTCACGCAAAGGAGCGAGGATTCGCCGGAGCCGGGCGTGGATGTCGTGGCGCGGGTCATCGGTCGGTTGGGAGATTTGCGCCCCGGTCGCCATGGGATGCACATTCATGAGTTTGCGCGGTGCGAACCGCCCAGTTTTGATAGCGCGGGCGGACACTTTGATCCCGGTATGTTCGGTAATTCAACTCCGGTGGACTTGAATCATCCGTTCCATATGGGCGACATCCCTAATCTCATAGTCAACAGAGTCCGCAACTTTAGTGTAGGAAAGCTCAAACATCAGACGAGCCGAATCACGCTTTCGGACGGACCCCTCAGTGTGTTTGATACGGACGGCAGCGCGGTTATTCTTCACTTAAACGAAGACCGTGGTGAGCCCGGCGTTACGGGCGCATCGGGTGGTGCGCGGATCGCCTGCGGCGTTATCGAGCGTGTCACCGGCGAACACAGTTCCGATGACATGGATGATCTAAGCAATATAGATGATCTAAGCAATTAGGCATCTTAAACTTCGTTGTTCAAAATTTTTGATACCCGGAAAGGAATCTTCAAATGGCAGAGCATACGCACACGCATACTCACGAGGAAGTCACGCACACGCACGAACATACGCATGACGATCCGCAACACGCGCACACTCATCCGGGAGGAGACGAACCGCACACGCACGAACACACGCATCCCGCGACGACTCACACGCATGAGCATGAGCAGGGCGAACACCACGAACATAATCACGTCGAGCAACAATCTTGAATCGAGAAGTTTTCGTCGCACGTTCGGGCGCATTGACCTTGCGCCCGAACGCTCTGCGGCTTAAGGAGCGAAATCAAATGAGTGCATCGCCAGTACATATCACACGCTGTCTCGAAAGCGTTTTTATGCGCGCAGGCGTGCTACGAATTGCAAAATCGTGTGAACGAACGGGGTAACTGAAGCCTGTGCATAAATCATCGCGTAGCGATGAGATGAATTTAGCCGTGCGTTTCAACGCACGGAAAACGGAACAACCGAATCGGCGTCGCGGCAGCGAAGATTGAAAAAACGCCGGTCAGGTTCAATCGTCGCTGCCGCGACGACGGATATTGTCATCGTCTCCCGTGCGTTAAAACGCACGGCTAAATTCACGGCATCGCTCACGCGATGAAAACAAAGCAACTTTAATTTGCACAGGCTTCAGGTAACTAAGAGCTAGGTACACCGTCTCTCAATCGAATCTGAAACGAAGTCGAAGCGCGGGGTGTGTTGTTGACGGAAAGAAACCGCACCGTTCATTTGAGGAGTAAAACCATGAGTAACTTGGCAAGAATCGTAATCTTTTCGGCTTTGTTCGTTGTTCCCTGTGTTCCGCGAGTGGTGGCGCAATCGTCGAACCAACCGGGTCAAATCGCAGGGTCGCGGCAGACAATTCCGACGCGCATTCTTTCAGGAGCGATTCTGTCGCAACAGGATGAGAGCGTCGCGGGTGCGACGTTGATTGTGCGTTCGGCTTCGGGTGAGGAGCGCACCACGACAAACGACAAAGGTGCTTTCCGGCTCACCGTCACGGGCGATTCGTTCGTGCTTCGCGTCGAAGGTAAAAACATCACCCCGCTTGAAAAGACATTCACCGCAAATACCGTGACGGAAGATTTGCAGTTGAAAATCGAAATCGTCGTTCCGCCGATTCACGAATCGGTCGTAATCGTCGCCGCGCAGCTTGACCCGGCTATTGAGCGGCGTAACGATGCGCTTTACAAAAACACGTTGTTCTCCAGAGACGATCAGTTGTTACAAAGCTTAAACGGCGGCATCAACGCCGGGCAGCACGAAGGCGGCGGGAAGTCTCTTGAGGTGCGCCGTTTCGGATTCAACTTGGATCACGGCGGCGTCAACGGCGGCTTGAAAATCCTCGTTGACGACGTGCAGCAGAATCAAGGAACACAGGGACACGGGCAAGGTTATCTCGGTTCGCTAAAGAGCCTGACGCCCGAACTCGTCCAAGACGTTGACATCATAAACGGACCTTTCAGCGCGCAGTACGGCGACTTTTCGAGTCTCGGCGTCGTCCATATACGCTTGCGTGAATTTTTGCCCGACACCCTGACCGCGCGCGTGCATGGCGGCTCGTTCAACACCTTCCGTTCGTTTCTCGCTTACAGCCCGAAATTAAAGAACGCCGATTCATTCATCGCTTATGAAGCGTCGCGCTCGGACGGTCCGTTCATCAGCCCGCTTCGCTACAAGCGCGATAATGTGACGGGCAACTACACGCGCAGGTTGAGCGATAAATCCGCGCTCGGTTTCAAGTTCAACGCGGGACGCAACGACTTCTTTTCATCCGGTCAGATACCGCTCGATGAAGTGGCGGCGGGACGCCTCGACCGTTTCGGTTTCATTGACCCGGAGAACGGCGGGAAGGTGCAATCGGGAACTGCCGGTGTTTATTACCGCACGGAGGATTCAAACGGAAACATCTTCAAGATTGATGGATACGTCACCCGCTCGCTGTTCGATTTGTGGTCTAACTTTACGTTCTTCCTGAGCGATGAAGAGTTCGGCGACGAAATTCAGCAACACGATTCGCGCCTTCAGCAAGGCGTCAACGCGCAGTACATTCGCCCTTACAAACTCTTCGGGCAGCAAGCGGTGTTAATCGCGGGCGGCAACCTGCTCGCGCTTCAAGCCAACGTCGGGCTTTATCCTTCCATCGCACGCAATCCGAACAGAGCTTTTATCACGCGCAGCAACCTCGCCGACTGCGGCGGCAACGGAAATCCCGGCACGCCCGGACTGCCCGACAATACCGTCTCTTCCTGCTTTCTGCTCACAGACGCCAACGCCGATGTGACGAACGGCGCGGGATATGTGCAACACGGACTCGACCTTTTCGACGGTCGCCTGCATCTCGAAGGCGGTCTGCGTCTCGATTACTTTCGCTTCACGGTTGCCGACTTAATTCAACCGGAGTTTTCCGGCACACGCGGCGGGGCGCGCTGGCAACCGAAAGCCACCGTCGCTTACACGCCGTCCACACGCCTTCCGGCAACCTTCTATTTCAACTACGGTCGCGGCATTGCGAGCCAAGACGCGCGCGGCGTCGTCCGTGACCCATCGGGACCCGTCATCTCCACGACGGACTTTTATCAACTCGGCTCGTCGCACAACACAAAGCGGTTCTCGCTTAGTGCCGATTTGTTTTTGATAGATACCTCGAACCAACAGGTCTATATCCCCGATGACGGCAGCATAGAATTTGCCGGAGCGAGTCGGGCTTACGGCTTTGAAGCGAAATCTTCAATTCACATCACGCGCTTGCTCACTTTGAACGGCGGCATCACGCAAGTCGGCAACTCTTTTTACAAAGGCACAAACCCGCGCGTCTATGTTGACAGCGCGCCGCACACAGTCGCCAACGCCGGATTAACGCTTGCCGGTTTTCAGGGTTGGACAAGTTCGCTTCGCTATCGTCACATCGGCAACTATCGCCTTGACGGTGAGGACGCAAGCATCCGCGCCGCCGGACACGACGTAGTTGATTTCAGCGTCGCCAAACGGCTTCGCCGATGGGTTGATTTCAATGTTTCGATTGACAATCTTTTCAACAAGCGTTACTTCGAGACGCAGAACTACTTCGAGTCGCGCCTTCGTCCGGGCGACCCTGTAATCTCGCGCATCCACGCGACGCCCGGCTATCCCTTCGGGGTAACGGCGGGACTCACATTCCGGTTATTCGGTGAGAAATGACGGGCGTCGGTGACCTAAACCCTGCTCCATAAATTGAAATCTGTCACGAATCGTGCTTCAGGTGGCGATGGAGATTAGCGTCCGCCGTGCGACATCGGCTTGTAGAACATTAAACGTGGGATTGGCTTCGAGCGCGCGTTTCAAATACTTCGCGGCGTTGCGACGGTCGCCGATGCCGTGATGAATCATGCCCGCGTGATAGAACAATCCGGCGTCGCGCGTGCCGAGTCGCAAGGCTTCATCCATGCTCGCTTTCGCTTCCGCGAGTTGACCTTTCTTGAACAGACACCACGCGAGGGCGTCGGACGTGTAGATGTCGGCGCGCTCCGTTCGTTCGCGGCGCGCGACGGCGAGGGCTTCGTCCAGTTTCGTGTCGCGGTCAGCCCAGAAAAGGGCGAGGCTGCGCGAGTAGGTTCGGCTTTCGGTTGACCCTGCGCGTTCGATAAATTCGACGAGTTCGTATTGACGCCGCGCTTCTTCGGAGCGTCCGAGCGAGGTGTAAATGTCGCCGAGCGCGATAGCCGTTTCGGGAAGGGGAACGCGCGCCTGCGCTTGTTTATAAAACTCTATGGCGGAGTCCGTGTCGGCGGCGGCGAGACGCGCGCGCCCTTTCGCGGCTAACGCCGGGTGATAATTCGGGAAGACGTGGAGCGCGACATCGTATTCGTATTCGGCGGCGGCGAGTTTGCCCGCGTTCATCAATTCGTCGCCGAGATGCACGCGACACCACGCGATGCTTTCCGGGTCTTTCGCCGCCGATGCCGCCGCGCGCATCATCTCGATTGCGCCGTCGGTATCACCGTGCAGCGCGCGCAGGTATGAAGCGCGCGCGTAAGCCGAGGTGTCTTGGCGCAAATCAATCATCGTCTGCGCGGTCTCGAACGCCTGTTCATAACGTCCGAGTTCGACAAGGGCGTCCGTCATCGCGCCGTAGTTTTCAGAATCCAGCGGCTGCATCGCACGCGCCTTTTGCGCGACTTCGAGTGCTTCGCCGAATCGGTGATAGGTGAGCAGCAATGCCGCTTTCAACTTGAGCGCGTCGTAATTGTTTTCGTCTCCGGCGATCTCGAACGAACGTGCGAGTGCCGCTTCAGCCCTTGCGTTGAAGCCGAAGTCTCCGGTCTCACGCGCCTTCTTCATGTAGGCGGCGGACAGCAGGTTATAACCTTTAGAGTCCGAGCCGTCGCGCCCGACCGCGTTTTGCGCCGCTTGAATTTGCCTGTCTGCTGTCGTCAAGCGGGTATTAGTCGCGTCCGGTTGCGGGCGAGATGCCACCGCGCGCGGGGCGCGAGTCGTCACGGAGCGAATGCCGAAAACGAAGGCGATGCCGCCTAGTAGTACGACTAGGAGAATCAGAATTATGTTACGCATATCTTATTTACCGGATTGATATAAGCCGAGAATCTATCGTTGTATTTTTTCTTTAACGCCCGGAGCGGCTGCCCGCAGCGGCGGGTGACAGAAGCGCGAGTTTTTCGCGCGCCGATTTCGCGGATGCCGCCAATGGGTTGAGATTGACCGACTGCCGCAGATGGAGTTCAGCTTTGATGGGATCGTTCGACTTCAAAAATATCGAACCGGCGTGATACAGAAAGTCTGCGTCGCGCACGCCGACGGCGAGTATCTTTTCCATTTGACGACGAGCTTCGGGGTAGTCTCCGTTGACATAGAGTGACCACGCGAATGCGTCGAGGGTATGCACATCTTGACGGCGGGCGACTTCGATACGCGCGATGCCGAGTGCTTCCACAGGCTTTCGCGCGTGGTCGGCATAATAGAAAATCAGTTCGCGGTTGGCGTTGTCGGCGTCGTCCTTTAGGGCGCGTGCCTGCTTTTCAAATTCGACATAGAGACGGTTCGATTCTTCAAGCTGTCCGGCTTGTTCGAGGGCGTTTGCCAGTGCGTACAGATTGCGCGGATGAGGCGCGGTGCGGTTCACCTGACGCCGCAGTTCGACGGCTTCGGCATGTCGTTGTTGAGCGGAGCGGACGCCCGCGAGGTCGGCTAGCGCGTAGTTATATTCGGGGAGCAGTCCGAGAGCTTGACGCAGTAATTTCTCGGCTGAGTTTGAGTCTCCGGTCGAGAGCGACAAGCGCGCGGCTTGCGTCAGCAATCGCGCGCGCTCTTCCGTTTCGCCGAACAGCGTCGCCTCATAAGCCGCGTACAGCATCTCCGACGCTCCCGCCGTGTCACCGAAAACTTCCCTCAAACGCGCGATGCGCGTGAGACCCTGCGCTCCGGCGTGGCGTAGGTCGAGCATCCACTGCACGGCATCTTCGGCTTCCTTGTAGTTGCCGAGTTCAATGGCGGCATCGGCGATAAAGCCGTACACGGAGATGTCGTCGGGAAGCCGCGTGTTGAGTTTCTTCGCCAACGTCAGAGCTTTGGCGAATTCGTGTTTGCCGAGCAGAATCTGAACCTGAATTTTTTGCGCCCCGTTGTTATCGGGAGCTAAACGAAAAGAGTTTTGAAGCGATGCTTCGGCTTGGCGGTAGTAAAACGGGTCGGCGGTTTCACGCGCGCGGCGTGCGAACGCGGACGCTAATTCATTATGGTATTCGACGTGTTCGGGATTTTTGCGGACGGCATTTTGCGCCGAAGCTATTTTTTGCAGAGTCGGCGAGAGCGGCTTATCAGCTTGGATTGGGGCAGATGATAATTGCGCGGAGACGCCGAGCGTCAACAGAAGAATGAGTGAAGCCGCCGCTATTGGAATTTTTGTCATCGGGTAAGTCACCGGGAAAGTTGAGGTGTGCGGTCATGTTCCTTGCGGGACATGACCGCACGATTGCAAACGTGTGTAGAGAACCGGGCATCGTTGCAAACTCGATGGTTACGGGTTTTCGTCGGGAGGCGTGCAGGGAGCACCGTTGCCCATCGTGCAGCCCGGCTCGCCGGGATCAATGTGTCGGCTGTTGCGCCCGTCGTGCGCGAACCACACATATGGGAACGTCTCAAATTGAGGCGTGTCGTTGACGTTCACGGCATCGCCGAGAATGTTGTTTGGCGGGATGTTGAACGCGGGATTAAAGACTCCGGCGGTCAACCGCAAAGTGATGTCGGTGACATCATCGGTTACGCGGCGACCGTTCGGATAGCCCGCCGGATCGCGGCGTGTTCCGAGACCGACCAACCCCAAGCGACTCCTCGTCGCCACGGGTGTCGGCGGTACGCCGGTGTTAAGTCGCAGCAAGTCCGCGATTGGTCCGACAGGTGTACCGGGCGCGGCAATCGGTGGTAAATACTGGTAAAGCGGTCGCAAATCATCGCGCGGCGGGTCTGGGACTCTGATCACCGGAACCTGCGCGTTGAGTTGGCGCGCGAGATAAGGATCGAAGAAGAAACGGCTGAACCGTTCATCGCTTCTCGGCTCGCTGACGCTGAACACATCCTTGAATCCCGTGCCGACGAACAATTCGTTGGTCAAGGCATTAGCCATGCGCGCCACCTGACGGAATTGACCGTTGGTGTTCTGGTTCTGGAAACGCGATGCTTCTTCAAACGTCAATCCCCGATTGCCGTTTCCAAAGCTGTTGCCGTTGCCGTTGTTATCGAATGTACGGCGGATTGTTACCTGTTGCCGGGAAGTCGTACCCCATGAACCGATGGTGGCTGCCGGACTGGTAGCAGGTTCTCTGCGCCCCGTGCGCGTCAGCATCGTAATCGGGACTTCGATGGCGATGACGTTGACGTTGTAACCGGAGACATCCTCTTGGTTGATGTTGATGTTGTCGTTGTTGTCTATTTCGGCTTGGGCGGCGAGTCCGGCGGCGCGTAGATTGCCCGTGTCGAATGCCGCGCCCAAGTCAATCCAGAAAGGATCGTCAACTGTACCGGCAAACACACGGACGCCGTTGTCCAGATTGTTAGTAGCCTGCTGAAACAGACCACCCGGAGCTTCATATGTAGGCATAGTGCGTGGACCGACGTTCGAGGGAAGGGCAATCAATCGCCTATTGCCCGTCAAGTCGGTTTGATTATTGCCATTACCGTTGCCGTTGTTACCGTTATTGCCATTACCGTTGCCGTTGTTGCCGTTGCCGCGCAACATCGTCACCGAGTAGGTCTGGCGTAGGAAGATGCCTTCGGAACCGGGTCCGTCGAGGGCGGTGACGGCGGGCGGAACTATCGGCGTGCCGGGAGGCGCGCCTGCCGGACCGCCCGGAGGCGCATTGACACCCTGTCCCTGTCCGAAGGGCGTGGAGTAGATGCCTTCGGCGATGCGCTGTGGAATCTGCGGCGGCAAGCGGATTTCGGTTTGGAAGCGAAATTGAAACGTCACGTCTTCGATGGCATCCTGATTGTTGTCAATCTTGATTTCATAAAGGATGTTCGGATCGAAGGGAAAATAATTGGGACCGTTGGAAGGCTCCAACAGTGGGTCAACGTTTAGCAGAAACGTCACCTTACTCGGATCGTCGTAACTGACAAACGAAAAATAATCGGTGATGTCAGCCAAACGGTCGAGCGCAGTAATCGGTGCTTCGCGGTGATTGGCAGCGAAACTCACGTTCGGCGCGAGCAGCATCGCCGCTATCGTCAGTGCGACGAAAGCTTTGAATCTTTTCATGTGCTTCTCCTCGTCAAGTTTTTTTGGGAGCGTTAATGAAGATTGCTAAATTAGCGATCACTGCTCAAAGAACGCTGCCGATAATCCCAACGGTCATCGCGCTTCAAACACAGTTCTACCGTCAGTATTCACATACCGGTGCAAGCTAAATCAACAATGTCGGCTACTGATATATCATGCCTCCTTGCCAAGTTATTCCCGCAGCACTCCGGTATGTTCGCAATTTGAAACCGTGCGTCCCGTTTTTGCTTCGTAACAAATCATCCGCGCTTCAAGTGCGCCTTCCGCGTCTTCATTGACGCGCACATAATTTAATCTGTAGGGGAACTTCGCTTCGCAAGTCTTCGAGAGTCAATGTTGCGGCTTCGCCGAGTTCGACGTAGCGCGTCCACGATCCGGTGTTGAGGGAGGTGGTTTAATTATTTAGGACACAAAACTCTCGCTAGAATAGAGCGATGAGAAAATACGACGAAGAATATAAACAAGCAGCCGTCAAGAAAATACACGACGGTCAATCGGTGGCAAGCGTCGCACGCGAGTTAGGCGTGGCGGGGTAGTTTATTGCATAACTGGAAACGACTGGTGAGCGAAAGCAGATCAGACGCCGACAAGGAAACGCTTTCACCGAAGGAAGCGGATTCGGGAACTGGAGATGGAACGCGACATCCTAAAGAAGTGTATGGCTCCGCCGTCCGGGTCAAGCACAGTACGAACGATGTAGCACAAGGTGGGACGGACGGCAGCGTGAGTTGGTATGGAGTTCGACACACGCGAGGACGGTGCGAGGAATGCAAGTTGTGTTGCTGATATGGACGGATGGGCGCGTGAAAGTTCCACTTGGGCTAAGGCTGTGGCGCAAGGGCGGAGCGTCAAAGGTCGAACTTCGCCGCGCAGCTGTGAGGCGAAGCCGGAAGGCGCGGAATCTGCCCGGAATATGTGCTTTTTGATAGTTGGTACGCGGCGGGCGCGATCCTTCATCTGCTTGACGGACTTGGTTAGAAGTATTTTGCGCGCCTTAAAAGTAACCGCCTCTTCGACGGGCAGGCAGTGCGCGAAGCGTGGCGGCATCGGTTTGGGGGCGCGTTTGGAAGATTGCGGAAAATCAATTATGAAGTGTGCGTGGGCAAAGACGGGCGACGCTACTTTGTCTCCAACGACACTCAACTTTCCTCACCCAAGCTCAAGGCGCACTATCGCATCAGGCAGCAGCTTGAAGAGGTCTTCCGCTTACTCAAACAAGAGTTCGGCTGGAGCCAAAGCAGCGCACAGAAAGCACGGGCGCAAGTCGCACACCTACATCTCGGACTTTACGCCCTATGTATCACGCAAGCCGAAGCACTAAAGAATGGGCAGACGATCTATGCTTTCAAGCATTCCTTATTTCGTCTGCCCATTCCAGAACATCTCGTGCAGTTAGAGCATTTGCCGCTCGCTGCGTAATTTCAGTGTTTGTTGTCCGCGTCATGTGAGTTCGGTGATTCAACCTAACCCACGTTTGGCGAGGCGAGGTCGCGGAGTAATCCCCGCCGCGACCTCGCCTCGCCGGCTCCGCCGGCTGTTCAACTCGTCCGAAGACGCTTGTGGCAACGAAAAGCTCGTTGCCCATCCAACAAGTTCAACTCTTTCCTACGACGTGCGTTTGGCTCCGACGACGCGGTTATTGCCGTCGAAGTCGGTGAAGGTGAACCCGGCGAAGTCTTCGCTATAAGTATAGGACTTACGCAGAAAGCTAAAAATGCTGATAATTAGCGCATGGTTATTAACACCCGACCGGCGCGCTTAGATTATTGTCAGTATCTGGTGAGCAGCCAGATCAATTACACCCTGACGAGCTTTGCAGAGCATTCGCGCAAGTTTAGTCACGACCAACTCAACCGCCATTTACGCGATGACAAATTGTCCCCACGCCTCGTCTGGGAACAAACCAAAGAGCACCTCATTGCATCGCCTAATGGCTTTCTTATCTTTGACGACACGGTTGCCGATAAGAACCACTCACGCGCCATCGAGTTGGTGCGCCGTCAGTGGAGCGGCAACACCCATTCAGTGATTCGTGGCATTGGCATCGTCACTTGCATTTATGTTAATCCTGAAACAAATCAGTTTTGGCTCATTGACTATCGTATCTTTGCTCCTGACGAGGATGGCAAAACCAAACTCGATCATGCCAAAGAGATGTTCGATTTGGCAATTCATAGTAAAGAGCTTGAGTTTCGCTGTGTGTTGATGGATACGTGGTACGCAACCCGTCAATTCATGCTCCATATTGAGCGAAATGGCAAAATCTACTACTGTCCGCTGCAAGCTAATCGGCAGGTAGATGAAGGTGAGGGGACAGTTATCAATTACCAACGCGCTGATTCTTTGAGTTGGAGCGAACACGAGAAAGCGCACGGCAAGAATGTCCATGTCAAAGACTTTCCCAAAGGGCATCGCCTCGAACTGTTCCGGCTCGTGGTCTCAAAAGATCGCACGGATTATGTCGTGACCAACGACACCACTCAACACTCGACCGATGACACACAAGAGGTGTGTGCCGTTCGTTGGAAGATTGAGCAGTTACACCGCGAAGTCAAACAGGTGAGCGGTCTTGAGAGTTGCCAATGCCGAGTGGGAAGAATCCAACGCAATCATATCGCGTGTGCGCTGTTGGTGTGGTGTCGGTTCAAAGAACTAGCTTATGAGACGGGCAGAACGGTTTATCAAATCAAGTTCGGTCAGTTGAGTGATTACTTGATTGGGCAGCTAAAATCTCCGTCTGTCAAAATGGCTCTTGCGTAAGTCCTATCCTATCGGCTACTTTCATATCGACATTGCTGAAGTTTGCACCGAGCAGGGGCGGCTCTATCTGTTTGTCGCCATTGACCGCACGTCCAAATTCGTTTATGCCGAACTACATGCCGATCAAACTCGCGCGACCGCCTGTCAGTTTTTGCGTCAGTTGATCGCTGCCGTGCCTTATCACATTCACACTATTCTCACCGACAACGGCATCCAGTTTACCAATCGCTTGAAGGATAAATGGGCATTCAAGCATCTATTCGACCGCATTTGTGAAGAACATAAGATCGAACACCGGCTGACGAAAATCAATCATCCATGGACTAATGGACAAGTCGAGCGAATGAACCGAACCATCAAAGAAGCGACGGTCAAAGGCTACCACTACGAAACGCATCAGCAACTAAAAGAACATCCCTCGCAATTTCTGATGGCTTATAACTTTGCCAAGCGTCTCAAGACTTTGAAGGGACTGACGCCATATGAGCAAATCAGCAGATGGTGGCAAAAGGAGCCAGGACGCTTTAAGCTTAATTTACACCATCACACTATGGGACTAAACACCTAGTACCATTGCTGGCAACATTCAGACATCTGCTCATGGCAAGTCCAAGGGTCTGCGCCGAACTCCACGTACTGCGCTTCGTGGTAACCGATGTAGCTCCATGTATGCTCCGACCCAACACCCGGAATAATACAATCGATTGCGAGAGGCGCAATCGCTATGCAAGCCGGATCGGCACAACCCAATGGTGAACTACGGCAGCATGAATCATGTGCTTTCGCTCCGAGAGTAACTTTACCGCTTGCTGTATGTACAGCAGTTCCCCGGTAAGTGACTGGATTTACTGATTCTTCTTCGCATCTCTCTAGGCACACCACTTCCATTGCCGGATTCCGGTATCCTTCCCGGCAGCTTGTCGGTCCGTATTCAATGTTCGGCGTGCCAACCCACTCGTGCCTCCAATTGCCGCACCCACCACCGCATCGCCCGAAGCAGTCGCCAACCTGCGCCCCGTCATCCTTCGGCTTGACCACGCCGTCCTGCAAGCCTTTATGTGTTAGAGCCGCAGCGTGTGCATCGTCATCGCCGCCGTGTGCCGGGGGGCGTGCGTAGTTATGTGACAGAGAGAGTCGCGGCGACAAACTTTTAACGACGTAGCCACCCTGCTGACTAAGTTGGTAATCAGGTGTGTCAACATACATGCATTGGAAACGCTCGCAGTCTATCGGTTGAGGAATCAGCGGCGGATGTTCCGCGCGAGCCACATTAACTGCTGGAGATTTATCTATGCTTAAGAGACTGCGGCGCTTCTTGCCGAGTTGCCGCGCCCTTTTAAGTTCGCCGCCGCCATACTCGCTGATCGCCGGCGTAGCGTAGAAGGTCTGCATCGCTTGGTACGGGACTTCCAGCCCGCGCCGCTCTATCTCCAAGTCGTCGCCCGGCGCGAACATGACGAGGTACAACGCGAGTTTGTGAATCAGTTCACCGTGCGGTGAGGCGGCAAGTTGACCCATCGCATCCGCGACAGGTCCATGCATCTCTTCATAGATGAAGCCGTTAACCCACAGCGTCGGCACGGGTTCGGTCGTGTCTCGCCCGTGAGGGGGTGTGCAACCGGAGCGCGCTCCGCTTCGGCATACTCGATGAGGATCACGCCATTTTGATTCATGATGCGCGCCTTGAGATGATCGCCGACGCGCTTAGAAGTGAAGGTGATTTTTGCGCCGGAAGTTTTATCAACCATAAAGCCGGCAATGCCGCGATGCGAGATGGCGGCGGTGAGAAAGAAGGAAAGCCGTGAGCGCAGCGACTTAACCTGTTGGGTAAGCGAGATTAACTCAGTGACTTTCGTTTGAGCTTGCCGCAATGGGGCGTTGGACTTCTCGCGCGCATCTGCGCGCGCGCGCATGATGTCGGCAGGGGAAAGTTTTTCTATGACAGGGTTAGATTTGTCTTGAGCGGCATTTTGCGCTTCGACAATCCATCTTTCGCCGCACACAATCAGCACAAGTGCCAACAACAGCATCGTGCATTTGAGGGTTGTTCTCCCCATGACTATCTCCTTAAGGTTCCCGCCCCCGTTTCTGTACACAAAGTACCGCTGAATCGAGGGCAGTGTGGGTTGTAGAGTGTTTCAGGTGAAAGCGACAAATACACGGGATGCTATCTCTTTAGCAGCGGGACGGCAGAGAGAGAGAACACGCACGAGTGTCGCATGAGATGTTAATCGCTCTTTCGAGCGAAGAAGAAAGGCTCTTTTGAATGAAACTAAAGATTCACACCACCGAACAGATTATCGCCAGACTGCGCGAAGTCGAACGCTTCCAATCCGAAGGACAAAGTGTTGCTGAAGCGTGCAAACAGATTGCCGTTAGCCAACACACATTTTACAAGTGGCGCAAACGCTTCGGCACGATGCAAGAATCGGAAGCCAAACGCCTGAAGGACTTGGAACGCGAGAATGGACACCTCAAGAAACTGGTTGCCGATTTATCACTTGATAACCTGATGTTAAAAGAGGTGGCGCAGGGAAAGTGTCTCGCGCCCGACGCGACGGCGGCGGGTGGTCAAAACCTTGCAAGCGAAGTTTGCAGTCTCACAGCGGCGGGCGTGTCGCGTGGTCGGGCAAAGCCGAGCGAGCCATCGCTATGTGGCGAAGACGAGTGATGAACCGCACGCGCTTGACCACACGCCTCCGCGCGCCTCGCCGCCCGCCATCCACGCTATGGCTATCGGAGAATCTCTGCCCTTTTGCGAATGGAAGGCTGGAGGGTGAATCGTAAAAGAGTGCAAAGAATATGGCGCATCACGCTTGGCGCGGCGTTCGAGGGTGTGGTGGACTGACCAAAGCGAAACAGGAACAAATCACTGTTGCCGTTAGTGTCGTTGGCAACTAAGTTCGTAGCGAGACTTGAGAAGACGACGCTCGTGCCGTCAAGACTGATGCGCGGTCTAAGCGACGGTTTGTTGCCGCTATCCCCATCGGGGGTGACGCTGGCGAGTACGGTCTTGCCCGCTTGCAAGTCGCGCACATAGATGTCAAGCGATTCGGTGTAGAACGCGATACGCTGCCCGTCGGCACTAATTGACGGCGTGTAGAAAAGTGCCGTGCCAATCGGATAACCGGAGTTGCCGCCGCTGACGATTGAAGTGGTATTGGTTTCCAAGTTGCGCGCGAAGATGTCCGTCCGGTCGTTGAAGTCGTTCGGAACGAGGTTATTAACCGAACTCTTGAAGATGACGATGCGTCCATCGCCGCTGATCGCCGAACCGCTCGCGCTGACGTAGCCGGTCGGCTCGCCCGTCACACTGCGGCTGACGAGGCGTGTCGTGTTCGTCAGTAGGTCGCGCACATAGACTTCATTGCGATTACGCACGCTATCGGTAGTCAGGTCACTGGCGATGCTCTCAAATGACACATAACGTCCGTCGGAACTGATACTTGGCTGGCTGCTTCTTTGGTCGGCACTGCCCGTCCCTGTGCGGTTGATGGAAACAAATGTGGTGGTGTTGGTTATAAGGTCGTGAACAAAGATGTCGTCGGTGTTGTTCGTATCGCTCAGGTTCGGTACGAGGTCGCTGGCGTAACTGTTGAAAACGATGAAGCGTCCGTCGGTACTCGTCGCCGCCTGACCCGAAGAGTAACTACCTAGCAAATAAGTCTTTCCGGTGTCGAGGTTGCGGGCGAACATTCCGCCTCTGCCGCTGGCGACGAGGTTGCTGGCTCCGCTCTCGAAGACGACGACGCGCCCGTTGGGACTAAAGGCGCGCACGACCGTGCCGCCGCCGTTGGCTCCGCCCGTGCCATCGACATTGACGGTGACGAGTGTGGTCGTGTTCGTCTGCAAATCGCGGACGAACAAATTCGATATAGGAACTCTAAATGAACCGTGTAAGATGATAGCCAAAAAGAAGGTGGCTATCAATGAGCAGCTTAGACGAGATCATCAACGAGTCAAGGGATGCGCGCGAAGTTAAGCGCGCCGTGTGTGTGAAGATGGCATTGAGTGCGATGCCGAGCGTGCAAGTATGCGAGATGCTCAATGTCTCACCGCAGTATGTGAGTAAGTGGCGTGGGAAGTATGAGGCGGAAGGAGCTGAGAGTTTGTTATTAGCGCATCGTGGCAGCGAGAGTTATCTAAGCGATGAGGGTCGCGCCCAAATAGCGGCATGGATCACAGAGCATGAGACGATTTCCATCCAAGCCGTGCGCGATTATGTTGAAGAACACTTTGGGGTGGTCTATCAATCGAAGCAATCCTATTACGAGTTGTTACAGTTGGGCGGGATGAGTTATCACCAGAGCGAGAAGCGAAATCCGAAGCGCGATGAGGCACAAGTCTTAGCACGGCGCGACGAGATTAAAAAAAGTGGATCACCACCGTGAAGAAATAGAGAACGGTGAAATGGTTGTTTTGCTGGAAGATGAGTGCCATTTGTTGTGGGGAGATTGTTGTGGGTATGTGTGGGGCAAGTGTGGCGAGGCGATTGAAGTAGTGATACGCAACCAACGTGAGCGACAAAGTTACTATCGGGCGGTCAATCTCGTTTCGCGGGAGTTTCACCGCAAAGGTTTTTCCGGCGGCAATGGCGAAAACACCGTCGCTTATGTGCGCTCTCTGATGGAACTTTATCGTGGAAAGAGACTGCTGCTGATATGGGATGGAGCAACTTACCATCGTGACCTTCAATGCCAAGAGTTCTTGGCGGAAGTAAATCAAGGTCTCGAAGAAAAGGATTGGATAGTGACGTGTCTGCGGTTTGCCCCCAACGCTCCTGACCAAAATCCGGTGGAAGACATTTGGCTGGCAGGCAAGAACTACGTGCGAAAGAAATTCTCAGAGAACAAAACCTTTGCAGCCGTTAAAAAATCTTTCTGCGATTTCTTGCAAGGCTTCATACTTGATTCGGTGAAGTTCGACTGGTACGCGCCTTCTACACAAACCATTTAGGAAAGCTATATATGAACCGAACTTGACGACGTGAACGCGGGGTTTGACAGTGCGTGCTTTGTTGATGGCGTTCTCTAACTTGGCGGCGGTGGTAAGTTGAATCATGGCTTGCTTGTCTCCGTTTCGTGGTGTGCTTTCGATGTGTGAGATATTAGCACCCCTGCTAGAAACTGTCAAGCTAATAATAGCTACCATGCTGAAAATAACTTGATTATTTTCCGGCGGGCGTGCTAACTTCTATCGCATGAGCGACAAGATTCTGACCGCGAAGCAAATTGCAGAACGCTATGGCGTTGCTGCGTCAACCGCACGGGCATGGTGTCTCAACGGAACACTGCCGGGTGCTTCTCTGAAGGAAACTGAATTAGGGTCTTTTTGGGTTGTGCCGGAAAGCAAGTTAGTGAGCTTCGTGCCTCCTAAGCCCGGACCTAAGCCGAAGGTTAGCGCGACGAACGGCACGACGAAGCGCACGGCGACCAAAGCGGCGAAGAAAGCTGGAAAGAAATAAGCGACAAGAACACAAAGCAATCACCCCAACCGCAGGCACGGATGGTCGAAGATGAGGCGCGCGAACGAGAGAAGAAGCGCGACAGCGGGCGGGGACTCGTCACCATTGACACCGGCAAGAAGCTAAAGGAGTCGGCGGTAACAAAAAGCGATAAGAAATAATCAGGAGAAACACTTATGCAGCAACACATCACCATTCTCGGCGCGCTCTATCTAGGTCTGAGTGCTTTGGGCGTTCTCGCCGCCATAATCGTCTTCGTCAGTGCGGCGGGCGGTGGATTGCTTTCCGGCAATGCCGAAGCCGCAGGAATTGCGGCGGGTGCGGGCGGCATCATCGCCATTATCATCCTGATTGTCAGCTACCCGGTCTGCTTGCAGGCTACGGATTGCTTACGCGCAAGCCGTGGGCGCGCATCGTGGCGATTGTGCTTGGCGCAATCAACCTGCTCAATATCCCGCTTGGGACTATCCTCGGCATATATACCTTGTGGGCAATGCTCAAGCCGGAAGCGCAGCAGGTGCTAAATAACGGACGACGCTTTTGAGCGGGAGCTAAGCTTGTCGGCATCACCAGCCTCTTTGCGCCACTCTGAAATCCGACGACACACATAAACTATGTCCTCACGATACCTGATCTTACTAACCTTGATGATGGCTTTCTCATCATCTCCCGCGCTCGCACAATCGCGCCGCACGTCGAACGTTAAGACTGCCCCACTCCCTGCTCCCGCCGCGCCGCCGCGTCCGTACACGTCACCGCCGGTACAAGCAGGAACTTTCACGGGTAACACTTTCACACACAACCAACTCGGCTTCACTTTGACCCTGCCTGACGGCTGGCAAGTGCAAAACGAAGAAGTCAAGAAAGCTATTGTCGATGTCGGTAAAGGCATCCTCAACTCCACACCGGAGGGCAAAAGCAAACTGCGAAACATCGGTGAGAAGACGATACAGAGTGGGTTGTTATTGTTGACTGTTCGCCCCGGCACGGAGCGCATCAACCCAGCTTTTGGTATCACCGCCGAGAACATCGCCGTGCATCTGAGCGTCCGCACGCCCCAGCAGTTTTACGCGCGTGCGCGGGAGTTCCTTAATGCCCCGAACGCGCCGTTTCAGTTTAGCGATGAGTTGGAGATAGAGCAGATAGGCGGTATGACCTACGGCACGGTCGAGGGAAAACCGAAGCAAGAAATTCCGTTTCCGATTAGGCAACGGTTGTACATTACGATCCGCCACAATCACGCCATTCTCATCAACATGCTGTACGTGTCTGATGAACAGATGCAGCAGTGTTTGGAAGTATTGCGGTTAATGAAATTTAGTTAATCAATCGCGGAACACACGAACCAAAAGCCGAGGGAGAGTTGAGATAATGAGCGTCACGGAAATACTCGAAGCACTACCCGCCCTTTCACCCGAAGATCGGGCGCAGGTCAAAGCCTTGCTCGACACCCTGCCGGATCAGTCGGCTGATGCCGAAGATCAGGCGCGACAGACGTTGATGAGAGCCGGTCTTTTGCGGCGACCACAGGCACGCCGGACGCGCTTCATCGCGAGCGGCGGCACACCTGTTGAAATCAAGGGTGCGCCGCTTTCCGAAACCATTATCGAGGAGCGAAGATAGCCCAAAGCGAATGGCGACCTACTTCTTTGACAGCAGTGGGCTGGCGAAGCGATACATCACCGAAACCGGCACGGCGTGGGTGAGAGGGATTACCGATTCATCTTCGGGTGATCGCGTGTACGTCGCTCGCATCACGCTCGTCGAGATTGTCTCGGCGATAGCACGTCGCGGAAGGCGTGGCGACCTTACGCCGAGTGACATGGCAACGGCACTGACGGATGTGCGTTCCGACTTCAAAGCTTTGTACGAGGTCATCGCCGTCAACGGCAGACTCGTCAACCTTGCGACCGTCCTTGTGGAAAGACATGCGCTGCGTGCTTACGACTCCGTGCAACTCGCGGCGGCGACTCAGGTAAATTCGGCTTACGTCGGAAATGCGCTACCGCCCGTGACCTTCGTTTCCGCCGACACAACCTTAAACACAGCGGCGAAGGCGGAAGGCTTAAACGTTGAAGACCCTAACAGTCACTGACGCGATGCACTCTGTAGAATGGACTGAAGCGGCATGAAAACTATTGTACTGGCGAACGCCAAAGGCGGAACGGGCAAGACGACATGCGCCGTCAATCTCTCGGCGTGCTTGGCTCAACATCACGGTAAGCGCGTGCTTGGCATAGACCTCGACTCACAAGGCAACTTCGGCATCAGTTTCGGCATTGATCCGCGTCAACTGAAATTCACCGCTTACCATTTGCTTACGAGCGAATCGCCCGTTTTAGCTGATTACATCTTGCCGGTCGCCAACAATCTTGACCTTATCCCGAACGCTATCTCCGCCGATTTGGAACTCCGGCTTGAGAGCAGCCACAACCGCGATTCCCTGCTCCGTCAACGGCTCAGAGGTTTGCGCGGCAAGTATGACTACGTCGTCATCGACACACCGCCCGCGATGCGAACGGCGACCATGAACGCCATCGTCGCCGCCGACGAAGTGGTGATCGTCGTAGATTGCGGCTACTACGCCCTCTACGGCTTGACCGACCTGATGCGCCAAATCGCCCGCGTCTCCGATGCTTACGAGAAGAATGACATCGTGATTCGCGGGCTTCTCAATATGTTCAATCGCGGGCAGAACCTCGACCGCGATGTGAAGCGCGAGGTAAGCGAGTTCTTCGGCGGGCTTATGATTCAGACCGTGATTCACAAGAACGTGCGGATCGCTGAAGCGGCAAGTGCGAACCAGCCGATTATAGACTTCGACTCGGCTGCACCGGGTGCGTTCGATTTCCTGAAACTCAGCAAGGAGCTACTAAGCGAGTATGAACCGGAAACGGAAGTCAGGGCTTCAAAGCGGATTAAGTGAAATCGTCGCACGCCAAACGGCGCCGATTGAACACAAGCAAGTGACGAGTGCGAGCCTCTTGGATCGGTTCAAAGAACCGGCACCACAATCATCTCAAGCCATAGCCCCTGCAAATTCTGCACCCCCTGAAGAATTTGCAGCCCCTGCAAAAATTGACTCTCAGCCCCTGCAATTTTCAGCGGCTGAAGAATTTGCAGCCCCTGCAATTTTTTCACACCCTGAGCAGCATACACGCATTCCGAACGAGCTTTTCGAGGTCGTCTTGCCAACCTTAAAAACATCGGAGCAGGCGGTGTTGTTACGCCTGTATCGGCTCACGCGCGGCTTCCATAAAGCAACATGTCAGGTAAGCATGAGAACGCTCGCAAAGGCTTGTAATCTAAGCAGTAGGCAAGTCACGACGTGTGTTCAGATGCTTGAAGGAAGACGCTTTATCCGGCGCATAAGCGTTGACCTTAGCAATAAGAATCAGCAGGCGCGCGGGGTGTTGTTTGAGATGCTGTTACCACAGTCAGCCCCTGCAAAAATTTCAGGGGGCGCAAAAATTTCAGCCCCTGAAGAGATTGCAGACAATAAAGAAACACATATAAAAGAAACACACACAAACACAGCGGGTGTGCGTGTGTCGTCTCGTTTCACGCTTACCGAGTGCCGACGTTATGCCGAGTCATTGCGCGCCGACGGCATCACTAATCCCGGCGGTTATGCGACGAAGATTCACCGGAGCGGGGAAGCCAACGAGTTGATCGCTAAGTTTCTTGAACCAGTTGAATCAGCGAAAGCGATTGATGTGAGCGGATGTCCCGATTGTCACGGCACGGGATTCTACGAGCCGGGCGGAGCGGGAAAGGGCGTGGCGAGATGTAAGCACGAGCATTTGCACACGATAGACTAAAACATCAGGTCGTGTCTCAGAATTTATGCTGAGGTGAAATGGAGACTCGGACAAGCTATTCTTTGAAGTGTGAACTTTGAAGAAATCACTTGTCCGAGTTGTGCCTCTCGACACGTTAAGAAGAATGGCACAACTGCTAACGAGAAA